>NZ_JBEXJN010000029.1:0-127789 GCF_040609115.1 Lentzea sp. NPDC004782
CGTGGATGAAGGGCGCCTTCATCCACCTGAGGTCGATGAAGGCGCCCTTCATCCACGGCAAAGGTCGCGTTTAGGTCAGCGGGTGGCGTCGATCGTCGCGCTGGCCAGCACGACGTCACCCGCCGCGTCCTCGCGGTAGATGGCCACGGCCTGCCCGGGAGCCACGCCCTTCAACGGCTCCCGCAGCTGAACCTGCAGCACACCGTCCACCAGCTCGGCCACCGCGGGTGCCGTGCCACCGTGCGCGCGCACCTGCGCCACGCACTCGACCGGCCCGTCCAGCTCCACGTGCGCAACGGGGTCGGACGCGGAAATCCCGGTGACCGCCAGCTTCTCGGCAGAACCCACGCGAACGTTGCCGGACACCGGCTCCAGCGACAGCACGTACCGAGGCCGCCCGTCAGGAGCCGGCCCGGAGATCCCGAGCCCCTTGCGCTGCCCCACGGTGAACTCGTGCACCCCGGCGTGCCGCCCGAGCACGGCGCCGGTCTCGTCGTCGATCAGCAGACCTGGCTTGGTCTCCATGCGGCCGGCCAGGAACTTCTGGGTGTCGCCGTCCGGGATGAAGCAGATGTCGTGCGAGTCGGGCTTGCGGGCCACCGACAACCCGCGCGAGGCCGCCTCGACCCGCACGTCGTCCTTCACCGTGTCCCCCAACGGGAACATGGCGTGCGCGAGCTGCTCGTCGGTCAGCGAGGCGAGCACGTACGACTGGTCCTTGCCCAGATCCGCGGCCCGGCGCAGCTCCGGCCGCCCGTCCACGACCGCGAGCCGCGCGTAGTGCCCGGTGCACACCGCGTCGAACCCGAGCGCGATCGCCTTGTCCAGCAACGCCTCGAACTTGATCCGCTCGTTGCACCGCAGGCACGGGTTGGGCGTGCGCCCGGCCGCGTACTCGGCGACGAAGTCCTCGACGACCTCCTCGGTGAACCGCTCCGCGAAGTCCCAGACGTAGAACGGGATTCCCATCAGGTCGGCGGCCCGGCGCGCGTCGTGCGCGTCCTCGATCGTGCAGCAGCCGCGGGCACCGGTGCGCAGAGTGCCGGGCTTGGCCGACAACGCGAGGTGCACGCCCGTGACGTCGTGTCCCGCTTCGACGGCTCGTGCCGCCGCCACCGCGGAGTCGACACCACCGCTCATCGCCGCGAGGACCTTCACTGCTTGACCACCTTCCGGTTGCGCCTCATGCCTGCCAGACCTGCCGTACGCGCGCGTTCGACCACCGGGCCGATGACCTCCGCGAGTTTCTCGACGTCCGCACGCGTCGACGTGTGCCCGAGAGAGAACCGCAGTGATCCGCGCGCGAGAGCGGGTTCGACACCCATCGCCAGCAGCACGTGCGACGGTTGCGCGACGCCGGCCGTGCACGCGGAGCCCGTCGAGCACTCGACACCGCGGGCGTCGAGCAGCATCAGCAGGCTGTCGCCCTCGCAACCGGGGAACGTCAGGTGCGCGTTGCCGGGCAGGCGGTCGACCGGGTCGCCGTTCACGATCACGTCCGGCACCACCGCGCGCACCGACGCGATCAGCTCGTCCCGCAACGCGGCGAGCTCCGCCGAGCGCTGCTCCTGCTCGTCCACCGCGATCCGCACGGCCCGCGCGAGACCGACGATCGACGGCACGTCCAGCGTGCCGGAGCGGACGTCCCGTTCCTGGCCGCCGCCGTGCAGCAACGGCGTGCACTTCACGTCACGCGCCAGCAGCAGCACACCGACTCCGTACGGGCCACCGACCTTGTGGCCGGTCATGGTCAGTGCGGACGCGCCGGAAGCCGCGAAGTCGACCGGCACCGCGCCCACGGCCTGCACGGCGTCCGTGTGGAACGGCACACCGCGCTCCGCGCACACGCGCGCGATGTCGTGCACCGGGTTGATGGTGCCGACCTCGTTGTTCGCCCACATCGTGGTGACGAGCGCGACGTCGTCGGAGGCGTCCAGCGCGGCTTCGACCGTCTCCGCCGAGACGCGGCCGTACGAGTCGGTTTCCAGCCACGTGACCTCGGCGCCCCGCTGCTCCAGCCACTCCACGGCGTCCAGCACGGCGTGGTGCTCGACGGCCGAGGCCAGCACCCGGCGCTTGCCGGAGGCCCAGTAGATGCCCTTGACCGCGAGGTTGTCGCTCTCGGTGCCGCCGCCGGTGAAGAGCACCTCGGACGGCCGGGCGCCCAGGGCGTCGGCGACGGTCTCGCGGGCCTCCTCGATCGCACGCCGCGCCCGCCTGCCGGAGGTGTGCAGCGACGAGGCGTTGCCCGTCGTGGACAACGCCTCGGTCATGGCCGCGACCGCCTCGGGGTGCATCGGGGTCGTGGCAGCGTGGTCGAGATAAGCCATCAGGACTCAAGGGTAGCCCGCATGCGGGGTCCGGTCAGAATCGCTCCCACCACGGCCAACGCCGCCATGGACAGGTTCAGCACCACCACGCCCGCGGTCGGCGCGGTGGCCACCACCACGACACCGCCGAGTCCGATCATGGTCGCGCAGAAGAGCATGTCCGAGATCTGCAGCGCCGCCGAGTTGAACCCGCGGTCTTCCTCCGGCGACGCGGCCATCATCAGCACGCCGACGCTGGACGTCGCCATGCCCATGCCGGCACCGGCGAAGCCCCACAGGACGAACGTCAGCCAGCCGGGACCCCACGAGGGTGCGACGAACGTCACGGCCGCCATACCGGTCGCGGTGAACAGGAAGCCGACCCGCACGAGGGTGTACCGCTCGATCTCCGGGTGCCGCGACGCCCACATCGACGCACCGGCCCAGCCGAGCGCGCTCAGCGTCAGCGGAAGGCCCGCCTCGAGCGGCGAGTAGTCGTGCACGACGGTGAGCGTGAGCGGGATGAAGCTCTCGACCGCGAAGAACGTGCCGGCCAGCAGACCGCGCGCGAGGATCGTGACGGGGAGACCGCGCCGGGCGAGCAGCGTGCCCTTCGGCAGCAGGACGCGCAGTGCGGGCGCCAGCAGCAGCACCGCCACCGCGAACAACCACCACGTGCGGTGCTGCAGCGCCCAGCTCAGGCTCGCCACGCCCGCACCCGCGGCCACCGCCGCGAGCGGCAGGTACTTGCGCTGCGGCGGCGTCGCGTCGTGCGGAGGCAGGCCCTTGAACACAGGGACGAGCAGCACGCTGCCGATCAGCACCAGCGGCACGATCGCGAGGAACACGAGCCGCCAGCTCAGGTGCTCGGTCGCCCACCCCGCGACCGCCGGCCCCACCAGCGACGGCACCACCCAGGCCGCGGACAGCGCGCCGAACACGGCGGGCCGGTCGTCCTCCGGGTAGGCGAGCGCGATCAGCACGTAGATCGCGACGATCAGGAACCCGGCGCCGAAGCCCTGCAGCACCCGGCCGGCCAGCAGCACCGCCATGGTCTCCGCCAGGCCAGCGACGACCAGGCCGGCCAGGAAGAGGGTCACCCCGATCAGCACCGCGGGCTTGGGTCCCCGCCGGTCGGAGAGCCGTCCGGAGAAGACCGTGGCGATGACGCTCGCCGCGAGGTTCGCGAGGAACGGCCACGCGTACAGCGCCTCGCCCCTGAGCTCGTGGACCATGGTGGGCATCGCCGTGCCGACGCCCATCGCCTCGAAGGCGAGGAGCGTGACCAGCAGGAGGATGCCCGTCGTGGGCCAGCGGCGGTCAGGCGACCAGAGGCGTGATGGAGCGGGCGCGGTGAGAGTCACCCGTTGATGGTGCAAGCTCCAGTTCGGTCGAGGTCAAGCGGTTTGACTGCTCTTCGGCGAGTTTCGCCAGTTCGCGCCGGTTCGCCGCACGGCCGGGAGCGATCTCGTCGAGCACGTGCACCTCGACGACCAGACCCTTGACCTTGAGCACCCGGCGGATCGAGTCGACGAGCGTGTCGCTGCCGACGAACGCCGGTTGCGTGGTCACGTGCCCGCCGATCCGGTACCGCAGCACGATCGGCCGCACCGGCACACCGGCGTCGAGCGCGGCCTGGAACAGCGCCGGCTTGTAGTGCCCGGACGCGAGCCCGCACCACGTCGTGCCCTCGGCGTGGATGCCGACCGCGCTGCCGTTGCGCAGCGTCGTGGCGAGCTCGGCGACCGTCCGCGGCAGCTCGCGCAGCTTCTCCCGGTCGAGGTAGACCGTGCCCGCCGCGGTGATGAGCCGGCCGAGCACCGGCCAGCCCTTGATGTCCTTCTTGGCGACGATCCTGATCGGCTGCACCGAGTCGATCGCCAGCTCGTCCAGCCAGGACACGTGGTTGCTCGCGACGAGCACACCGCGCTTCGGGATCTCCTGGAACTTCCTGGCGCCGTGAACTTCCAGCCTCACCCCGAAGGCCCGCAACACCGCGTGGAACCACAGGCGGACGACGCTCTCCCGCTGCTTGCCCGGCAGCAGGAGGGCGAGCGCGATCGCCGCGCCGCAAAGGATCGCGGCGACCGCCGTGACCGCCCGCCAGATCTGCCGGAACCTGTTCACTTCTTCTGGCGCACCGCTGACGCACCCGTCGCCACACGGCGACGTGGGCATCCAGGCGTGACTCATGCCGTCTCCCCCAGGAAGAACTTGAGATAGCGCTGATCCACGTGGTCCATGCCGAGCAGGATGAAGAGGTCCGCGACCCCGAAGTCGGCGTCGAGCGCAGGCCGCCCGCAGACCTTGGCGCCAAGCCGCAGGTAACCCTTGAGCAGCGGCGGAATCACCGTCCTGGCCGGCCGTGCGACCTGGTCGACGTCCCAGGGGTGGTGCGGCGTGACGCGGTACTGCTCGGGCGCGTAGTGCTTGGCGTGCACGGTGTCCCAGACCCCGGCCGCGAGGCTGCCGCCGTCCTGCAGCGGGATGGACGCGCACCCGACGAGCCACTTGTGCCCGCTCAGCAGCATGTACCGGGCGATACCCGCCCACACGAGGCTGACGACGGCACCGTTGCGGTGGTCGGGGTGCACGCAGGAGCGGCCGGTCTCGACCGTGGTGTGGCGGAGGTCCGCCAGGTTCGCGAGGTCGAACTCGCCGTCGCTGTAGAGCCGGCCGGCCTCCCTCGCGCGCTCCGGCGGCAGCATGCGGTAACCGCCGACGATGGCGCCGGTGCGGTCGTCGCGGACCACCAGGTGGTCGCAGTGCTCGTCGAACTCGTCGACGTCGTGGCCGGGCACGCCGGTGTGCAGCGTCGCCCCCATCTCACCGGCGAACACCTCGTAGCGCAGTCGCTGCGCGGCGACGACTTCTTCGCTGTCGCGGGCGACGAGGAGGGAGTAGCGGGGGGCGTCCTCGTCCTGCTGGACGGGGGTGCTGACAAGCAGTTCCGGCTGCGTCATGCGAACCAGGGTGAAGCCGGGTTGGCGAATGACAGCAGGTCAGAACGATGACGCCTCAGTGGCAGGTGGGTTAACCACCGGTGGTCCGCTCGACCGGGCGAGCGATCGAGGTCTCCCGGAGTTGCGAAAGGCCCGCTCGGCGATGCCGGACGGACCTTTCAGCACGGTCATTCGTCAAACGCACGGGCCAGGAGACGCCCCAGCGGCGATGCCTTCCCGCTCGAACAGATCAGCCAGCAGCCGCACTTCGACGTAGGTGCCCTCGTACCCGCTCTGTCTCAACGCACGCGCTGAGTTCTGCGCCTCTTGAAGGGAGAGACCGAACGCGTCGCGGAAAGCCTTCAGGACGGCGCCACCACGCTGCTCCGGATCCGCCAGTTGCAGGCAGTGCGGGCCGTGCTGCGACATGATCGCCTTGCGCACCCATTCCGGAGCCAAGCCCCAGGACCTGTCGTGGGAGGCGCTGCAGCCGGCGTGCTCCCAATCGAGGTCCCAGGCCAGCTTGCCATCCCTCACGAGCTGCACAGCCCACCCCTCGCAAGGATCGCCGCAGGCCGGGCACTGCCCTGCAAGCCGTGCAGCCTGTTCGATCATCCCTTCCAGCCTCTCATGCGCTCGTACCTCTCGATGGTCCCGTAGAACAACGAGGACAACCCGGAGCCGTCCCTGGGATGGTGCCTCTCCGTGACCCCGCGGTCCCACCACCGGTGGTGCAGCTCCTCGTGCACGAGGACATTGCGCAGGTCTTCCCTGCTCTCCATCGATTTGTAGCCGATCTGCGTTCCCTCGCCCGCCTTTGCGATACCAGTGCTCGACCACGGGCTGTAGGCAGGTCGGTGAGTGAACCGGAGGTCCGGGAAGTCCTCCGCGATCACGGCGTCAATGGCGCGGTTACCAGCTGCAGTCGTCTTGCCGGTCGCTCCACGCAACGCCTGTTCGGACACGAAGGAGTTGCCGTGTTTCGTCCCGTCTCCGGCACGAGAGACTGCCTCCTCCACAAGCTGTTGCCCGCAGTCGGCCGTGTTCTTGCTGTCGTCGTTGTGGACGAGGAGTGGCGCAGCCTCCCGCGAGCTCGCCACGTAGTACGTGTGCAGCCCGTCGACCGTGAAGTTGTGGACCTTCTGCAGTCCACTCCACGTCCGCGTCCCGGTGACCTCCGCCGCCCGGTTGTCCGCGGTCAGGAACCGGTACGCGGGCTTGAGGTCGACAGCCTTGACCCAGCGCTTCTCCGACTCCACCCAGAACGGGTGCTCGTCGGTCGCCTGGATCTTGCCGCGCGACGAGTCGGTCAGCTCGACCACGGTCCGCTCGGACACCTTCGACCGGACCTCGGTCACCTTGCGCGCGCCGGACTCGCCGGTGATCGGGTCCTTGGCGAGGACCCAGTCGCCCTCGCGCAGGTGCTCGATCTTCTTGCGCGACCCGTCGGCCATCAACACCAGCGTGCCGGGCACGAAGCTGTTCGTGACACCCAACCGCGCCGAGAGGTCGCACGCGGCGCCGGACGCCTTGTCCGCCAGGTCGTCGGCCTTGGAGCCGGCGGCGCGACCCGGCCGGGCCACGTCGTCGAGCTTCGCGCCCGCCCCCTGGGCCACCTCGGAGCCCATCCGCGCCGCGGCTGGGGCCTCCTTGATGACGTCGTCGGTGTTCTTCAGGACCATGGTGCGGAAGAAGTCCAGGACCGCGCCGCCGTCCACCACGTTGTCGAGCGCGTGGCTGACGATGTTCGCCGGCGAGAACGGCGAGTTCACGACCAGGTCCTTGGCGGCGAGCAACGGCTTGCGCAGGGCTTCGAAGGTCGACGGCGGGATGCGCCTCGCCGCTTGTTCGGCCGCCATCTTCGCGAAGGCGTGGCCCGGCATCGAGCGGACGATGTCGCCCGCGGAACGGGCCACCGCTCTCGCCGCTCCGGCCCCGTACTTGGCCGTTCCCCTGATCACGCGGGTCACGGTCTGCTTGACGAGCTTGCCGCCCACCTTGACCCACTTGATCTCGGTGATCATCTTGCCGGCGCCGCGCATGAAGTCGCCCGCGGCCTTGAGCAGCTTCGAGCCTCCGCCGGCCAGGTTCTCGACCGCGCGGCCGATCTTGGTGGCCTTGACCAGCTTCACCCCGGCCTTGATGCCCTTGGCCGCCAGGTTCACCACCTTGCCCGCGGGCACGAAGTTCAGCGCGGCCATCGCACAGCCGCCCCAGCTCGGGTTGGTGATGCAGCCCTTGATGTCGTTGTAGCCGGAGACTTCCTTGACCAGTTCGAGGCCGTCGGTCTTGGCCCAGTTCCACGCGGCCTTGGCGCCGTTGCCGATGGCGTTGCCGACCTGCTTGGCCTTGTCCTCGAGCCAGCCCCAGAAGTGGCCGTCCGGGTCGTCGTAGTTCATCGGCGAACCGCCGGCGTAGGTGTAGCGGTTCATCACGATCGACGGCGACGACGGGAGGCTGATCGAGTCACGGCTGGTGAACGAACCGGAGGACGGGTTGTACCAGCGGGCACCCATGTTGACCTCGCCGGACTCCGGGTCCGTCCAGTCGCCCTGGAAGCCGACCTTCAGCCCGCTGCCCGCGATGCGCTTGCCGAACGGGTCGTAGGCGACCGAGTCCTCGATGGCCGTCCCGCCTGGCTTCAGCGTGCCGACCACGTCGCCGTGGCGGTCGCTCACCGCCAGCTTCTTCTGGTCACCGGAACCGACGGCCAGCAGCGATCCGTCCACGCTGCGGCTGAACAACGACTCGCCGTCCGACACCGGGTCGATGCCGAAGCCCGAGTAGGCGAACTTGCCACCGTTGCGGCCGATCATGCGGCCCAGACCGTCGTAGGTGAACGACGTGCTACCTCGCAGCACTGCCTGATCGAAGGCGTCCCAGCCGTAGGTGTCGGTCAGACCCGACGACGTGCGTCCTTCGAGGGTGCCGCGCGCCGAGTACGTGTAGGTGTAGTCACCGTCGGACTGCAGGCGGTTCCGTTCGTCGAAGACAGACACCTTGTCGCCCGCGCGAGTCCGGTTGCCGGACTTGTCCCACTCGTACTTGGTCTCGACACCGTTGGAGGTCCACGAGGTCATGCGACCGGCGTGGTCGTAGCCGTAGGTGTTCGACGAGGCGCCCGCGGTGCCGGTGGTGACCTTCGACGTCAGCTGGTCGTTCAGGTCGTACCCGTAGGTGATGGACCCGATCGACGCGCCGGTCGACGTCTCGATCTTGTCGGACACCTGGCGGCCCAGCGCGTCGTACTCGTACCTGCGGATCGCGTCCGGTCCGTACGTGACCTTCTCGAGGTCACCCGCGGCGTTGTAGCTGAACGCCTGCATCGCGTTCGTCACGCCGTCCTGAACGGTCGACAGGCGGCCGTTCAGGTAGGTGAACGTGTTGGTGCCGGACGCGTCGGTCTTGTTGGTGAGCCGGCCGGCCGCGTCGTAGCCGAACGACGAGTCACCGGACGGGCCGGTCGCGGTCAGCAGCTGGCCGCGGTCGTTGTAGCTGTAGACGTTCTTGGTGCCGCGGGCGCTGACGCCGACGAGCAGGCCGCGCTCGTCGTAGTCGCGGGTGCGGGTCTGGGTCGCCTGCGTCGTGCCGGAACCGGACTCCGTGCGGAGCCTGCCCAGCGCGTCGTAGGTGCGCTCCCTCGTCACGCCACCCGGCGCCTGGACCTTCGTCGCCAGGCCGCGCTTGTCGTAGGTGGTGATCCAGGTGCGGTCGGACTCGCCGGGGTGGGCGGCGGTCGAGGGCTCGACCACCTTCTCCGGCAGGCCGAGCGCGTTGTACGTCGTGATGGTCGAGTTGCCGCGACCATCCGTCGTGCGCGTGCGCTGGTCGGCGATGCTGTAACCGAACGTCGTGGTGATCGAGTCGGTGGCCGACACCGGCTCCACCTGCTTCACCAGCCGGTCGGCCGCGTCGTAGGTGAACTTGGTGGACCTGCCGAGCGCGTCGATCTCCTCGATCACGTTGCCGACGGCGTCGTGCTTGAGCTGCTCACCGCGGATGAACGAGCCGTCCGGGGCGATGTTCAGCGTGCCGGTGAGCCAGCCGACCTGGTTGTAGACGCGGTCGGTGATGCGGCCCATGCCGTCGACCGTGCGGACCTGGCGGCCGGCACCGTCGTAGCCGAACTCGGTCTTCGTGCCGTCCGGTTCGATGCTGCGGATCCGCTGACCGAGCTTGTCGTAGACCTGCTCGGCCACCTCGCCGACGGGGTTGGTCGACTTGAGCACCCGGCCCGCGTCGTCGTAGGTCGCCGTCGACGTGAACACCGCGGCCCGCGGCTTGCGCTCGATCTGCGTGGTCGCGATCGGGCGCTTCAGGTCGTCGTAGACCTGCTTGGTGATCGCACCCGACGGGTCGGTCGCGGTCAGCAGCTCACCGGTGCGCGTGTAGACGTACGACGTCTTCGCACCCGGCTGGGCCGGCGCGTCCGGTGACGGCAGCACCTTCTCCACGAGCTGGCCGAGCTGGTTGTAGCGGAACCTGGTGATCGCGCCACCGGCGTCGACCACCGCGCTGACCTTGCCGTCCGGCTCGTACTCGGTGCGGACCTCGGGCACGATCGCCTCGGTCGCGCCCGGCGGGGTGTAGCCCGGCGACTTCTTCGCCACCTGGCGGCCGAGCTTGTCGAAGGTCGTCTCCGACACGTCGCCCTTGGCGTCGCGGTGGTGCGTCACCTGGCCGAACGTGTTGTACCCGCTGGAGATCCGGGCACGCGCGTTGCGAGCCGTGCCACCGTTCTCCTCGACCGAGACCTGCGGGCCGGTCAGCTCGATCAGCTGCTGGTTCGCGTCGTAGGTGTAGGAGTTGGTGTACTCGGCACGCCTGGCCGCGTCCGCTACACCACGCGGGTCGACCTCCGTCTTGACCCGGTCGTAGGCGTCGTAGGTCCGCTCGGTGACGAGGGGATCCGACGCTCCCCTGTGGACTGTCTCCTTGGTCTGCCGGCCCGCCGCGTCGTACTCGAAGTCGACGATCTCGGTGACCGAGCCCGTGACGGAGAAGTTGGACGGGTTGCCGGTCTTGACCACTCGCTTGACCTGGCCGGCCGCGTCGTAGGTCAGTTCGGTCGTGCGAGCCAGACCACCGGGGTCCTGCACCGTCTTCTTCGTGCGGCCCGCCTCGTCGACCTCGAACTGGGTGACGAGCCCGCCGGCGACCGTCTGCCGGATCAGGTGACCGGCCGGGTCGTAGACGTTGTCCTGCACGGTGACGTCGCGGCGATTGCCGTCGGCGTCACGTCCCGCGCCGACCGCGACGATCGCGCGCAGCGAGTTGTCCCGGTAATACGCGTACTTCGTCGTGCGGCCCATCGCGTCGACGTCGGCGTAGAGCCGACCGGCGAGGTCGTAGAGGTAGCTGTGGACGAGCAGCGAGTCCTTGCCGGGCCTGGTGTTCGTCGCCGGGTCGGGCTCGTCGTTCTGGTCGGCGTTCGGCCTGGTGGGGTCGATCGGGTCACCGGTGTAGCCGCGCAGCCAGATCTCGGCGACCTTGTTGCGGGCCGTGTAGGTGAAGTCGGTGCGGACGCCGCCCGGCGTCACCGTCCACATCTTGTTGCCGAAGTGGTCGTAGCCGTGGCTGGTCTTGCGGCCCTCCGCGTCGACCTCCTCGGCGAGGCGGCCGCGGTCGTCGAACGCGAACGTCGCGACGCGCGGAGCGTCACCACCGGTCAGGTCGACGGCTTCGAGCTTCGTGCGGTTGCCGTCGGCGTCGAAGGTGCTGCGCGTCTCCTTGGTGTGGGTGACGCCGGTGATCGTGTTGAGGATGCCGGGGTCGGTCGTCGCCACGACGCGCGACAGGTCGTCGTAGGTGTACTTCGTCGTCACGGAAGGCGTGGACGACGACGACTCGGTCTCCTCGGTCTTGCGGCCCAGCGAGTCGTACTTGTACGACGTCACGAGACCGGTCGGCGAAGTCGCCGACGCCAGGTCACCGTTGCGGTAGTAGGTGTACAGCGTCACGCCGGCACCGGTCTGCTCGGTGCGCTTCACCAGGCCCGCCGGGACGTTGCCGCCGTCGACTGCCGCGTCGCTGCTGTCGGTCGTGTACTCGTGCTTCACGACATGGCCGCCCGCGGCCGTGCTCGTGATCAGGTTGCCGTTCGTGTCGTACTCGGACCTGTCGAGGTACCGGTTGTCCGCCGGGCCGGACGACCTCGCGTCGCGCTCGCCGATCACCTTGTCGTTGCGCGGGTCGGTGAAATCGGTGGGGTTGAGGAAGTGCTCGACGTAGCTCGTGGAGCAGTCCGTGCCGCTGCGGCGGCAGGTCGTCGTCTGCTTCACGTTGCCGCGTTCGTCGTTCACCATCGTGACCTGGTTGCCCAGTTCGTCGGTGATGGTGCTCTGGAACCCGGACGCGTCGTAGTCGTAGCTGCGCACACCACGCGTCTTGCCGGTCGAGTCGACGATCTGCGGTGGCGTGGTGCCGCCCTTGCCGACGCAGAACACGGGCGCGCCGTCCTCCACCCCGGACGCGGGCTGGCAGTTCGGGTTCGACGTCGGCGTCGCGGGCTGCGGCAGCCGGTCCTCCGGCCGGGTGCTCATGCCGATCGGCGAGAGGTAGCGCAGGATCCGGCTGCGCTTGGCGTCGTAGTCGTAGCTGTGCAACCGCTCACCGGGGTCGGTCACCTGGACCGTGCGGATCAGGTTGTCCTCGGAGCCCGTCATGATCGGCTGGTCGATCTTCCACCTGCCGCCGTCGTTGTCGACGACCTCGCGCACCCGGTCGTTGCCGTGGTCGTAGGCGATCGTGCTCGCCGTCCGCCCACTCGGGAGCGTGATCTTGGTGAGGTGCGGTGCCTGCGCCTTCTCCGCCAGGTGCGCCTTCACCGCGGGCCGGCCGAGCGAGTGCTCGTAGACCGCGACCTCGTCGACCTCACCGGTGAAGTAGCGCTTCTTACCGGGCCCGAAGCTCGGCCAGGCGTTCTCGTTCGGGCCGTTGGCCGCACCCACCTGTGCGAAGCTCATGTTCAGGTGGTCGATGTCGCCGTCGAGGTCGCCGCCCTGCTGCACACCGTCGAGGAACAGCTGCTGCTTGGAGACCGCGCCGGTCAGCACCACGTGGTGCCAGTTGCCGTCGTTGACGGCGCCGGTCGACGTGAGCGGTGCGACCCTGCCGTTCCAGAACTGGCCGCGCAGCTTGCCGTCCTCGCCGACGTACAGCAGCGGCACGCCGTTCTGCGCGTCCTCGGTGATCGCCTTGTTCTGGTAGCCGAGCAGCGGGCCGTTCGCGGAGGTCCTGAACCACAGCTCCACGGCGACGTCGCGGCTGAGGCGAACCGCGTCGCGCGGCAGCTCGACGAGCGAGGACGTGCCGTTGAGACCGACAGCGGGGTTCTGGTTGCCGTCGAGCGGGCTGACCTTGCCGAGCTGGACGTCCTTGTACTTGGCCGCGTCCTTGCCGAGGTTGGTCAGGATCTCGCTGCGCGCGCTGTCGCCGGTGCCCTCACCGAGCCGCCAGTAGTGCTTGGGCCGCGAGTCGAGCACGACGCTGCGGTAGTGCGAGCCCTGGTCGTACTCGTAGTTCGTGCACTCGTTCTTCGGGTTGCAGGCCGAGACCAGCTTGTGCGGGTCGGTGGTGTCGTAGGTGTACTTCCACTCCAGGACCTTGTCGGCGGTCTCCTGGATCCAGACCCGCTTGACGTGCTTGTTCGTGCCCCACTCCAGACGCAGCTGGCGGTTGCTCACCGAGCTGGTGATGCGGGTGGGACCGACGTCGGGCAGGCCGTAGGTGAGCTTCACGCCGCGGCGGTGCGCGTCGTGGATCTCGATCAGCCTGCCGTCGAGCTTGCGGAACTTGTAGTGGTTGGCCGCCTTGTCGACGAGCACGTACGTCTCGGTGCCGTCGATGGTCTCCAGGAAGAACGTGGCGAACCGGCCGGGCGGCGGCGCGTAGGTGCGGTCGAACGTGCCATCGGTGTTGCGGTGCGCACCGAACCGCACGGTCTGGCCGTCCGGGTAGGTGACGACGACGTTGCCGGAACCGTCGGTGTCCTCGACGACCCGCATGTCGAGCCTGGACACCCAGCCGGAGCCGAAGGCGAGGTCGCGGCGCGGGTCGAGGCTGTTGTAGGTGCGCGCCAGGGTCAGGTCGGGACCGACGGTGGCGAGCGACGCGTCGACCGCGGCCGAGGTGTAGTTGCCGTTGACCGGGTTGAAGTCGCGGTCGCCGCCGCTGTAGGGCGCGGCACCGATCTGCGAGGTGACCTCGGGCTGCGGAACGTTCGTGAGCAGGGCGCTGTAGGGCAGCGCCTCGCTCTCGGAGTTCCCGTCGAACGCGAACGCACGCCACAGGTAGGTCTTGCTCCAGCGGATCTTGCCCTTGGGGATCGTCCACCTGGGACGGTCGATCCGGCCGGAGTCGAAGCACGAGCCGCCGATCGGCTTGTTCTCCTTGTCCGCCTCGCAGACCTCGAAGCGGTACTTCAGCTGTGAGCCGCCCGGCGCGTCGACGTCGGTGGCGTTGACCCACAGCTGCTGCTCCAGCGACGGCGCGGAGTGGCCGTTCGGCGGGTACTGGCCGGTGACGATCGGCGGCACGTCGAACACCTGCAGGCCGAGGCGCGCGGGTGCCACCTGCTCGTCGGTGAAGACCTTGACGCCCTTGTGCACCATGGTGAACTCGAGGCTGTACTGCCCCGGCTCCACCCGGCCGATCTTGGCGTCCAGCGTCACGGACTGGCCGCGTGGCACGTCGTGCGGCAGCTGCGCGGACTCGGTCTCGGCCTGGTAGCCACCGCGTGCGTCGAAGCGGCGGTACGCGAGGAAGTACTCGCCCGGCCGCCAGGTGTCCTTGCCCAGGTTGGTGACCTTGACCTTGATCACGCCGTCCTGGTTGCGGGTGACAGGGGGCGTCGGAACGCCGTTCTCGATGTGGTAGCTCGCGTTGTACGGGGAGTGCGTGATGTAGAGGGTCGGCGGGACCGCGCTGTTGTGGCCCGCGATCTTCTTCCAGCCGAAGACGTCCGTCTCGGACGCGCGCAGACTCAGGCCGTAGTTGGCCTGCTGGTGGTTGACCCAGCGCTGGACCAGGTCACGACCGCCGTCGCCGAGGTTGATCGCCTGACCGGTCGCGGGGCAGGCGGAGGAGTCGGCACCGCTCGGGATGTACCCCTGGGCGAACGAGCTCGACGTGAGCGCGTTGCCGTCGATGGCGGGACCGGGGTAGGTGTGGCCCTCGCCCGCGGTCCAGCTCTGGGTGACCGCGTGCACGCTCAGCGGCGCCGGGCGGCAGGACCAGGACCAGTAGTTGAGCAGGAACAGTTGCGCGCCGAAGATCCGGTGGTCGCGCAGGTCGTTCTCGACGCCGGGGAACGACAGGTAGGTGGTGGCGTTGATGCCGCCGGAGGCACGGCCGACCTTGAGCTCGAGGCCGTCGGACTTGCTGAAGCTGGAACCGCCGGTGCGCTGCACGTACATGCTCGGCGTGCGGTTGCGCTCGCTCACGCTCGGGTCGACCGTGACGGGGAACTTCCTGGCCGGGTCCTTCAGCCACGCCTGGTCGAGCTCGACCTTGAGGGTGTTGCCGCCCACGATCTCGTAACGCACGCCGTACGAGGTGGCCGGGTCACCGGTGTTCTCGTTCACGTTGCTGTCGGTCATGAAGCCGGCCGGGATGACCGCGCGCTCGGTACCCCTCCCGTCGGTCAGCACGACCGCGTTGCCGACGACCTTCGCGCTGAGTCCCTTGAGCTGCAACGGGAACAGCCAGGTCGTGGGCGCGTTGGCGCTGTGCAGGACCAGGTCTTCCTTGAACCCGCCGGGAGTGGCGTTGATCCGCAGGTCGGACTCGGGGCGCACGCCGGGATAGGTCACCGCGCTGCCCGCGGCGTGACCGTTCGCCGGTGCCGCGTCCTGCAGGCGGTAGCTCAGCGAGTGGTCGCGGTCGAGCTCCAGCGTCACGAGCGGGGACGCGTCCGCACGTCCGGCCAGCTTCGTGGTCACGGCGTCGGCGGTGTTGCGCCAGCCGGAACCGTCCTGCTTCAGGTTGGTGTCGACGCGCTGCCACTTGCCGTCCGCGTCGCGGTAGTTGACGCGGTTCTGCGAGTAGGCGGTGGTCTCGGTGCCGTCGGCGTTGCGGTACGTGGTCTTGTGCTCGTCGCGCCGGTCCGGCAGCTCCTGACTGGTCTTCTGGTCGAAGCCCTTGAGCTGCTGGTTCGGCGAGTCCAGAACCCGCGTGCTGCTGGACGGCTGCGACCACGGTCCCATGTGGGCGATGGGCGGGTACTTGGCCTGCTCGGAGCGGGCGGCGGCAGTGTTGGCCGTGCCGTCGTCCACGACGTGGTCGCGGTGCTTCAGGCGGGCCGCGGCCGTGCCGGCGGTCGTCCAGTCCTGCTGCGGGGTCCCCGCCATCGCCTCTTCGAGCTGACGCTGCGCCTCGCGCCGGGCGAACCAGCCTTCGAGCACCGCCCCGGACGACGGACCGACGATCCCGCCGACGAGCGCCAGGAGCAGGAACAGCACCAGGAATCTTTTGTTGCGTGCGAAATCAGGGCGCGCGAAAGCGCCCGGCGACCTGAACACGTGGACCTTCCCCCCAGCGGACGGACCGAACCAAGACAGACTTACTGCCGCGTAAGCGGACAGTAAAGCCGGGCCGCTCTCAGCGCAAGCTCAGGTTTGCCGTTACACATTTGCGGGTGCGACTGGTCACACCGGTCTCGATTCGCAAGTCTTGACACGTGTGGTCATACTTCGAACCGCAGGGCATCTGGGGGCGAGATGTCGATCTTGCCAGCAGCGCAATCCTTGTGGATCCATCTCGAACATGACCTGACAGAGGGGTGTCATGGCCATCAGTCATGCGCGCAGAACCGTGTCGGTGCTGCTCAGCGCCGCACTGGCGACGTCTGCGCTGACGATCGCGCAGTCGGCTCCCACCGCGGTGGCGGCGGAGACCATTCAGTGCAGAGCTACGTCGGCGATTTACGCGGGATTGCCCGACAAATACTTCCGCTCTTATCTCCACGCCGAACCGGAAACAGGCGCGGCCGCGTGGGACCCGATGCAGCCCGGCGCGGCGGTAATTGATGCCACAATGATCGCCGGACCGGACGGCGCAATCTACACGGTGCACGACGGAAAGCTCGAAAAGCGTCACTGGAACGGTTCCGGCTTCGACAACAACGCCACCCCGGAAATCATCCCGGTACCCTGGACGAGCTGGAACAACACGCCTGCGCGTTTCCGCATCTCAATCGACGCGAAGGGCGACTTCTACCAGGTCGCGGACAACGGCAACCTCATCTGGGCCCGATACGACGCGGCTGCGAAGAAGTGGGACGAGCGAGTCCTTGACACCGGTTGGAACAGATTTGACCAAGTCTTTACTTCAGGCGAGGGCGTGATCTGGGCGCGCAACCCCGACGAAATGAACGGACGGTTGTACCGCTACGTCTACCACGCCGACTCGCAGCGCTGGCTGGGGCCGGCAAAAGCGGACGGCAGCGGCTGGAACATGTACCACCGCCTCATCGGCGTCGGTGCCGACGTGATCTACGGGTTCACCAAGGACGGCATCGGCTGGGAGGATCACTCGCCGAGTTCCGAGCCCAACCAGATCGTCTGGTACCGCTACACGGCGGAGACGAACACCTGGCAGGGCGGCAAGTACCTGGGCTGGGGCTGGAGCCCGGCGTGGAAGCTCATCGGCGCGCCCGACTCGTGCAAGTGGGTCGGAGGCACCGTGCCGCAGCGCCCCGTCGTGAGCGAGGGCAGCGACCGCGCCGGCAGCCTCGTGCAGACCGCTGATGGCCGCGTGCACCACCTGTGGGTGGACCCGCAGGGTGGTCTGATCCACGCGAAGCAGCGCGACCTGGTCGACCCGACCGCGACCGATCTCTACACCGTGCCGCAGTCGCAGAACCTCACCGGTGGCGCCTCGCTCACCACGCAGGAGGACGGCCGCCTGTTCGGCATCGGCACCGGCACCAACTCGTCGATCCTGAGCACGCTGCAGCCGACCAAGGACGCGCTCTTCCCGGTGGGCAGGGACTTCGGCGGGTTCACCGCCTCGTCGCCGACCGTCGTGAAGGGCAAGGACAACCTGCTCTCGGCGTTCATCGTCGACACGAACGGCGAGATCTGGGCCCGCGGCCAGCAGACCGTGAACACCGACCTGCGCCCGTGGACGAAGGGCTACACCACGTTCCCCGGCACGACGCCCGGCCCGACGCCGAAGTTCGCCGCCCGCGCGGTGACGGCGGTGGCCGACAACGGCGCCATCGTGGTGATCGCCACCGACCTGAACGGCCAGCCGTGGGTCGCGAACTACTACGGCAACGGCAACTTCATCGGCGGCTGGACCGCACTCGGCCAGCCGACCGGCACCACGCTCGCCTCGGCCGCGTCCGCCACGCTCACGCGTGACGGCACCGTGCAGCTCGCCGCCCGTGGCACGGACGGCCGCGTCTACACCAAGCGCCAGGGCACCGACGGTTCCTGGACCGGTGCGTGGACCAAGATCCAGGACCGCACGTTCCTCGGCCAGCCCTCGATCCTGACGACGACCGGCGGCACGACCTACGTCGTCGCACACGGCACCGACAAGTACATCTACGAGACCGGCACGACCACGCCGGGCGGCGCGATCTACCGCTCGTGGAACATGGTGCGCGGCAGCGAGTTCCCCGAGCCGTCCGACACCGACGCCGGTGTCGTGGCGATGTCCAACGGCAACTGGGTGCTGAGCTACCGCAACGAGTTCGGCGAACTCCTCGTCGCGTACGCCACCACCTCCGGTAGCTCCTCCGTCGCGGCGCGCTCGGCATCGGCCGAGGACCCCACCGCGAAGGCCCCGTCGTTCACCGTCAAGAAGAACAAGCGGTAGAAGGGAAATCATCGTGATCCGCAAGCTCGTCGCGCTCTTCGCCGCCTGTGCCGCGGTCGTCCTGCCGGCCCAGCCGGCCTCCGCGATCGTGAACCCCGTGGTGATCAGCCTCAAGAACGTCCAGTCCGCCCTGTGCATGGACGTGCTCGGCTTCAACCAGAACGACGGTGCCGGGGTCGTCCAGTGGGACTGCAACGGCCTCGACAACCAGAAGTTCACGCTGGAGAACCGGGGCGACAACGAGTACGCCCTGAAGGTCCAGTTCAACGGCAAGTGCCTCGACATGCCGGGGAACCTCGCCGACAACGTCCAGGTGACGGTCTCCAGGTGTCACTACGACAGGAACCAGATCTGGTTCTTCGAGCGGATGGCCGACAACCCGGACCAGTTCCAGATCCGCAACAAGTTCACGAACAAGTGCCTGGAGAACGGCATCCAGACGGAGAAGAACAAGCCCGTCTTCCAGTTCCAGTGCCACCAGAGGTCGCACCAGCGCTGGATCTGACCGTCCACCGGAGATCCGCTGTGGAGCGCGAAAGGGCCGTCCCGCGATCGGCGGGACGGCCCTTCGGCGGAGCGGGAGTGCTCAGCCCTTGCGCTTGCGGACCTCTTCGGTCAGCTGCGGCGCGACGTTGAACAGGTCGCCCACCACGCCGAAGTCGGCGATCTCGAAGATCGGGGCCTCGGGGTCCTTGTTGACCGCGACGATCGTCTTCGAGGTCTGCATGCCCGCGCGGTGCTGGATGGCACCGGAGATGCCCAGCGCCACGTACAGCTGCGGCGAGACCGTCTTGCCGGTCTGGCCGACCTGGAACTGGTGCGGGTAGTAGCCGGAGTCGACCGCGGCGCGCGAGGCACCGACGGCGGCACCCAGCGAGTCCGCGAGCTCCTCGACGACGGAGAACTTCTCCGCCGAGCCGACGCCGCGGCCACCGGAGACGACGACCGAGGCCTCGGTGAGCTCCGGGCGGTCGCCGCCGACGACGGCCTCGCGGGAGGTCACGCGGGCGGCCTTGGCGGCGTCCACCGAGATGGTCACCGACTCGTCCAGCACGGCGTCCGCGGCCGACTCCTCGGCCTCGACGCCGCCGGGGCGCACGGTGATGACCGGGGTGCCGGTGCTGACCTTGGACTTGACGACGAAGGCGCCACCGAAGATCGACTGCACGCCGGTGCCGTCGGCTTCGACGTCGACGACGTCCACGAGCAGACCGCCACCGAGACGCACGGCGAGACGGCCCGCGACCTCCTTGCCCTCGACGGTCGCGGAGACGAGCACCGCGGACGCGCCGGAGGCGAGCGCCGCGAGGGCGTCGACCTTCGGCGTGACGAGGAAGTTCACCGCGTCGTCGGACTCGACGGCGTAGACCTTCGCGGCGCCGAAGCGGCCCAGCGACTCGCGGATCTTCGCCGCGGTGCCGGGCGCGCCCACGACCACGGCGGCCGGGGTGCCCAGGCGACGTGCGGCGGTGAGCAGCTCGTAGCTGACCTTCTTGACCTCGCCGTCGACGTGGTCGACCAGAACCAGTACTTCAGACATGACTTCCCCTCCCTCAGATGAGCTTCTGGCCGACGAGGAACTCGGCGATCTTCTGACCGCCGTCGCCGCCGTCCTCGACGCGCTGACCGGCGCTGCGCGGCGGCTTCGGGGCCGCCTCCAGCACCTGCGTCCACGCACCGGACAGGCCGACCTCGGACGCGTCGATGCCCAGGTCCGCCACGGTGACCGTGGAGACGGGCTTCTTCTTCGCGGCCATGATGCCCTTGAAGGACGGGTAACGCGGCTCGTTGATCTTCTCGGTCACGGAGACCACGGCGGGCAGCGTTGCCTCGAGGAACGCGACGCCCTCGTCGGTCTCGCGCTCGCCCTTGATCGTGGTGCCCTCGACGGTGACCTTGCGCAGCTGGGTGACCTGCGGCAGGCCGAGCAGCTCGGCGAGGATGGCCGGGACGGCGCCCGCGCGACCGTCCGTCGCCTCGTTGCCCGCGATGACCAGGTCGACGTTCTCGACCGTGCCGATCGCCTTCGCGAGGACCTTCGCCGTGGCCAGCACGTCCGAGCCGTGCAGCGCCTCGTCGCTCACGTGGATCGCCTTGTCGGCACCCATGGACAGCGCCTTGCGGATGGCGTCGGTGGCGCGGTCGGGACCCATCGCGATGACGGTGACCTCACCGCCGTGGGCCTCCTGCAGCTGCAGGGCCTCTTCGACGGCGCGCTCGTTGATCTCGTCGAGCACGGCATCCGCGGACTCGCGGTCAAGGGTGTGGTCGGCGTCGGTGAGCTTGCGCTCGGACCAGGTGTCAGGCACCTGCTTGACCAGGACAACAATGTTCATAGGTCCTCTTCGACCTCCTGCGGACGGGCGGCGACGCTTGCGCAGAGGACTGTAGGACTGCGCCGCCGGGTGTTCACGACCCTGCCATCACCCGGATGTTACCCGCCAGTAGCACCCCTGCAAACGGCAGCAAGCACCCCGCAAGCGTGACAGTTGTCACCCGTTGGCGACACCCTGTGATACTTAACCCATTCGGGGGACTACGCTGCGCCGACATGTACCGGCGAGTAGCAGTTGTGACCGACTCCACGGCCTGTCTCCCGGCGCAGCTGACTGATCAACTCGGCATCGAGGTGGTTCAGATCCAGGTGCGGATCGGTGACCACACCGACGACGAGTCCCGCATCCCGGTTCCGGAGCTGGTTTCGGCCATGCGCGCCAACGTGCCGGTGGCGACGACCCCACCCGACCCCGGCGCGTTCTTCTGGACCTACAACGAACTGGCCGCGCAGGGCGTCCACTCGATCGTGTCCGTGCACGTGTCGGGCGGCCTGTCCGCGACCGTCCAGGCGGCCACGACCGCCGCCGCCCAGGTCCGCGTGCCCGTGCACGTCGTCGACACGCACACCGCAGGGATGAGCCTCGGCTACGCCGTCCAAGCCGCCGCGAAAGTGGCCGAAGCAGGCGGCAGCGTGGAGAGAGTGCTCGAGACCGCTCAGCACCGCTACGACAGATCCACCGAGCTGATCTACGTCGACACCCTCGAGTACCTGCGGCGCGGCGGCCGCATCGGTGCCGCGGCGGCGCTCGTCGGCTCGGCGCTGTCGATGAAGCCGCTGCTGACCATGGCCGACTCCCAGATCACCCCGCTGGACCGGGTGATGGGCGCGGACCGCGCGCTCAACCGGATGCTGGACATCGCGATCAAGCGCGCGGGCACCGACACCGTGGACGTGGCCGTCGAGCACTTCGACGCCGAGGAGAAGGCGTCGCGGCTGCTGCGCAACCTCCGGCGTCGCGTGCCAGGCGTCCGCCAGTTCATGCTGACCCAGGTCAGCTCGGCGATCGGGGCCCACGTGGGCCCCGGCGCGCTGGGCATCACCGTTTCACCGGTCTGAGCTTCGGGAACTCCCGGTCCGTTCCGTTCGTTATTCGGGCGTAACGGACACCGGGAGGACCGATGCCCTCGTTCATGGACAAGATCACCAGGTTCCTGCGCAGCCCGCAGGGTCAACGGCTGCAGGCCAAGGCGCGGCAGATGGCTCAGGATCCGCGCAAACGTGCCCAGGCGGAGCAGCTGCTGCGCAAGTTCCGCGGCAAGAAGCACTAGTCAGCCGAAGAGCGCGTTGAGCTCTCCGTACTCGATGCCGCCTTCGACACTGCGGTAGGTGCCTCGGGTCAGCAGCTCCTCCGCCGCCCTGCGCGCGACCGCGTAGGCGGCCTCGGCCACCGCCGACCCGAGGCTCATCCGGGCGACGCCCGCCTTCGCCAGCTCGCCGACGGCGGGCGCGCCCGGCCCCACGAGCACGTTCAACGGGGCCGAGATCCCCTTGGCCAGCTCGGTGACCGTCTCCAGATCGGTCACGCCCGGCACGAAGATCCCGCTCGCCCCCGCCTCCAGGAAGCTCGCCGCGCGTTCCAGCGTGCGCTCCAGCCGGTCCGCGGGGTCGCCGATCTGCCGCAGGTACGTGTCGATCCGCGCGTTGACGTAGAGGTCGGGGGCCGCCTCACGAGCCGCCGCGTACCGCTCCTTCTGCTCCTCGACGTCGCGCAGTCCACCGCCGAGGCCGTCCTCGATGTTCACGCCGGAAGCCCCGGCCCCGGCGATCGCGCGAACCGTCTCGGCCACCTCGCCGGCGGTGCGGCCGAAGCCCGACTCGATGTCCGCGCTCACCGGAATTCCGACCGCTCGGACGATCCTGGCGACGAGGTCGACCGCCCGGTCCCTGGCGAGCCGGTCGCCGTCCGCCGCACCGAGGCTCCACGCCACACCGGCGCTCGTGGTGGCGACCGCCTTCGCACCGGCGGCTTCGACGACGAGGGCGGACGCCACGTCCCAGGCGTTCGGCAGGGCGAGCGGGCCCGGCCGGTGGAGGGCGTGGAAGAGCTGGGTGCGATCGGTGCTGGAAGTCATGACCTGAGTGATATCAGCAGGCACCGACAAACATCCGGCGAGTTTCGGACAGGAACCGAAGGCTTTCGGACTCAGTCGCTGCCCGCTTCACGGCGCACCTGCCGCTCGTGGCGGTGGATGAAGGGCGCCTTCATCCACCTGGGATCGATGAAGGCGCCCTTCATCGACAACGGGGCGGCCGGAGGTGTCGGACAGGGGCTTTCAGTTGCTGCCGGCCTTGCGGCGCACCTCTTCGAACGTCCGCAGGTAGCGCTGCCGGAAGTCCTCGCGCTCCACCCACGTCGTGTGCTCGACCGGTCGCGGTGGCGCGGGCGGCGGCAGCGTCGCCTCCACCGGCACCTCCGGCTCGGCGTCCGGCTCCGACTCGGGTTCCTGCTGCTCGTCGACGTCCTCGACGAGGTCCTCGACGGTCTCGGAGATGTCGGTGCTCGCCGCTACGCTCGATTCGGGGGCTTCAACTTCCCCCACGGGGGGCGCGAGGTCCCCATCCCGATCGTATCCGGCGGCACCGACAGTTTCGGGTTCCGCAGTTTTGGGTTCCACAGTTTCGGGTTCCACCAGCGCCGCCAGCGCCGGCTCCAGCTGCGGCAGTCCCACCACCGGGTTGCGGTGAATGGGTCGCGAGTCGTAGTCGTCGTCGACCGGCTCGACGCGCGCGGGCTTCTCGACCCACGTCCGTTCCACCGGCCGGTCCGAAGCCGACGGTCCGCGGGCGTCCTCGCGGCGCCGCACCAGCACGTACATCAGGGCTGCCCCCAACGTGAAGGACAGCACGCACAACCCGAAGACGATCCCGACGGCCCCTGCCATGACCAGGCTCCTACCTATACGACCAGGACGTCGACCTGAGGTCCGCCGTCCGAGGGCGGGCCCCAGACGGGGTCCACGATCACCCGAGTGATCACGACGTTCGCCACCCCCTGCTCGGCCAGGTAGTCGCGCACCAGGCCGGCCCTTTCCCTGGCGAGCACGTCGCACCGGTGCGACGCAGTCTCGCCGTTCCACGCATGGGCCACCAGGGTCACAGTGCCCCCAGTGACGTTGCGCAGGACACTGGCCAAGCCGCGCCGCACGGCCTCACCGCGGCCCACGAGAGAGGACGTGCCCGGCGCGAACGTGATGCCCTTGACCGCGTGCGCGGTGAACAGGTCGCGCACGCGCTGCTGGGCGACGGCCGCGGGCACCGGCTGCGGTGCGGGTGGCTGCATCCGCTGCGGTGCCAGGAAGTCGTTCACCGGCACCGGCCCGAACCGCGAGACGGGCTCGGCCGGCGACGACGACAGCGCCGCCTCCAGCTCCTCGCCGTAGACCGAGAACCCGAATGCCGTCACCGACGCGGGCACCATCAGCGCCCCGGCGACCAACGGCATCCAGCGCTTCACGACGCCGCCACCTGCTCCGGGATCAGCACCGGGGCGGCGCGGTCGGCGGCCACGGCCAGCGCGGCGCGGGCGGCGGACAGTTGCGCGTGGACGGTCCGGCGCAGCTCGTGCAGCTCGTCGGTGCGCTCGGCGACCTCGGCCAGCCGGCGGTTCGCCTCGCGGCACGCGACCTTCACCACGAACTCGGCGCGGGCACGGGCCAGTGCCTCCTGCTCCTGCAGGTGCTGCGCGGCCTCGTTGCGGCGGCGGGTCATGGTCAGCTCGAAGAACTGCTGCGCCTTCTCGCGCTTGCGTTCCGAGTCGGCCTCGAGGGAGTTGCACGCCAGCGCCGTCTCGCGCAGCAGGCGGTCGGCGTCGTTCTGGGCCTGCTCCACGGCGGCGGCGCACTCGCGCTCCACCTCGTCGGCGCGCTGACGGTGCTGGGCTTCCAGGTCGGCGCAGCGGCGTTCCATCTCCAGCTCGCGGCGCTCCATCGCGGCGGCGCGGGTGGCGCAGTCCTGGCGGCTCGCGTAGAGCTCGGACTCCGCCTCCGACCGCATCGCGGCCGCTTCACGTTCGGCCTCCGCGCGCAACGCGGCGATCTCCACGTCGGTGCGCTGACGGAGGTCGTTGCACTCGCGCTCGGCCTTCAGGTGCATCTCCGCGGCCTCGTCCTCGGCGAGGCGGAGCATGCGGTGCATGCGTTCGGTGGCGCCGGCGTGCGTGCCCGAAGTGGACTCGAGACGTTCGATGCGGGCGCGCGCCTCCTCCAGATCCCGGCGGGTCATTTCGAGCAGCTTGCGCAAATCGGCGGCCTGCGCCAGCGCCTCGGCGCGATCGAGGCTCGTGAAGCGCAGCTGCTCCTCGAGATTCTCGATGTGCTCGATGACCTGGCGCCGATGAAAGCCTCGGTAGACAACGTCGAAAGCGGCGTGCAGCGGAACTAGTTCCTGCTCTTTTGCACCCATGGTCACCTACTCACTGAACCAGGCTGAAGATTGTGCGAGCTTACCCAGGGCGGGTACCGCCAACCAGTGTCGACAGTGGACAGAACGCGTGCATGTAACGCGTGGAATATCGGGACCTTCCTGCACAAACGAGACCCGCGTAGATCAACTCCAAACAACGAGCAGTCACCCGATTGTGTCAAGTAGGGCGCCTTTTCGTGGGGTTCACTCCGCGCGTTCGTTGTGTACGGAAAGCAACCACCCAGGCGTAGATCACACGAATTGACATCCATCGTTGGTGGCTAGTGCGATCACGCTTCGTTAACCTTCTCGTTCGTGCCCTCACGAGTAGCCGTCGTCACCGACTCGACCGCGTCACTTCCGGCCCGTCTGGCGGAACGGTTCAACATCATCACGGTCCCGATGCAGCTGAAGATCGGGTCGGAACTGATCGACGAGGCCTACGTGCCGACCGACCGCCTGCTGCAGGCGATGGACGCGCAGATCCCCATCACGACCCAGCCGCCCGCGCCGGACGCGTTCTTCTGGGCCTACCAGGACGCGTGGGCCAAGGGCGCGGAGACGATCGTGTCGGTGCACGTGACGCCGAAGCTCTCACCGGCGACGGACGCGGCGAAGGCAGCCGCGGCCAAGTCCCGGGTGCCGGTGTTCATCGTGGACTCGCACTCGTCGGGCATGACGCTCGGGTTCGCCGCGCTCGCGGCCGCCCGGATCGTGCAGAGCGGCGGCAACGTCCAGCACGCGCGCAGCGTCGCGGAGGAACGCGGCCGCAACGCCAGCGTGCTGATCTACGTGAACACGCTGCACTACCTGCGCCAGGCGGGCCGGGTCAGCGCCGCAGCGAAGCTCTTCGGCGACGCGCTCTCGGTCAAGCCGCTGCTCACCGTCGTCAACGGCGAGGTGGAGCCGTTCGACAAGGTCGTCGGCCGCGAGAGAGCGCTCGGCAAGCTCGTCGACAAGGCCGTTGCGCTCGCGTACGGGCGCGACGTGGACCTCGCCGTCGAGCACTTCGCGGCCGAGAAGGAGGGCCACGAGCTGCTGCAGACGTTGCAGCAGCGGATCCCGCACGCCCGCGACGTCGTCCTGACGCAGGTCAGTGCGGCGATCGGCGCGAACGTGGGTCCCGGCGCGCTGGCCGTTACCGTCTCGCCGTTCTGATCATCACTACTGGCAAGTAACCTAACGGGGTGACCCTCCCCCTGACCGGCGAACGCACGGTGCCCGGCATCGCCGAGGAGAACTACTGGTTCCGCCGGCACGAAGCGGCGTACCTGCACCTCATCGGACACTGCGCGGACGCGGTCGTGCTGGAGGCGGGCTGCGGCGAGGGCTACGGCGCCCAGCTGATCCGCACGGTCGCGCGGCGGGTGATCGCGCTCGACTACGACGAGCTGACGTCCCAGCACGTCGCCCGGTCCTATCCGGAGCTGAACGTGCTGCGCGGGAACCTCGCGACGCTGCCGTTGCGCGACGGCAGCGTCGACGTCGTGGCGAACCTGCAGGTCATCGAGCACCTGTGGGACCAGGAGGGCTTCCTCGCCGAATGCCGCCGGGTGCTGCGCCCCGGCGGCACGCTCATCGTGACCACGCCGAACCGGCTGACGTTCTCCCCCGGCCAGGACACGCCGCTGAACCCGTTCCACACCAGGGAGCTGGCACCGTCCGAACTGGACGAGATGCTGCGCGAGGCTGGTTTCCGGGTTGACGAACTGACGGGACTGCGTCACGGACCGAGGCTTGACTCCGTGCTGGATGGACAGATCATCAACGCACAGGTCGAAGTGGCCCTGTCCGGTGCACCGTGGCCGGCCGAGCTGAAGGAGGCGGTCGAGTCGGTGACGGTGGAGGACTTCGACATCACCCCTGACGACATGGACGGCTGCCTCGACCTCGTGGCAGTGGCGGTGCGCGCGTGAGCCCGAAGGCGACTGAAGGCACGTTCTGCTTGGTCCTGCACAGCCATCTGCCCTGGCTCGCCCACCACGGCACGTGGCCGGTCGGCGAGGAGTGGCTCTACCAGGCGTGGGCGCACTCGTACCTGCCGGTCGTGGACATGCTGCGGCGGTTCGCCGACGAGGGCCGCGAGGACGTGCTGACGCTCGGCGTCACGCCGGTCCTGGCCGCACAGCTGGATGATCCTTACTGCTTACGGGCCGCGCACGACTGGCTCGGCAACTGGCACCTGCGCTCGCACCACGCCGGCGAACGGCTGCGCGAGCTGTCCACGCACGAGCACCGCGCGTCCTCGCGGGCGCTGGCTCAGTTCGAAAGCCATTGGCGGCACGGGTTCTCGCCGATTCTGCGGTCCCTTGTGGACTCGTCGACGATCGAGCTGCTCGGCGGGCCGGCGACGCATCCCTTTCAGCCGTTGCTGGATCCGCGAGTGCGGGCGTTCGCGCTGCGCACCGGCCTCGACGACACCGCGCTGCGGATCGGCAGGGCACCGGAGGGGATCTGGGCGCCGGAATGCGGTTACTCGCCCGGCATGGAGGCCGGGTACGCGGCGGCGGGTGTGCGGCGGTTCATGGTGGACGGGCCCGCGCTGCACGGCGACACGTCGTCCGCGCACCCCGTCGGATCGTCGGACGTGCTGGCGTTCGGGCGTGATCTCGAAGTCTCGTACCGCGTCTGGTCGCCGAAGGTCGGCTATCCGGGCGATGCCGCGTACCGGGATTTTCACACCTACGACCACCCGACGGGCCTGAAGCCGTCACGGGTCACCGGCAAGCACGTGGCGCCGGAGGACAAGCGGCCGTACGACCCTTTGCTGGCACGGGAAGCCGTGTCGCGCCATGTGGACGACTTCGTCGAGACCGTCGTGCGGCGGTTGCGGGCGATCGACGGCGGACTGGTCGTGGCGGCGTACGACACCGAGCTGTACGGGCACTGGTGGCACGAGGGTCCGTTGTGGCTGGAGGCCGTGCTGCGGGCGTTGCCGGAGGCCGGGGTGCGGGTGACGACCCTGCGCGGCGCCGTCGAGGCGGGGCACGTCGGAGCGCCCGTCGAGCTGCCCGCGTCGTCGTGGGGCAGCGGCAAGGACTGGCGGGTGTGGGACGGCGCGCAGGTCTCCGACATCGTGTCGCTGAACGAGTCTGTGCAGAAAGAGCTGCTGGGTCTGGACTTCTCGTCCGAGGTGCGCGACCCGGTGCTGGACCAGGCGGTGCGCGAGGCGTTGCTGGCGTTGTCGAGCGACTGGGCCTTCATGGTCACCAAGGACTCGGCCGCCGACTACGCGCGCTACCGCGCGAAGATTCACAGCGACCGCTTCAGCGAGCTCGCGGCGTTGGCGCGGAGCGGTCGTGGACGTGCGAGGGCGGCGGAACTCCGCGCGGCGGACGGCCCGTTCGGGCAGCTGGACGCGCGAGGAATGAGGTAACGGGATGCGCGTGCTGATGTTGTCGTGGGAGTACCCGCCGGTGGTCGTCGGCGGGCTGGGCAGGCACGTCCACGCGCTCGCGACACAGCTGGCCGCGCAGGGGCACGACGTCGTCGTGCTGTGCCGGCAACCGTCCGGCACCGACGCGATCACGCACCCGACCGTGGACGTGGTGAGCGAGGGCGTGCGGCTGATCCGCGTCGCCGAGGACCCCGCGCACCTCGTGTTCGAGAAGGACCTCGTGGCGTGGACGCTCGCGATGGGCCACGCGATGACGCGCGCCGGACTCGCCCTCGGTCCGTGGCGGCCCGATGTGGTGCACGCGCACGACTGGCTGGTCACGCATCCGGCCGTGGCGCTGGCCGAGGCCTTCGGCGTGCCGCTGGTGGCGACGATCCACGCCACCGAGGCCGGGCGGCACTCCGGCTGGCTCTCGCACCCGCTGAACCAGCAGGTGCACTCGGTGGAGTGGTGGCTCGCGAACCGGGCCGACTCGCTGATCACCTGCTCCTCGGCGATGCGGCGCGAGGTGGCGCATCTGTTCGATGTGGACACTGCAGACGTTTCCGTGCTGCACAACGGCATCGAGCCGGGCGGCTGGAAGGTGCGGGCGAAGGACGTCGGCGCGGCCCGGCGCGAGTACTCGCCGCACGGCGACCCGTTGCTGCTGTTCTTCGGGCGCATCGAGTGGGAGAAGGGCATCCAGGACCTGATCGCGGCACTGCCCCGGATCCGGCGTCACCACCGCGGCACGCGGGTCGTGGTGGCCGGTGACGGCTCGCAGACCGAGTGGTTGCGGGAACAGGCGCGCAAGCACCGCGTGCTGCGCGCGGTGGAGTTCGTCGGACATCTCTCCGACAGGTCTTTGGCGGCGTTGCTCACCGCGGCGGACGCGGTCGTCCTGCCGTCGCGGTACGAGCCGTTCGGCATCGTGGCGCTGGAGGCCGCGGCGGCCGGAACGCCCCTGGTGGCCTCGACCGCGGGCGGGCTCGGCGAGGTCGTGCTGGACGGGGTGACGGGCCTGTCGTTCGCCCCCGGTGACGTGGACGGACTCGCGCGCGCGGTGCGTGACGTGCTGTCCGATCCGACGGCGGCTGCCGCTCGTGCGCGTGCTGCCAAGGAGCGTCTGGCGACGGACTTCAACTGGGCCACCATCGCCACCGGCACCGCCGAGGTCTACGCCTCTGCTGCCGTACGTGAGCCACGTGTGTTGGGGCGCCCCAAAATCGCGACGGGCAACCTGTTCACTTGATCTTGGTACAGTCGTCGGTCCCGTTAACAGAAGGTGACCGAGGACTGAATGAAATACCAACGCTTCGTGGCGCTCGGGGACAGCTGCACCGAAGGCCTGGACGACCTGCTGCCCGACGGCCGGTACCGGGGCTGGGCGGACCGCGTCGCGTCCGTGCTGGACGAGCCGGGGTTCCGCTACGCCAACCTCGGCGTGCGCGGCCGCCGGCTCGATCAGATGCTCGTGGAGCAGGTCCCGTCCGCCGAGGCGTTGCGCCCTGACCTGGTCGCGGTTTTCGGTGGCGGCAACGACGTGATGTCCGGTGCGTCAGCCGCCCAGATCAGGAGCCGGGCGGACGCTCTCGTGCGCACCGTGACGTCGTTCGCGCCGACCGTCGCCGTCTTCACGTTGAGCGATGTCTCGCACCGCATGCCGTTCGGGTGGCGCATGCGCCCGCGCATCGAGGCGTTGAACGACGCCGTGCGCGTCGCCGCCGTGCGCTACGGCGCGGTGCTGGTCGACGTCGCGGCCGACGAGTGCGTGCACGACTCGCGCTACTTCGGCCCGGACCGCCTGCACCTCTCGTCGCTCGGCCACCGGCGGCTGGCAGGTCATCTCCTGTCAGCGCTGGAGGTCCCGTTCGACCCGTCCTGGCTGACACCGCTGGAAGGCGAGGCCGCACCCGCGTCCCTCCTCGACCACCTGCGGTGGCTGCGCGACCAGGTGCTGCCCGTCGCCTACTCGCGCTCGCGCAACAAGCTGATCGGCCGGCAGCCCGGCGACGGCTTCAGGCCGAAGCGTCCGACGCTTCTTCCGCTCGCCTAGCCAGCGCCTCCTCGGCTTTCCGGGCCATGTCCGCGATGTCCGCCCGCCGCTGGGCATCCGCCTCGTAGTCGGCGCGCCGATCCCGCACCACCCGTGCCGGCGCGCCCACCGCGATCTTGTAGTCGGGCACGTCCCCGCGCACCACCGCGTGAGCTCCGAGGACGCACCCGCGTCCCACACGGGTGCCGCGCAGAACCGTCACCTTGGCGCCGAGCCAGCAGTCCGGCCCGATCCGCACCGGCGACTTCACGATGCCCTGGTCCTTGATCGGCAGCGTGATGTCCTCGGTCTTGTGGTCGAAGTCGCAGATGTAGACCCAGTCCGCGACCAGTGACGACGCCCCGATCTCGATGTCCAGGTAGCAGTTGACCGTGTTGTCCTTGCCGAACACGACCTTGTCGCCGATCCGCAGCGACCCCTCGTGGCACCGGATCGCGTTGCCGTCCCCGATGTGCACCCAGCGGCCGATCTCCAGCCGCCCGTACCCCGGCCTCGCCATGACGTCGACCCGCTTGCCGAAGAACACCATGCCGCGCAGCACCACGTGCGGGTTGAGCAGGCGGAACTTGAACAGCCGCCAGTACCGCACCAGGTACCAGGGCGTGTAGGCGCGGTGGCGCAGGACCCACCGCAACGAAGCGAGCGTGAGGAACCGCGCCTGCTGCGGGTCGCGGCGCGACCTGGCCCACCGAGTCCACACCGGGGCGCCCCACATCGAAGTCATGCACGGCACTTTAACTATTCGCGGGCACCGGACTGCTCACGGTGCCTCCGGCGACCGTTCCGCCCGCCGCTGTTCCCAGCGCTGAATGATCCGCTCGACCGCCTCCGAGTCGATCGGAACCAGTTCGCCGTCCTTGCGCCCTCTCCACAGGTCGTCGAGGAGATGGCTGCGCTCCCAGCCCGAACCGGCGACGTACCCCTCCTCCAACTCGAATCCCCGCGGGCCCTTCCACGTCCTGCGCACCCCGTCGGGATCGTCCACATCGGTCCTGTAGTTCAACCAGGCGAAGTAGGAGTACCGGCCGTCCAGAGGAGCCAGGAGGCTCATCCGTTCCCGCCGTGTGTGCTCGAACCGCGTTGCCGCGGCGGCGTCGATCCGATGCACCCCGCCGGTGCCGGACTCCGCCTGGCTCAGCGCGGTGGTGGGCGCCCAGACGAGGTCGGTCGTGAACTCCTCGTCGTGCGTCTGCCCGCTGTCGTCCACCCACCGCCTGCACACATGCCGCGGGTCCTCCACGCGCGGCCAGCGCTCGGTGACGATGGCGAAGTACTCGTACTGTCGTTCCAACTCAGCTCTCGTCTCGTTCGGGGAGGACGCGCCCCTCGCGGTGCGAGGGGCGCGTCAGTCGATCAGGGGTTCCGCTTGTAGTTCTTGATCTCCTTCGCCGCGGGCGGGGTCGGCACCTTGACGAAGATGCTCTCCGACTCGGCTTCCTCGGCCAGGTTGTCCGCTTCGATCATGGCGATCTCGTCCTTCTCGGCGTCGAGGAGGTCCCGGTTCTCCGCCTTGGCCTTGGCCTCGATCGCGTGCAGAACGGCGCGTGGGTCGCCATCCACGACATGCACCGCCAGGGCAACCAGAGGTGGACTCTGGTCACCGCGTGACGCACTGAGCGTGCGAACGGCTCTCTCCGGTCCGCGCCGGAGGGAGCCCTTTCACACGATGATCCGCGCGGTGCGGAGGCACTGTCGTGCAAGCTTGGCGGCATGGCGACTCCTCTCATCATCGACACCGACCCCGGCGTGGACGACGCGTTCGCGATCGCGCTCGCCGCCCGCAGCCCCGAGGTCGACCTGATCGGCCTCACCACGGTGTTCGGCAACGTCGCGCTCGACCTCACCACCCGCAACGCCCTGCGGCTGCTGGCCCACCTCGGCCGCACCGACGTGCCGGTGGTGCGGGGTGCGGAGGGACCGGCCGGGGCCGCGGACGTGCACGGGGAGGACGGGCTCGGCGGGCAGGCCCACACGTTGCCCGAGAGCGATCGGGAGATCTTCTCCGACGACGTCGTCGGGTTCTTCCGGGAGCGCCTCACGCCGGAGACCGTCGTCGTCGCCATCGGGCCGCAGACCAACATCGCCAAGGCGCTCGACGCGGGCGTCGAGTTCCCCAAGCTGATCGTCATGGGCGGCGGGCTCGACGTCGGCAACACGACCACGCGCGCCGAGTTCAACTTCTGGGCCGACCCCGCGGCGGCCCGCACGGTGATCCGGAAGGGCAACCCGATCGTCGTGCCGCTCAACCTCACGCACCGGTGCATCGCCGACGCGGAGTTCCTCGCCAGGGTCGATCCGGTGCTGAGCAACCTGACCGGCACCTACAGCGCGTACCTCCGCGACCGTTCCGACAATCGGGGGATCTACTTCCATGACGCCGTGGCGGTGGCCGAGGCGATCGTCCCCGGCACGCTCACGACGAAGTCCCACGTGCTCGACGTCGACGACGAGGGTGCGCTGGTGCGAGGAAAGCACCAGGTAGAGGTCGCCGAGGACACCGATTGGCCCGCCCTGCGGACCTTCATGGAGCAGCGCTTGTCCGTTTGACGACAACTTCGCGTCGCTCTCTGGGGTTGCGCGGGCACGGTAAGTAGGGTCCGCGACCATGCAGCGAAGAGTCCTCACGACAGCTGCGGTGGCGGTGGCCATGACATTCGGCGTGGTCCCTGCCTCCGCGCAGCCCCAGGTCCAGGTGGTGCCGGATCCCGCGGCGCACGTGAACCCGTTCATCGGCACGACGAACCTCGGGAACACGTTCCCCGGCGCGGTCGTGCCGTTCGGCATGTTCTCCTTCAGCCCCGAGGCGAGTCGCGGCAACACCCTGCGCGCCGCGGCTCCCGGTGGCTACCGCTACGACGCCGCGAAGATCCGCGGCTTCAGCCTCACGCACATGTCCGGCACCGGGTGCGCGGGCGGCAGCGGCGACATCCCGATCTTCCCGCACGTCGGCACGGTCACCACCTCACCGACCACCGACGCGAAGGACGAGGTCTACGCCAGCGAGTTCGCGCACGCGGACGAGGTGGCCAAGCCCGGCCGCTACGACGTGACGCTCAAGTCCGGCGCCAAGGCCGAGCTCTCCGCCACCGAACGCACCGGTGCGGCGCGGTTCTCGTTCCCCGCCGACAAGCCGGCCACGGTGCTGATCAACACCTCCAAGTCGCAGGTCGGCAGCAGCGACGCCGAGACCGTGATCGACAAGGAGAAGCGCACGGTCACCGGCAGCGTCACGGCAGGCAACTTCTGCGGGTACATCAACCAGGTGGGCCGCCGCAGCTACTACACGCTGCACTTCGTGGCGGAGTTCGATCAGGACTTCACCGAGGTCGGCACGTACCATGACAACGTTGTCACCCCTGGCGGCACGTCTGCCGCGGGCGGCACGACCTACGGGACGAACGGCTGGCCGGTGCTCGGCAAGGGTTCCGGCGCCTACCTCGGGTTCGCGCCCGGATCGCAGGTGAACGTCAAGGTCGGCATCTCCTACGTGAGCCTCGACAACGCCAGGCAGAACCTCGCGGCCGAGAACAAGGGTCAGTCCATTGAGGACATGCGGGACAACGCGTACATCGCGTGGCAGAAGCAGCTCAGGCGCATCGAGGTCGGCGGCGGCTCCGATGACGAGCGGACCAAGTTCTACACCGCGCTGTACCACTCGCTGTTGCACCCCAACCTGTTCAGCGACGTCAACGGCGAGTACGCCGGGTTCGACGGCAAGGCCCACAAGATCGACCGTTCGCGACAGAAGGCGCAGTACGCGACCTTCTCCGGCTGGGACGTCTACCGCTCGCAGTTGCAGCTGGTGACGCTGCTGGAGCCGCAGATCGGGTCGGACATCGCGCAGTCGCTGCTCAACCAGGCCGACCAGAACAACGGCGTCTGGGACCGCTGGACGCACAACGGCGGCGGCACGCACGTCATGAACGGCGACCCCGCGCCCATCGCGCTGGCGGCGATCGCGGCGTTCGGCGGCGACAGGTACGACATCAGGTCGTCGCTGCGGAGCCTGGTCAAGGCCGCGACCGTGCCGACGGAGGCCGACCTGAGCAAGGACGGCTGGGCGGTGATGTCGGTCGGGCAGCGGCCGTCGCTCGACAAGTACCTGAAGAACAAGTACATGCCGTCCGTGTCGAACGCGTGGGGCGGCGCGGCGGAGACCCTGGAGATCTCCGCGGCGGACTTCGCGATCAGCCAGCTCGCCGCACGGGTGGGCGACCGTTCCGTGCAGCGCACGTTCGCCGAGCGCGCGCAGTGGTGGCAGAACAACTTCGACCCGGTCGCGGACGCCACCGGCGGCTACATCCGCAACCGCAACGCCGACGGCACGTGGGTCAGGGACTTCACGCCGGACACCGGCAACGGTTTCGTGGAGGGCAGCAGCGCGCAGTACACGTGGATGGTCACGCACAACGTCGCCGGCCTCGTGGAGGCGCTCGGCGGTCGTGAGCGCGCCACCAAACGGCTCGACGACTTCTTCCACAACGCGGACGGCAGCTGGGCGTTGACGGGCAAGGGCGGCGCGAAGTCCGAACTGGACAACGAGCCGTCGATCAACGTCCCGTGGCTCTACAACTACACCGGCCGGCCCGCGAAGACGCAGGAGACGTTGCGCGAGACCATCAACACGCTGTGGAAGAACGCCACGGGCGGTATTCCCGGCAACGACGACCTCGGCGCGATGTCGTCCTGGTACGTCTTCACCGCCATGGGCCTCTACCCGCAGGTGCCGTCGCGCGCCGAGCTGGTGCTGAGCAGCCCGCTGTTCACGTCGGTGAAGATCAACCGCGGTGGCGGCAGGGACATCACGATCACCGCGCCGGCCGCGAACACCGCCACGAAGTACGTGCAGTCGCTGAAGGTCAACGGCCGTGCGTCCACCAGGACCTGGTTGCCGGAGTCGTTCGTGGAGCACGGCGGCAAGCTGGACTTCGTGCTGGGCAAGACGCCTTCCACGTGGGGCACGGGCGCGTCGGACGCGCCGCCGTCGTTCCGCGAGGGCGAGCAGCCGATCAGGCACGACCAGCCGTACTACCTGACGGTCGAGCCGCGTCAGCTGGTCGTCGAGCCGCGTCAGCTGGTCGTCGAGCCGGGCAGGTCGGTCACCGCGAAGGTCAACTCGGTCAAGCTCTACGACGGTGACCCGAAGGCCACCTACGCGGTCACCGGTCCGGCGGGGCTCACGTTCACGCCGACGACCGGTGCGGTGCCGTCCGAGTTCACGGTGACGGCAGCGGCCGGGACCGCGCAGGGCTTCTACGACATCACCGTCACGGTGACCGTCGAGGGCGCCGCGAAACCGGTCGTGCTGCCGCAGATCGTGAAGGTCGCGCCGGCGGACAGCATGCTCGCGGCCGTGAACAACGTCGGCGCGTCCGACGACGCGGACGGCGAGGGCGACTTCGACGGCGGCGGCTACAGCTACTCGCGCCAGGCGCTGGCGACCGCGGGCCTGTCACCCGGCGGCACCGGCACGGTCGACGGCCTGACGTTCACCTGGCCGTCGTCGCCGCCCGGCCGTCCGGACAACGCGACCGCGGCGAAGCAGACGCTCGCCCTGTCCGGCACGCGGCTCGCGTTCCTGGGAGCGGCCGCGAACGGGGCCCGCACCCGTGCCGCGGTGGTCACGTTCACCGACGGCACCACGGCGAACGTCGACATCGGCTTCAGCGACTGGACGCTGGGCGGTGGTGGCCAGACACCGAGCTACGGCAACGTGATCGTCGCCAACACGCCGTACCGCAACCAGTCCGGCGGCGGCAGCGAGAAGGTGGCGACGCACATCTTCGCCACGAAGACGTACACGGCACCGGAAGGCAAGACGCTGGCGAGCATCGTGCTGCCGGAGGATGCCGACCTGCACGTCTTCGCCGTCGCAGTGGGTTAGTGGACACGTGTCGTGAGCGGTTGCGGTCGCCTGGACGACCGCAACCACTCACGATGTGACTCTTTAATGCAATCCATTAACCTTTTTGGGAGGCCAGCGTCTCCGCCGACGGGCTCGCGCTCAGTCCGGCGACCAGCATGTCGATGAGGTTGTTCACGAACAGCTCGTTCTGGGCGTGCCCGCCCGGCTCGTCGTCGAGCAGCCGTGCGCGCGCGGCGAACAAACTGACGAGCTGCACGCGCAGTGCGGCGAAACGTTCCTCCCGGACGGTGTCCGGCAGCCCTGCCAGCAGCTCGCGGAGCCACCTCGCGACCGCCTGCCCCGCCGGCGCCTCGTCGCGGAAGGAGACCTGATAGGCCAGTGCCGGATGGCTGTGCTGCGCGACGATGCGCAGATGCGCTCTGCCGAGCGGGTTTTCCAGGTCGTCGGCCATGGGGACGGCGAGCGCGTGCACCAGGCTCCTCAGGTCCGTCGTGCGGTCGCCCGCGACGATCGCGGCGACGAGCTGCGCCCGTCTGGCCTCGACGGCGGCGAAGTGAAGGCGGAGGATTTCCCGCACCAGCTCCGCCTTCCCACCGAAGTGGTAGTGCAGCGCGGACTCGTTGCGGGCGCCGATCGCGTCGTGCAACTGTCGCGCGGAGACGCGGTCGACGCCCTCCCTGGCGAACAGCAGGGCACCCTGCTCGAGCAGGGCGTCGCGGGTCGATGGACTGGCCACCGGCAAACCGTACCTACGGGCACGTCGCGGTGAGCTCCCGGTGGAGCGCGGCGTCGACGATCAGATCGCGCATGACAGGACTGTCGTACTCGTCGCGATGTTTGAGCTCCAGCCCCGGGCACAGGTCCTGCGCGGCAACGTTGGTCGCGCCGTCGGCCAGCGGGATGTCCTCACCGTTGATGCCGCCGTTGCGCTCGTAGCTGTACAGGTGGGCGTAGTCGACACTGCCCGGAGTGTCGTCGCCGCTGTTCAGCTCGTCGAGGAACGCCGACCCCGGCCGCATCTGCACGCATGAGGCGGATGCGCAGATGTCGGCTTTGTTCGTGCCGTAGTTCACGCCACCCAGCGAGATCATCGTGCCCACCGTGCTGAGCCCGCCGTCGAACTTGACGCAGTAGCGGACCGCCAGCGCACCCTGCGAGTGACCGACCACGTCGACCTTCGCCGCACCGGTCTCCCGGCGGATCTCGTCGATCCGGTCGCAGACCGCACGCGCCGAGACCTTGATGTCCACCGATCCGGGCGGTCTGCCGGACAACGGCATCGAGTACGCGGTGAAGCCCCGGGAGCGGAAGTGCGCCAGGGCGTCGTCCATGTACTTGACCGGCCCGAACGTCCCACCCACCAGCAACAGCGGACGAGCAGGCGTGGCGGCGCCGGCCGCGGTCGTGCCCGACGCCGCCAGCGTCAGCGCGACGAACGAGCCCAGGACCCACCGCCGCGAGGAACGGAATCCATATCGCATGAAACCCTCTTCACTGTTGCCATTGACGGATTGCGCACAGCCTGGCGCGCACACCGATTAATGTCAACCATTACTCTTCCCGTTCGATGCGGCCCGGATTCGCCATGCCCGGCCAAGCGCGACCATTGCCGTGGATGAAGGGCGCCTTCCTCCACCTGAGGTCGATGAAGGCGCCCTTCATCCACGAGGCGGCAGCTCGAGCTCGTTCGCGCCGATCCTCGAGCTGGAGCCAATAGGGTGGGGCCGTGTTCAGCGTTTCGGAGCGGGACCAGGTGCGGCGCGACCTCGTCAGCGCCGCAGAGGCCGACCCGCGCGTGATCGGGGCGGCGCTGACCGGATCGGCCGCCGTGGGCCGGGAAGATCGCTGGTCCGACCTCGACTTCGCGTTGTCGGTCGAGGGCGAACTGGACGCGGTGGTGGCCGACTGGACCGCGCTCATGTACGCGCGCGGCGCGGTCAGCCACCTCGACGTGCGGCACGGGTCGGTGCTCTTCCGGGTCTTCCTGACGCGGTCGACCCTGCAGGTGGATCTCGCGTTCTGGCCGTCGGCCGAGTTCGGGGCGACCGGGCCGACGTTCCGGCTGCTCTTCGGCGAGGCCAACGAGATCCCGCACGCGAAGCAGCCCGATCGGGGCGAGCTCGTCGGACTCGCGTGGCTCTACGGGCTGCACGTGCGGTCGTCCATCGAGCGCGGGCGCGGGTGGCAGGCGCTGTACATGATCAACCACCTGCGGGACCACGTGATGTCGTTGCGCTGCCTCGGCGAGGGCGTCAACGCGGTGCAGGGGCGTGGCCTCGACGACTTGCGCGATCCCGGCGAGTTCGCCGGGACGCTCGTGCTCTCCACCCATCCCGACGAGCTGCGCCGGGCGTTCCACGTGCTGACCGGACTGCTGGTCGGCGAGATCAACGACTCGGCACTGGCTCAGGCTGTGCGGGCGCTTTCTCCCTGAGCAGCAGCGCGGCGGTGATCAGCACCAGCACGGCCGCGGAGGCGTGCACCGTGAGCGCGGTGACCACCGAGCCGCCGCTCGTGATCACCGCCAGGCAGTCGCCGATCGGGATGATCGAGTCGGCCAGGACGACCCAGCCCAGCGCTCGCCGCTGCCCCCTCAGCAGCAGGATCAGCGCTGTCAGCGCGTACGCGAGGTCGCGCACCCCCTTCACGACGTAGTAGCCGCTCGGGTCGACGACGCCGAAGCCGGCTGCCGCGCCGTGCCCGTTGAGCAGGAACATCAGGCCGAAGGTGAACCCCGCCGCTACGACGAGCCAGGCCATGATCGTGGTCAACCGCATGATGTCCTCCGTGAGTTTCTAGCATTGCTAGCGACAGGAGCGACGCTAGCAGTAGTCGCGCTCGGATGTCTAGCGGTGCTAGATTTTCTGTCGTGACCATCCAGAACCGGCGCGAACGCGAACGCGCGGAGCGACATCAACTGATCATCGACGCGGCCCGCGACCTGGCGGAGGCGGAGGGCTGGGACGCGGTCACCACGCGCAGGCTCGCCGAGAAGGTCGAGTACAGCCAGCCGGTGCTGTACAGCCACTTCAAGGGCAAGGAGGCGATCGTGCGCGCGGTCGCCATCCAGGGGTGTGGCGACCTGGCCCGGCAGCTGCGCAAAGCCCGTCCCGCGCAGGGGAAGTCACGGCTCAGGGCCGCGGCGGAGGCGTACCTGGAGTTCGCCAGGGAACGACCGGCCCTCTACGACGCGATGTTCGTGCAGGAGGTAGATATCCCGTTCGGCACCGACGACACGCCCGCCGAGTTGCGCGACGCGTTCGGCGAGCTCGTCGCCGCGGTGGAACCCGTTGCGGGGCAACGGGATCTGGAGACCCTCACCGAGGTCTTCTGGAGCACGCTGCACGGCATCGCCACGCTCACCAAGGGCAAGCGGCTGCGGCCCAGCCACCACGAGGCCAGGCTCGACCTGGCGCTACGTGCGCTCAGCCTGGCAGAGCAGGAAGAGCGGTCCTGAACCGACGCGGGTCAGCACGACCGTCGCCTCGGCAGGACCGGCAAGCTTGAGGCGTTTGCGCAGCGTGTTCGGGTCGATGTCCAGGCCGCGCACGAGGATCTCCAACCGGCCGATCCCGCGCGCCCGCAGCAGCGACTTCAACGCCTTCTCGGTGTAGTGCCCGTGTTCCAGCACGCGGAACGCGCGGATACCCGCGGGCGGCGTGTCACCGCTCAGGTAGGCGATGCGCTCGTCGAGCTGCCAAAGGCCGTGACGGGCCGCGTAGTGCCGCACCAGACCGGCGCGCACGACCGCGCCGTCCGGGTCGATGATCCACTCGCCGGGCGGGCCGACCGGGCAGTCGTCGGGCTCGGCGTCGGTGACGGTCCACGAAACAGATCCGTGGATCACGGTGGCACGACGCGAAACCCCGGGCGTGGCAAGGCCTCGCGTCCACAGGCAGGCCTCGCGGACGGCACCGTCGAGCGACACCAGCTCGATCTCGTCGGCCCACGGCGCGACCGCGAAGTCGATGCCGGGCGCGCACTTCACCGCGAGGTCGACGCCGGCGTAGACCGACGAAAGCTCGTCGAGCGGCGGCACGAAGTCAGCGGGATGCCACTTGCGACGACCGGACGAGTCGCGCCGAGCCGGGTCCGCGGTGACGGCGGTGGCCCGCGAAACGGGCCGCAGAGCGTCCGCCTGGACGACCAACTGGCCAGGAACGTTGTGGCGCGCCATGGCGAGCCGGACCGGGTCGAGGTCCGAGCCGATGCACCGGGAAGCGACGGCGCTCAAGGCGAACAGGTCCGCACCGATCGAGCAGGTGACGTCGTGGACGTCCCGACCGGTGAACCGCGCGGCACGATGGCGGGCGACCGCGGAAGCGGTGGCCTGCTGGAGCGCGTCGTCGGTGAAGAACCAGTCCGCCGCCGAGTCCAGTTTGGACACCGCACGACGGCGCAGCAGCACGGTTTCCACGACCGGCGCGAACGACGAGCCGAGCAGCTTGCGGGCGACGCCCACGTCGTGCAGCCGGGAGGAGTCCGTGAAAGGCAACGCGTCCACCTCGGACAAAGCGGCGATTCCCGCAGAAGACCGCAGGAACGCCACGTCGGACGAGGTGAACGCGTACCCCAACTCAGGACGGCTTCTTGCCGGTGACCGACACGTTGTAGAACACCTCGCGCGGCAGGACCTTCGCGAGGACGTTCTGGTCGACCCACGAGAGGTTCTGCCAGGTGCGGTAGGCGAACATCGCCCAGCCGAAGCCCAGCTTCTCGCGCGGCACGGCGGCCTCGAACGTGCGCACCGGCCAGCCGAACAACGCGGCCGAGAGCTCGTCGGTCACCGCGCGCACCCCGACCGCCCCGGCACGGCGAGCCGTCGCCTCCAGCTGGTCCGGGTCGAACGTGTGCAGGTCGACGACGGCTTCGAGAGCAGCGGCACGAGAGGACTCGTCGAGTTCCTCCTGCGGACGGCGCCACCCGCCGAGAGCCGGCACGGCCTTGGTGATGTTGGTGGTCAGCCACCACGTCGCCTGGCCGAGCTTGCGGGCGTAGAAGTTGCCGATGTTCGTCGGGTCGCCCGCGAACACGAACTTGCCACCGGGCTTCAGCACGCGGAGCACCTCGCGCATCGCCTGCTCCACATCCGGGATGTGGTGCAGCACCGCGTGGCCGACGACGAGGTCGAACGTGTTGTCGTCGTACGGGATCCGCTCGGCGTCGGCCACCCTGCCGTCGACGTCGAGCCCGAGGTGCTCGGCGTTGCGCAGCGCGACCTCGACCATGCCGGGCGAGAGGTCGGTGACCGAGCCCTTCTTGATCACGTCGCCCTGCATGAGGTTCAGCAGGAAGAAACCCGTGCCGCAGCCCAGTTCCAGCGCGTGCTCGTACGGGCCGACGTCACCGGCGGCGGCGCGGAAGCGGTCCGTCGCGTAGGTGATGCAGCGGTCGTCGTACGAGATCGACCACTTCTCGTCGTACGTGCCCGCTTCCCAGTCGTGGTAGAGCACCTGCGCGAGCTTGGTGTCCTTGTACGCCGCCTCGACCTCTTCCGCGGTCGCGTGCGGGTTGGGTGCCGGATCAGTTGCCACTGAACTTCGCCTTCCCGGGCCCGTTCTCGATGAACGACTGGACGCCCGCCTTCTTGTCCTCCGTCGCGAACAGGGCCGCGAAGAGGTGGCTCTCCAACTTGAGCCCCGACTCCAGGTCGGTGTCGAGGCCACCGTCGACGGCGGCCTTGGTCGCGGCCAGCGCCAGGACCGGCCCGTTGACGAACTGCTTGGCCCACCGCACCGCCGCCGCGTACACGTCGTCCGGTGCGACGACCTCGTCGACCATGCCGATCTCCAGCGCCTCCTGGGCGCCGACGAACCGGCCGGTGTAGAGCAGGTCCTTGGTCTTCGACGGACCGATCAGCCGGGCGAGGCGCTGCGTGCCGCCACCGCCGGGGATCAGGCCGAGCAGGATCTCGGGCTGGCCGACCTTGACGTTGTCACCGGCGATGCGGCGGTCGCAGCCCAGCGCGACCTCGAACCCGCCACCCAGCGCGTAGCCGGTCAGAGCGGCGACGGTCGGCTTCGGCACCGAGGCGAGTGCGCCGAGGGCGTCCGACAGGCCCTTGGCCCGCAGCGTCATCTCGGCGTGGGAGATCTGCGCGAACTCCTTGACGTCGGCGCCGGCCGCGAAGACCTTCTCACCGCCGTAGACGATGACCGCGTAGACGTCCGAACGCTCGGCAGCCTCCTTGGCGGCGGCCTGGAGCTCGGTCTGCACCTGCCGGTTCAGGGCGTTCATCGGCGGCCGGTCCAGCCGGATCGTGCCGATCCCGTCCTCGACCTCGAGCCTCACGAACTCAGCCACGCGCGGTCCTCCTTGTTTCTCGCGACGGCGATGTCACGTTACCCGGCGGTAGCTTGTCAGACCTTGCGCCGGGCGAAGAAGCGGTCACCGGAGCGTTGCAGTTCCAGGTCCTGACCGAACGTCTTCGAGAGGTTCTCCTCGGTGAGGGTGTCCTCGAGCAGGCCCTGAGCGACGACCGAGCCCTCACGCAGCAGCAGCGCGTGCGTGAAGCCGGGCGGGATCTCCTCGACGTGGTGCGTCACCAGCACCATCGCGGGCGCGTCCGGGTCCAGCGCCAGTTCGGACAGCTTGGCCACCAGGTCCTCGCGTCCGCCCAGGTCGAGCCCGGCGGCGGGCTCGTCGAGCAGCAGCATCTCCGGGTCGGTCATCAGCGCGCGGGCGATCAGGGTGCGCTTGCGCTCGCCCTCGCTGAGCGTGCCGTAGAGGCGGTCGGCCAGGTGCTCGATGCCGAGCGTGCCGAGCAGCTCGCGGGCGCGGTCGGTGTCGAGCTTGCCGTACTCCTCGCGCCACCGGCCCAGCACCGCGTAGCCGGCGGAGACGACGAGGTCGACGACCTTCTCGTCGGCCGGGACGCGGCCGTTCAGCGCCGCCGAGCACAGGCCGATCCGGGGCTTGAGCTCCTGCACGTCGGTCTTGCCCAGGCGCTCGCCCAGCAGGTGGACCTTGCCCCTGGTCGGGTGCAGCTCGGCGCTCGCCAAGCGCAGAAGGGTGGTCTTGCCGGCGCCGTTCGGGCCCAGCACGACCCAGCGCTCGTCCAGTTCCACGCTCCAGTCGATGTTGCCGACCAGCGTGTTCTTCCCTCGGCGGACCGACACGCCCGCCATGTGCACGACCAGATCTGTCACGTCGACGTCCGCCACGCCCCGCATTCTTCCCAACGCCTCACCCCGGCCCCTCCATCGGGGTACACCGCGGCCTGCTGCGGAGAACACGCGGGGACGCTGCGTGCGCCAGGAGTGCACGAAAGCTCCCCGCGTGCACTTCCGGCTGCGCCGCCGGTGTGAACTCTCAAGTTTTTTGTCGGTGCCGGATGCCAAGATCGGAGGTATGGCTACGCGACCGGAGTCCGAGGTGCTGGCAGGCCGTCCGTTCCCGCTGGGGGCGCACGCCGAGGCGGGCGGTGTCCGGTTCGCGGTGACGTCGCACGTCGCCGATGCCGTCGAGGTCTGCCTGATCAACGACGACGGGACGGAGAAGCGGGTCGAGCTGACCGAGCGGACGTTCGGCGTGTGGCACGGGCTCGTCCCGGGCGTCACGCCGGGGCAGCGGTACGGGTTCCGGGTGCACGGGCCGTACGACGCGGGGCGCGGGCTGCGGTGCAACCCCGCGAAGCTGCTGGTGGACCCGTACGCGCGGCAGATCACCGGGAGCATCACGGACCTGGAGGCCGCGCTCGGGTACGTCGGCGACCCGATGCACGGGGCGCCGTCGGCGGTCGACTCGCTGGGGTCGGTGCCGCTCTCCGTCGTCAGCTCGCCGGGCGGGGCGGACACCGGGGTCAAGCCCGAGGTGCCGTTCGAGGAAGCCGTCATCTACGAGCTGCACGTGAAGGGGTTCACGAAGAGGCATCCCGACATCCCGGAGAAGCTGCGGGGCACGTACCTCGGGCTGGCGCACCCGGCGGCGATCGAGCACCTCACGCGGCTCGGGGTCACGACGGTGGAGCTGCTGCCGGTGCAGGCGTTCCAGGACGAGCCGTCGCTGATCAGCAGGCGCGCGAGCAACTACTGGGGGTACTCGCCGCTGGGGTACTTCGCGCCGCACGCGGCGTACGCGAGTGAGCCGGGCCGGGAGATCCAGGAGTTCCGGACGATGGTGGCGGCGCTGCACGCCGCGGGCATCGAGGTGCTGATCGACGTCGTCTACAACCACACGTGCGAGGGCGGGCCGGGCGGGCCGACGATCTGCTTCCGCGGGTTCGACGCACCCGGCTACTACCTGCACGCGGGCGGTGGCAGCACGGTGGACATCACCGGGTGCGGCAACACGCTGGACGCCGGGTCGCCGCAGGTCGTGCGGCTGGTGACGGACTCGTTGCGGTACTGGGCCGACGAGATGGGCGTGGACGGCTTCCGGTTCGACCTGGCGTCCACGATGGGCCGGCCCGGCGGCGGGTTCTTCGACCGGGACAGCGCTCTGCTCACCGCCATCACGACGGACCCGGTGCTGTGCCGGGCGAAGCTGATCGCGGAGCCGTGGGACGCGACCGGCGACGGGTACCGCGTCGGCGACTTCGGGGTGCAGTGGGCCGAGTGGAACGGCCGGTACCGGGACACGGTCAGGGACTTCTGGCGCGGCCACACGTCGGTGCGCGACCTGGCGTACCGGCTGTCCGGGTCGAGCGACCTCTACGCGGACGACCTGCGCCGGCCGTGGCAGTCGATCAACTTCATCACCGCGCACGACGGGTTCACGCTGCGGGACCTGGTGTCCTACAACGACAAGCACAACGAGGACAACGGCGAGGAGAACCGCGACGGCACCAACGACAACCGGTCGTGGAACTGCGGGGCCGAAGGCGAGACGACGGACCCGGACGTCCTCCGGCTCCGCGCGAAGCAGACGCGCAACCTGCTCGCGACGCTGCTGTTGTCGACCGGCACGCCGATGATGGTGGCGGGCGACGAGATGTGGCGCACGCAGCACGGCAACAACAACCCGTACTGCCTCGACGGGCCGGTGTCGTGGGTGGACTGGACGGAGTCGGACGCGAGCAAGGCGCTGCTCGGGTTCACCCAGCGGCTGATCGACCTGCGGGCCAGCTCGCCCGCGCTGCGGCAGCCCGAGTTCTTCGAGGGACGGACGACGCCCAGCGGCAACCCGGACCTGGTGTGGTTCCGGCCGGACGGGCAGGAGATGGCCGAGACCGACTGGTTCGACGAGGGCCGGCGCACGCTCGGCATGTTCATCGACGGCTCGAACTGCCTGTCGCGCACGCGGGACGGCGAGCTGGTGTCGGACGACTCGTGGCTGTTGCTCATGCACGCCGGGGCGGACCCCATCACGGTGACGCTGCCGCACGAGCGGTACGGGCCGTCGTACGAGCCGTTCCTCGACACGACGACGCTGGACGGCTCACCCGCGGAGCCCGCCGCCGTGCTGCCGAGGGCGAAGGTGACGCTGGAGGCGCGTTCGCTGTTGTTGCTACGCGTGCCGCGGTGACCGGCGGTCGACCGAACGCAGGTGCCTGCCGAGTTTGCGGGACACCTCGCGGTAATTCGCGGGTGTGACCCCGGTCATCTTCTTGAAATGATTGCGCAGTGCGCTCGCGGCACTGAACCCGACGGACCGGGCTATTCGCTCGACGGTCTGGTCCGTCGTTTCGAGCAAGGTCTTCGCCGCGTCGATGCGCCGGGCGAGGACCCACTGGCCGGGAGACAGGCCCGTTTCGGCACGGAATCTTCGGATCAGCGTGCGTTGTGAGAGTTGCGCACGTTCCGCGAGTTCACTGAGCGGCAACGGCGATTCCAGGTTGTCCACCATCCATTCGCGCAACGAGGCGAGACTGTCCGATTCACCGGCCGCATCACGCCGAATGAGATGTCGCAGGAGGGCGACGGTTCCCGCCGTGTCACTCGACGTGAACGCACCCCTCCACTCGATGTGGGGCGCACCGGACGCCACGTCGACCTGCGGGAACCTGCGGGCGAACACGTCGGACCACTCAGGAGCGATCGCGGCTGAGCCGTCGGTCAGCACACCGGACTCTGCCAGCACGAAGGCACCCGTGCCGAACCCGACGAGACGCACCCCCGACAGCCACGCGGCCCGCAGTGCGCCGACGACTTCGCCGGGAACCGCCCGGTTGACGCTGGTGAATCCGGGTACGACGACGGTGTCGGCGTGGTCGAGGAGTTCCAGCCCACCGTGCGTCTCGACGACCAGCCGGTGCGAGGTGGACACATTCCGCCCATTTCGAGACGCATATCTCAATTGGTAGCGGACTGAGTTGTCGCCGAGCTCGTCCTCGAATGCGCAGGACACGATGCCGAGCGCCAGCAGGACAACCCCCTCGGGCACGTAGACAACAACGCGGTGCATTGGCCGAAAACCCTCCTCCGTGGCGTTTTTTCACCTCTTGGCGGCAGCGGAGGTCAATGCCGAGAATAGCAACGACTCCGCCGCGTCCCAGTCCGAATTCGGTCACCACGAGGGAGCACGCCGTGCCCAGCGAAACAACCACCGCCACGCTCGACGCGGAAACCGTCGACCCGTGGTTCGTGATGCTGAGTCCGACGGAAGCCGTGCGCGGCGAAGTGGCGGCGCTCGGCGCCGAAGAACCGGAACCCGAGGTCGTCGAGTCAATTGACCACGCGGCGATCCGGACGACCGCGCTGCTGGAGGCCGAGACGTTCGTCGACAAGCTCGGCCCGAAGCTCGCCAGGGTCGACGACCCGGCACGGCGGATCTTCGAGCTCATGGCGAGCGGCCGCTACCGGGCGGGCAGCGTCGAGAAGACCCGCTTCCAGGAGAACTGGGAGCTGTGGCAGGACACCCTGCGCCTGCACGTCGAGCAGGGCACGCCGATCCCGGTGACGCTGCCGTCGTACCCGTTCAAGATCCCGAACCCGGTGAAGGTCCGACGCCGGTCCCCCGACATGGCCGAGCTGCTGAACCTGCAGCGGCTGATCGAGCTGAGCCACGCGATCAGCCTCGTGCACGAGCCCGGCGCGGTCATGCACGTGATCAGCGACGGCATGATCTACGGCCCGTTGTTCGGCGTGAGCGACCACGAGGCGCGCTGCTACCGCGCCGACGCCGAGCAGATGATCCGCGACCTCGACGCCGAGAAGACGATCACGATGGTCGACATGCTCGACGATGTCGTGGCATCGGTGCAGGACGAGTTCGACGACGTGAAGGCACGCCTCGAACCGAAGGTGCGCAAGTGGTGGGAGGACAACACCGACGACGCACACCGCAAGTACCTCGTCCGCAACCTCACGGCGAACATGAACACGCACGCCGAGGCCGTGCATCTGCTCAGTCAGGTGCTCTCACGCACGGTCGCGGGCGAGGACGTCGCCGAGGCGGCGGCGGAGATGCGCGCGGTGGGCGACCACATCCTCAAGCGCGCCGACGAGTACGCGTTGCGCTTCACGCTGACGCTCTACACGTTGCGCGTCATGAACATGGTGCCGCGCTACTACCCGCACTCGATCCGCGGCACCGTCCACCCGAAACCCGGCCAGTGGGGCTTCCACCTGGTCAACAAGTTCACGAACGTCTTCCCGTGGCAGGGCGTGGCCGTGCTGAAGCCCAACGGCCAGTGGCGGGTGCGCACCGAGCTCGACGCCAAGCTGCGCGGCGCGATCCCGGTGCACCTCCCGAACGACCCGTTCCCCTACTACTACCGCGAGATCAGCTAGCGGGAAGGTCGATGTACTCGTGCGGATCCGCCGCCGCCGGGTCCATCATCAGCTTGCCGACGCTGTGGTACCCGAGCGCGTACCTGCCGTGCTTCGGGTCCCAGCGGCGGTACTCGGCCAGCGCCTGCTTCTTGCGCGCGAACTGCTTGTCGCTCAACGGAAGCACGTAATCGGCCGTGCGCAGCTCCTGCGGGTACGTGTAGCCGTAGACCCAGTAGTAGCGGAAGTCCGCGATCTGACCTTCCAACCCCTGCGCCGCCTCACGGCACGCCTTGTGCGTCAGGTTCGGCTCGTCGGGGTCCGACCCGTAGATCACGTCGCGACAGCCGTCGACGAGCTTGTGCGACGCGCCGGGGTACCGGGCCTCGAACTCCAGGATCGTGTCGCGGACCTCCCGCACGAACCCCGCGTAGTCGGTCCACGCGGAGTCCGGCCGGTCCCGCACCACCACCCGGTCGACGCCGAGACGCCCGGCGGCGGCCTTGAACTCGGCGGTGCGGCCGCGGACGATGTCGTCCTGCACGAGACCGAAGCTGTGTGAACCACCGCCGGGGCAATCCTGCCCCAACGGACAGTCCGCGGTGCCGTTCATGATGTCGAGCAACCCGCCGTTCTCACCTCTGGTGAGCAGCACGAGGATCACCTGACGTCCGGCTTCCTCGTGCTCGCGGATCGACCCGGCCATCGCCAGCGACTCGTCGTCCTGGTGCGGTGAGTAGAAGATCGCGGGCGCGGTGGCCGCGTGGGCGGTGCCCGTGGGCAGCAGGGCTGCGGCGGCACCGAGTGCGAGCGCCTTTCGGCGACTGAGCTCCATGACCACCTGACTACGGTCCGGAGCCGGCCGGTCGCAAGGTTTGGTGAAGACCACAGACCAGGGTGTGGACGCTCTAGCCACGTTCCGAGACGGTCTGGCACCATCGGCCGCGTGCCGGTCCTCTTCTTCTGGTCCGACCGCACGATCGACCTCGTGCTCGTGGCGTCGTGCGGGTGTAGCTCGACGCGACGCGCGCGCTGAGCCGCTGCGTCGCGTCTTGATCGCTACCCCTTGACGGTGCTATCAGGAGCGAACCGGTGACTTCGACCATCTCTGCGTACGACCTGCACCCGGCGCTGGACAGCCAGTTGCTGCGTGACGTGATCCACCCGTCCCGATCCCTGTGGACGCCGCGCGAACTGCGCGACCTGACCTCGTTCGTGGCAAGCGAGCTGACCGCGGGCCTGCTGTCCGTCCTCGAATACTCGACCGAACGCCGCTGGTGGGCGCGGCTCGGCCTGACCGAGGGCGTGGAGCTGTGGCTGCTGTCGTGGCTGCCTGGCCAGGGCACCGAGCCGCACGACCACGGCGGTTCCGCGGGCTCGTTCACCGTGCTGACCGGCGCGCTGAACGAGGACTACCGCTACCCGGCCGGACCGATCCGCACGGCGGTCCGCACCACCGGCGAGGCGGTCGGCTTCGGCTCCGGCCGCGCGCACCAGGTGACGAACCCGTTCGACGCCCCGGCCGCGAGCGTGCACGCCTACTCGCCGCCGCTCGTGCCGACCCGCGAGTACGCCTCCCTGCTCGACATCCCCGACTCGATCCCGCCGCTGCCGGCCCAGCGCCTCCCGCTGTCCGAGCTGCGTCAGCTGGCCGACCAGGAGGGCCCGTGAGCGCCGTCGACACCATCCTCGAAGAGGCGCGCTCGCACCTGAAGCGCCTCGAACCGCACGAGCTGCACCAGCGCGAGGACGCGCTGATCGTCGACATCCGGCCGATCCACAACCGGCTGGCCGAGGGCGAGATCGAGAACTCCGTCGTGGTCGAGCGGATCGTGCTGGAGTGGCGGCTCGACCCCGTCGGCGACTGGCGGCTGCCCGGTTTCACCGCCGACACGACCGTGGTCGTCGTGTGCAACGAGGGCTGGGCGTCGTCGCTGGCCGCGCGGGACCTGCAGCGGATCGGGCTGCCGAACGCCACCGATCTCGTCGGCGGCTACCGGGGCTGGCGCGCGGCGGGCCTGCCGATCAGGGAGGGCGGCTCGCAGGCGGTTGTCTGATCCGCACGTGGAACCGGTGTCGCGCCGGTAGCGTCTGGAGATCGTGACAGTGGTGCGCTGGGTCGTGACGGCCCTGGTGGTGGCCGGCACGATCGCCTGGACCCTCTCGGACTTCCTCGTCGGCCTGGCGGGCGCGTTCGCCGGCCTGTTGCTCGAACTGACCGCGGTCCAGGCGGGACTCGCGCTCGGCGCCGTCCTCTTCGGACTCCGGATCACCCACGTGATCATCGGCCTCGGCGGCGAGCTCAAGTCGTGGACGAGGACGCACCGGCGGATCGTGCTGCGGACCATCCCGGTGCTCGCCACGATCGGCATCACCGGGCTGAGGCCTGGCGTGCGCAGGCGGACCGTCCTCACAGGAGCGTTGTCGATCGTCTTCTGCGCGGCGATCGCGGCGGCCTGCTGGCTCGCGGCGGGGACGGCGTTCGGCAAGGGACTGGCCCTGGCCGCCACGGCCTGCCTCCTGCTGCAGCTCGTGCCGGTGGAGCAGCCGGGGCACACCAGCCTGGGCTGGTTCGTGTTCACGCTGCCGAGGCTGTCCGGACGCCGGCTCGCCGAGCTGGAGGCGCGGCCGCGGGTGCTGGCCGGCATGGACGCCTACCACCGCGGTGACCTCGACGAGGCCGAACGGATCCACGACGAGCTGGTGCCCGATCACGCGGACCTGCTCACCGTCGTCGGGCTCAAGGTCGTGACGGAGTGCGCCCGCGAGCGGTACCTCGACGCGCTGCAGACGGTGATCGGCCTGAGCGGGCGGCAGGACCTCGGCACGCGTGAGCTGGCGTTCGTCATGGCCACCACCGCCGGGATCGCCGCGCTGGCGGTCGAGGCCGGGCAGTTTCCCCGCGAGGTCGGGCTGGAGACGGCCCGCAGCATGCTGAACAACGCCTACGAGGCCGGTTATCCGAAGCACCGGTCGAACGGGACGCTGGCGGTCTTGGCGCTGATCGAGGGCGACTACGCCAGGGCGAGGCAGCTCGGAGGCTGGGCGGCGGAGTCGAGCGAGAACGCGCTGGGCAGGGCCGACGACCTGATCACGGTCGCGCGGGCGTGGATGGCGGACGGCAACAACGCGAAGGCCCGCGAGCTCGTGGCCGAAGCGCACGAGCTCGCGGGCTGGAGTCCGCGGGTGGCGGCGACCCGCGCCCGTCTGGAGATCACCTAACCCCTGGCCGGCAGGGAACGCGGGCCCCCGCGTGCTGCACGAGAGTACGAAAGCTCCCGCGTAACCCATCAGACGTGGGGGTCAGCCGGGGAAGGCGGGCGAATTGTTGCCGTTCCCGCCCGAGTTGCCCGCACCGACGTTGTTGCCGCCGCCACCATTGCTGTTGCCGTTACCTCCGTTGTTGTTGTTTCCGACGTTGTTGCCGTTGCCTCCGATGTTGCCCGATCCGGTGACGTTGCCGTTGCCGGACGTCCACGGGTTGTGCGACAGCGCGGTGATCGTGATGGGGCCCACCAGCTGCGTGTCCAGCACGTCCCGGCTCTGGGTGGGAGCGGCCTGTGCCGTGGCCGCGAACAGGCCCATGCCTGCGACTGCGGCACCGAGGACGATTGCTTTCTTGATCATCTGCGAAATTCCGTTCTGCGAGCAGCGGATCGAGCAATCGCAGATTAACCACACCGTCCGAGCAAAAACGAATCGGTCGCACCATTGTGTGCAGTTCCGAAAAGCGCTTGAACTGCGACAAACGGGTGATGCCGCAGGTGGTCACCCGTATTCCGCACTGCTCGGAATACTACGGAATGCACACGGGAAAGGGCTCGTCACCGAGACCGGTGACGAGCCCTTTCCCACCCCGCGTGCGGATCAGCTGTGCTCGACCGGCAGCGGCAGGCCGGGCAGCGCCGGCAGACCGCCGGGCGGAGCCGGTAGGCCGCACTTGCTCAACAGGTCGGTGACGGTCTTCAGCAACGTCGTCAGGATCCCGGTGATCTTTCCGACGTCCGGCAGACCGCCACTGGCCGCGCCCAGGATCGTGCCGCCGAGTCCCGCGATGGACGAGATCAGGTTCAGCACGACCGGCAGGCACTGGTCGACGGGACCGGCGTACTCGACGCCCTTCACCGGAACCGGCACCGGCAGGCCGCTCGTGGGCACCGCCGGCAGACACCCGGAGCTCTGCAGTGCTGTCACCAGGCCGAGCAGGTCACCGATCAACGGTGTCACCGCGCCGACGTTCGGAAGTGGCAACAGGCTGCTGACGACTTTCGTGAGCTTCCCGGCGAGATCCGTCACGATCCCGGCGCAGGCGGCTGGGAGTTCTGGCGCGGCAGGCGTCGCACTGGCAGCCGGGATGGTTGAGGCGGTGAACAGAGCTGCAACGAGCGAGAGCGCGGTAATCGTTTTCTTCACGGCTACCTTCTTCCTCAATGCGCAATTCACTGGAGCCGCGCCGGGAATGCCATCACAGGAATTCTGGTGCGGTTCATTCCATGCGACAGAGCGTATGCCCGCTCACCGACCCCTACCAGCGGAGATCGCGAATTCACCCACTCGTAAAACCCCTCATTCGAATGAGGGAAGGGTCCTGAATCGAACACACGCCTGCGTCAGGTCACGAGCAGTGAACAGGAAACAAAGAAGACGAACACATCAGGGCATCCAGCTCGTCGTTCGACGACGAACTGGATGCCCTGTGTTGATCTAAGCCCTGGTCAGCTGGCCAGGACGACCCTGCCGAGTTCGGCCGGGGACGCCAGCAGACCGTGCCTGGGCAGCACCCGCACGGTGTAGCCGAGCGCGCCCGCGTGCGGCAGCGGCACCTCGGCCTCGTAGTTGCCGTTGCCCGTGTAGGTCATCGGCGCCGTGACGACGTCCTTGAGCTCGTCGGAGTCGTTCGACACCTTGCCGAGCACGACCTGGACGTCCACTTCGGACGGCTCCAGCCCGGCCAGCTCGACCCGCGCCCGCACGGTGACCGGCGCGCCCAGCACCGGCACCGACGAACCGCCGAGCACCAGGTCGCTGTCGAGCACCCGCACCCGCGTCCACGAGGCGCGCAGCCGGTGGCGGTACGACGACAGCTCCTTCGCGCCGCGGAAGCCGTCACCGACGACGTTCTGCGCGGACGCGGCGGCCGGTGCGTAGTAGGTCTCCACGTACTCGCGGACCATGCGCGACGCCTGCACGACCGGTCCGAGCGAGGCCAGCGTGTGCCGGACCATCGACATCCAGCGGGTCGGCACGCCGTCCTCGCCCCGGTCGTAGAACAGCGGCGCGACCTGCGAGCCGAGCAGCTCGTACAGCGCGTTGGCCTCGAGGTCGTCCCGGCGGATCGGGTCGTTGACGCCGTCCGCGGTCGGGATGGCCCAGCCGTTCGAGCCGTCGTAGAGCTCGTCCCACCAACCGTCGCGAATGGACAGGTTGAGGCCGCCGTTCAACGCCGCCTTCATGCCGGACGTGCCGCACGCCTCCAACGGGCGCATCGGGTTGTTCAGCCACACGTCGCAGCCCCAGTACAGGTACCGGGCCATGGACATGTCGTAGTCGGGCAGGAACACGATCCGGTGCCGCACGCCCGCGTCGTCGGCGTAGCGCACGATCTGCTGGATCAGCGCCTTGCCGCCGTCGTCGGCCGGGTGCGACTTGCCCGCCACGACCAGCTGGACCGGCCGTTCCGGGTGCAGCAGCAACGACCGCAGCCGCTCCGGGTCGCGCAGCATCAGCGTGAGGCGCTTGTAGGTCGGCACGCGGCGGGCGAAACCGACGGTCAGCACGGCCGGGTCGAACACCGAGTCGGTCCAGCCCAGCTCCAGCGCCGACGCGCCGCGCTGCAGCCACGACTCGCGCAGGCGCCTGCGGACCTCGGTGACCAGGCGGCCGCGCAGGGTGGTGCGCAGCTCCCACAGGCCCGCGTCGGTGACCGGCTGGAACGCGCCGAGCCCGAGGCTCGAGTTGTGGTTGTCCGCTTCGGACGCGCCGAGCAGCTTGCTCATCTCGGTCGCGGCCCACGTCGGCCCGTGCACGCCGTTGGTGACCGACCCGATCGGCACCTCGGTGGCGTCGAACCCCGGCCAGAGGCCGCGGAACATGTCCCGGCTGACCTCACCGTGCAGTTTGGACACACCGTTCGCGCGCTGGGCGAGCCGCAGGCCCATGTGGGCCATGTTGAACATGCCGGGGTTGTCCTCGGCGCCGAGCGCGAGGATGCGCTGGGTGTTCACGCCGGGCACGAGCTGCTCTGACCCGAAGTAGTGCTGGACCAGGTCGACCGGGAACCGGTCGATGCCGGCGGGCACCGGCGTGTGGGTGGTGAACACGGCACCGGCACGGGCGGCGGTCAGCGCCTGGTCGAAGTCGAGGCCGTCGTTGGTGATGTACTCGCGGATCCGCTCCAGGCCGAGGAAGCCCGCGTGGCCCTCGTTGGTGTGGAAGACCTCCGGCTGCGGGTGCCCGGTGAGCTCGCAGAACGTGCGGACGGCCCGCACGCCGCCGATGCCCGCGAGGATCTCCTGGCGGATGCGGTGGTTCTGGTCGCCGCCGTAGAGCCGGTCGGTGACACCGCGCAGGTCCTCGTCGTTCTGCTCCACGTCGGAGTCGAGCAGCAGCAGAGGCACCCGGCCGACCTGCGCCCGCCAGATCTTGGCGCGCAGCATCCGGTCGCCCGGCATCGCCACGTGCACGAGCAGCGGCAGCCCGGACGGCTCGGTGAGCAGCTCCAGCGGCAGCCCGCGCGGGTCGAGCGACGGGTAGTGCTCCTGCTGCCAGCCGTCGAGCGACAGCGACTGCCGGAAGTACCCGGACCGGTAGAGCAGACCGACCGCGATCAGCGGAACGCCCAGGTCGGACGCGGCCTTGAGGTGGTCGCCGGCGAGGATGCCGAGGCCGCCGGAGTAGTTCGGCAGCGCCTCGTGCACGCCGAACTCCATCGAGAAGTAGGCGACGCTCGTCGGCAACGGGTTGTCGTTGGTGGCACCGTGCTCACGGCGCTGGGCGATCTCGTCCTGGCGCCGCTGGTACCACCGCGGCCCCTCGACGTAGCGTTCGAGATCGGACGCGAGAGCGTGCAGCTTGAGCAGGAACTGCTCGTCTCTCGCGAGGGCCTCCAGCTTTCCGGCGTCGACGACGGAGAGCAGGCGCAGCGGGTCGCCACCGACCTCGGACCAGACGCGTGAGTCGATCGAGGCGAAGAGTTCCTGCGTCGGCGGATGCCACGTCCAGCGCAGGTTGGTGGCGAGCGTGCTCAGCGCGGACAGGGGCTCCGGCAGACTGGCTCGGACGGTGAACCGGCGAAGTGCTCGCATGACGAGGCAACTTACCTGCCACCCCCGCACGCCTGACAACGTTCCCGCTCACACCTGCAACGACTTGCAGAACCGGTCAAGACGGGGACGGGCCGTGAGCAGCCGATACGGGTTCGGGCTCAGCCCCGGTTCTCCTCGGTGATGAGCAGCTTCTCGCCCTTGCCGGAGATCTTGAGCGTGTGCTCCTCGGTGGTGGTCTTGTTGTCCGTCCCGGTCAGCTGCAGGGCCGTCGTGACCTGGAAGGTGCCGTCGTCGGACGACGTGACCAGCGGGCTTCCCTTGATCGCGACCTTGGAGTAGTCGCCCCAGTACGCCTTCTCGGAGCTCTCGCTCGGCGCGTTCTCCGGGTCCCAGTCCGCGAGGGCCGCTTTGACGTTCTGCGGCAGCTTCGCGTAGTGCTGCTGCACGAACTGCGCGACCTGGGCTTTCGTGAACTTGGTCGCGGGTGGCGCCGACGTCTGGCTCGGGTAGCCCTGCGACGACGTCGGCTTCTCGGTCGTCGGTTGCGGGGTGGTCGTGGTCGGGCGGGCGACGGTGGACTGGGTCTGCGAGGGCGTCTTCGACGTCGAGGTGCTGGGAGCGGCGGTGTGGTCCTTCTTGCCCATGCCCTGGATGAGCGCGTACGCCAGGCCCGCGACCAGCAGCACCGCGAGGACCGCGGCGGCGATGACCAGACCCCGGTTCTTCTTCGGCTCCGGTTCGGGCTCGTACTCGTACTCGGGTTCGCGCGGCGGCGCGGGCGGCCGGGTGCGCGGCCCCTGCGGCGGCATCGGGCGCGCGGTCTGGGTGCCGGGACCGGAGGACGGCATCACGGCGGTGCCCGCCGGCGGCGTCATCGGGCGCGGCGGGATCACGGCGGTGGCGGGCACGACGTGGCCGGCCGCGATCGCCTTGAGCTCCTCGGCCGCCTGGGCCGCGGTCGGCCGCTGCGACGGCTCGTTGGCGAGCAGCCGCACGAGCAGGGGCGTGAGCGGGCCCGACCGCATCGGCGGGCGGGTCTCGCCGCGCGCGACCTTGTAGAGCAGGCCGAGGTCGTTGGTGCTGCGCCCGAACGGCGGCTCGCCCTCGGTCATCGCGTAGATCGTCGCGCCGAGCGAGAACACGTCCGACGGCGGCGCGGGCTCGGCGCCGCGGGCGAGCTCCGGCGCGAGGTAGGCGGGCGTGCCCGCGAGCATGCCGGTCTTGGTCACCGCCACGTCGCCCAGCGCCCGCGAGATGCCGAAGTCGGTGATCTTGACCGCGCCGTCCCGTCCAATGAGGACGTTGCCCGGCTTGATGTCGCGGTGGACGATCCCGGCGGCGTGCGCGGCGGCCAGCGCACCGGCGGCCAGCGAGCCGATCCTGGCCGCCTCGACCGGGGGCATCGGCCCGCGCTCGTCGAGGATCGCGGAGAGGTTGCGGGACGGCAGGTACTCCATGACCAGGCACGGCTTGCCGTTGTCGACCACGACGTCGAACACGCCGATCGCGTTCGGGTGCTGCAACCGCGCGGCAATGCGAGCTTCACGCATCGCGCGTTGAATGGCCTCCTGGACCTCGTGCGCCTGCACGTCGTTCAGGAGCAGCTGCTTGACCGCGACGTCCCGGTGCAGGAGCTCGTCGCGTGCGCGCCACACGACGCCCATCGCCCCGGCGCCGAGCTGGTCGAGCAGGACGTAGCGGTCGCCAAGCCTGTTGTTCACGCGCGGACGGTACCCAACGGGGCCGTGAAGCGCGGGTAGTACCTCGCGATCGGTCCAATCGAGAGGACGGGAGTGCCCACATGGTGGCTACTGGCCCTGGACACGCGGTGTGGTCAAGGTGTGCGATCGGCATCGGTTGGGTACGGATCTACAAGGGGTAACCCGCTGACAGGCGCCTTGATCGAGCAAGGCAGGATTGTGAGCGACGCGGACCGACACGGCGGAAGGGCGCTGCCGATGAGTGGACGGCTCGGTATCGACGATGTCTCCCCGGTGGTCTCCGCTGGTAGATATCCAGCGAAAGCCGTTGTGGGAGAACACGTTCCGGTCCAGGCGACGGTCTGGCGCGAGGGGCACGACAAGCTCGCCGCGACAGTCACGTGGCGCGGACCGGACGACCGGGTCGCCCGCCAGACGAGAATGCACGAGGTCGGCATCGGCCTCGACCGGTGGGGCGCGACGATCGTGCCCGACACCGAGGGCGCGTGGACGTTCCGGATCGACGCGTGGAGTGACCCCTGGGGCACCTGGAACCACGCCGTCGAGGTGAAGATCGCGGCGGGACAGGGGCCCGGCGATCTCGCGAACGACCTCGAGATCGGCGCGCAGCTGCTCGACCGGGTGGCAAGGCGACCCGATCGGAGGCAGGAGCGAGCACTCCTCACGTCCGCGGCGGTTGCACTGCGTGACGAGGACCGGCCGCTGAACGAACGCGTCGCGCCCGCGATGGCCGACGAGGTCCAGAAGGTGATGTTCGAGCACCCCGTGCGCGAGCTGATCACCAAGGGGAAGACGCACAAGATCTGGTGCGACCGCAAGAAGGCCGCGTACGGCTCGTGGTACGAGTTCTTCCCGCGCAGCACCGGCGGGATCGACGAGACCGGGCAGGCGGTGCACGGCACGTTCGCCACGGCGGCCAAGGAGCTCGACCGGGTCGCGGCGATGGGCTTCGACGTCGTCTACTTCCCGCCGATCCACCCGATCGGGCGAGTGAACCGGAAGGGCCCCAACAACACGCTCGTCGCCGGCCCCGAGGACACCGGTTCCCCGTGGGCGATCGGCTCGGACGAGGGCGGCCACGACGCGATCCACCCGCAGCTCGGCACGATCGAGGACTTCGACGCGCTCGTCGAACGCGCGAAGGACCTCGGGCTGGAAGTGGCGCTCGACTTCGCGCTGCAGTGCGCGCCGGACCACCCGTGGGTCCTCAAGCACCCGGAGTGGTTCACCACCCGCCCGGACGGGACGATCGCGTACGCGGAGAACCCGCCCAAGAAGTACCAGGACATCTACCCGATCAACTTCGACCTCGACCCGCAGGGCCTCTACCACGAGGTGCTCCGGGTGGTCCTGCACTGGGCCGAGCACGGGGTGCGGATCTTCCGGGTCGACAACCCGCACACCAAGCCGCCGGACTTCTGGCACTGGCTGATCTGGAAGGTCAAGGAGGTCTACCCGGACACGCTGTTCCTGTCCGAGGCCTTCACCCGTCCCGCCCGGCTCTACGGCCTGGCCAAGCTCGGTTTCACCCAGTCCTACACGTACTTCACGTGGCGGACGGGCAAGCAGGAGCTGATCGAGTTCGGCGAGGACATCCGCGACCACTGGGACGAGGCGCGGCCGAACCTCTTCGTGAACACGCCGGACATCCTGCACGAGTCGCTGCAGCACGGCGGTCCCGGCATGTTCGCGCTGAGGGCGGCTCTCGCGGCGACGCTTTCGCCGTCGTGGGGCGTGTACAGCGGCTACGAGCTGTTCGAGCACGAAGCCGTGAAGCCGGGCAGCGAGGAGTACCTCAACTCCGAGAAGTACCAGCTGCGGCCACGCGACTACGCCCGTGCGCTGGCGGACGGGCGCAGTCTCGAACCGTGGCTGCGCAAGCTCAACCACATCCGCAAGGCGCATCCGGCACTTCAGCAGATGCGCACGCTGAAGTTCCAGCACACGGACAACGACGCGATGGTCGCGTACTCGAAGCGCGACCCGGAGACGGGCGACACGGTGGTGGTCGTCGTCAGCCTCGACCCGAACAACGCGCAGGAGGGGACGCTGTACCTCGACCTGCCCGCGCTCGGGTTCGACTGGCACGAGCGGGTGATCGCGCACGACGAGGTCACCGGTGAGACCTGGGACTGGGGTCAGGCCAACTACATCCGTCTCGAACCGTGGCGTGCCACCGCGCACGTCGTGAGCCTGCAGCGCCGCTTCAGCTGAACGATGAAGGGCTCCTTCATCGACCTGAGGTGGATGAAGGAGCCCTTCATCGAATGCCTCTACACCCCCGACGAGGTGGGAACATGATCGAAGAGACCCGTCCCGACGCGGCGTTGGGGCTCGAGGGAACACCGCACACCGGAGAGTCCGTCGACGCCGAGGGCTTCCTGGTCGAACCGCAGGCCGAGGACTTCAAGTCGGCCGAGCCCGCGACGGAGAACCCGAACTGGTTCAAGGGCGCCGTCTTCTACGAGGTCCTGGTCCGCGCGTTCAGCGACTCCAACGGTGACGGCACCGGCGACCTCAGAGGACTCGCCTCCCGCCTGGACTACCTGGAGTGGCTCGGCGTCGACTGCCTCTGGCTGCCGCCGTTCTACGCCTCTCCCCTGCGCGACGGCGGGTACGACATCAGCGACTTCCGCGCGGTGCTGCCGGAGTTCGGCACCGTCGAGGACTTCGTGTACCTGCTGGAGGAGGCGCACCGGCGCGGGATCCGGGTGATCACCGACCTGGTCCTCAACCACACCTCCGACGCGCACCCGTGGTTCCAGGAGTCGCGGCAGAACCCCGACGGCCCGTACGGCGACTACTACGTGTGGAGCGACGACGACTCGCGCTATGCCGACGCGCGGATCATCTTCGTCGACACGGAGACGTCGAACTGGACGTACGACCCGGTGCGCGGGCAGTTCTTCTGGCACCGCTTCTTCAGCCACCAGCCGGACCTCAACTACGAGAACCCGGACGTGCAGGAGGCGATGCTCGACGTCCTGAGGTTCTGGCTCGACCTCGGCATCGACGGGTTCCGCCTCGACGCCGTGCCGTACCTCTTCGAGGAGGAGGGCACGAACTGCGAGAACCTGCCGCGCACGCACGAGTTCCTCAAGCGCTGCCGCAAGGTCGTCGACGACGAGTACCCCGGCCGGGTGCTGCTCGCCGAGGCGAACCAGTGGCCGTCGGACGTCGTCGAGTACTTCGGTGACCCGGCCGTCGGCGGCGACGAGTGCCACATGGCGTTCCACTTCCCGCTGATGCCGCGGATCTTCATGGCCGTGCGCCGCGAGTCGCGGTTCCCGATCTCGGAGATCCTGGCGCAGACGCCGGCCATCCCCGAGAACGCCCAGTGGGGCATCTTCCTGCGCAACCACGACGAGCTGACGCTGGAGATGGTCACGGACGAGGAACGTGACTACATGTACGCGGAGTACGCCAAGGATCCGCGGATGAAGGCCAACATCGGCATCAGAAGGCGTTTGGCGCCGTTGCTGGAGAACGACCGCAACCAGCACGAGCTGTTCACCGCGCTGCTGTTGTCGTTGCCCGGTTCGCCCGTCCTCTACTACGGCGACGAGATCGGCATGGGCGACAACATCTGGCTCGCCGACCGCGACGCCGTGCGCACCCCCATGCAGTGGACGCCGGACCGCAACGCGGGCTTCTCGAGCTGCGACCCCGGCCGGATCTACCTGCCGGTGATCATGGACCCGGTGTACGGCTACCAGGGTCTGAACGTCGAGGCGCAGCTCAACAGCTCGTCGTCGTTGCTCAACTGGACCCGCCGGATGATCGAGGTGCGCAAGCAGCACCACGCGTTCGCGGAGGGCGACTTCACCGAGCTCGGCGGCTCGAACCCGAGCGTGCTGGCCTACAAGCGGTTGTGGAAGCGACCGGACGGGCGCGAGGACATCGTGCTCTGCGTGAACAACCTGTCGCGCTTCCCGCAACCCGTCGAGCTGGACCTCTCCGAGCACCGCGACTACACGCCGCTGGAGCTCACGGGAGGTGTCAAGTTCCCCTCGATCGGGGAACTCCCGTACCTGTTGACCCTTCCCGGTCACGGTTTCTACTGGTTCCAGCTGGTAGAGGCGGGCGACGACGGCGAGATGAGGTGAACCCGCGCATGATCGATCCCCACGAACTAGTCGACAAGCTGGTCGCCTCACTGCCCGATCTGCTCCCGGCCGCCAGGTGGTTCGGCGGCAAGGACCAGCCGATCACCGCCGTCCGTCCACTGAGGACGACGGTGGTGGACGGCGACCTGGTCCACGTGATCTTCGAGGTGGAGCAGCCCGGGCGGACCGAGAGCTACCAGGGCGCGCTCAGCCTGAACACCGGCGCCTGGGACGTGTTACTGGATCCCGACCACAACGGGGTCCTGCTCGACCGGATCGCGTCCGGGCACAACGCGGACGGCATCGTCTTCGCGCACGAGCCGGGCACGGAGCTGCGTTCCGGCCTGCGCGGCCGGCCGATCGGCGTCGAGCAGTCCAACACGTCGCTGATCTACGGCCAGCAGTACATCCTGAAGATCTTCCGCAAGCTCGCCCGCGGCGAGAACCGCGACCTGGTGATCCACCGGGCGTTGCGGTCCGTCGGCTGCGAGCACATCGCGCAGCCGCTCGGGTCGATCTCCACCGAGCTCGACGGCGAACCGGTCACGCTCGCGATGCTGCAGGAGTTCCTGCCGGACGCGGTCGAGGGCTGGGACATGGCCAAGACGTCCGTCCGCGACCTGATGGCCGAGGCGGACCTGCACGCGTTCGAGGTCGGCGGCGACTTCGCGGGCGAGGCCTGCCGCCTGGGTCACGCGGTGGCGCAGGTGCACGCCGACCTCGCCGAGGCACTCGGCACGCGCCTGGCCGACGAGGACGCGGTCAACCAGGCCATCGCGGGCATGCAACGGCGGCTCGACGTCGTGCTGGAGTCGGTGCCGGAGCTCGCCCGCTACGAGGACCCGCTGCGGCAGGCGTTCGAGGGGGCCCGTGCGCACATCGGGGCCATCCCGATCCAGCACATCCACGGCGACCTGCACCTGGGTCAGGTGCTGCGGACCGTGCACGGCTGGCTGCTGATCGACTTCGAGGGCGAACCCGCGGCCAGCGTCGAGGCGCGCAGCGGGCTGAAGTCGCCGTTGCGCGACGTGGCGGGGATGCTGAGGTCGTTCGACTACGCGGCACGTCAGCTGCTGATCGGTCAGCCCGACGACGACCAGCTCGCCTACCGCGCGATGGAGTGGACGAAGCGCAACCGGGCGGCGTTCTGCGACGGGTACGCCGAGGTGGCGGCCGACCCGCGGGACAACGCGCACCTGCTGCGCGCGTTCGAGCTGGACAAGGCGGTCTACGAGGTCGCCTACGAGCACGCCAACAGGCCGGAGTGGTTGACGGTTCCGCTGTCGTCGATCGCCCGGATGACCTCCGGAGGAGAGTGACCCGTGAAGGCCGACCTGGACCGGCTTCTGTCCGGTGCCCACCACGACCCGCATTCGGTGCTCGGTGTGCACACCGTCGGCGAGCAGGTGATCGCTCGGGCGCTGCGGCCCGGCGCGACGTCGGTCGCCGTGTCGTGGGGTGACAAGCAGGTCGAGCTGCCGCGCATCGCCGACGCGTTGTTCGAGGGCGAGCTGCCCGAGGCTCCCGGCGACTACCGGTTGCTGGTGTCCTACGGCGACCACACGGTCGAGGTCGACGACCCGTACCGGTGGCTGCCGACCGTCGGCGAGCTGGACCTGCACCTGATCGGCGAGGGCCGCCACGAACGGCTGTGGGACGTGCTCGGCGCGCACGTCCGTTGCTACGAAACGGTTTCCGGTGACGTCACCGGTGTCTCGTTCGCGGTGTGGGCGCCGAACGCGCGCGGCGTGCGGGTGACGGGCGACTTCGACGGCTGGGACGGGCGCGCGAACCCGTTGCGCTCCATGGGTTCCAGCGGCGTGTGGGAAGTGTTCCTGCCGAACGTCCCGGTGGGCACCCGGTACAAGTTCCGCATCCTCGGCGCGGACGGCGTGTGGCACGAGAAGGCCGACCCGATGGCGTTCGCGACGGAGACGCCGCCGCAGACCGCCTCGGTCGTGACGCGCTCCGAGTACCAGTGGGGCGACGCGGAGTGGGAGGCGCGGCGCGAGGCCACCCAGTGGGCCAACGCGCCGATGTCGATCTACGAGGTGCATCTCGGCTCCTGGAAGCCCGGTCTCGGGTACCGGGAGCTCGCGACCGAGCTCGCCGACTACTGCGAGGACATGGGCTTCACGCACCTGGAGCTGCTGCCGGTCGCCGAGCACCCGTTCGGCGGCTCGTGGGGCTACCAGGTCACCTCGTACTACGCGCCGACCTCGCGGTTCGGCTCGCCGGACGACTTCCGGTACTTCGTGGACACGCTGCACCAGCGCGGCATCGGCGTGCTCGTCGACTGGGTGCCCGCGCACTTCCCGAAGGACGCCTGGGCGCTCGCGAAGTTCGACGGCACGGCGCTGTACGAGCACGCCGACCCGCGCCGCGGCGAGCAGCTCGACTGGGGCACGTACGTCTTCGACTTCGGGCGCAACGAGGTCCGGAACTTCCTCGTGGCAAACGCGCTGTACTGGATCGAGGAGTTCCACCTCGACGGTCTGCGCGTGGACGCCGTCGCGTCGATGCTCTACCTCGACTACTCACGGCCAGAGGGCCAGTGGCTGCCCAACGAGTTCGGCGGCCGGGAGAACCTCGACGCGGTGCGGTTCCTGCAGGAGCTGAACGCGACCGTGTACCGCCGTCACCCCGGTGTCGTCATGATCGCCGAGGAGTCCACGGCGTGGCCGGGCGTCACGCGGCCGACGCACCTGGGCGGGCTCGGGTTCGGGTTCAAGTGGAACATGGGCTGGATGCACGACACGCTGCACTACCTGTCGCGTGAGCCGATCCACCGGTCGTTCCACCACAACGAGATGACCTTCTCGCTGGTGTACGCGTGGAGCGAGAACTTCGTGCTGCCGCTGTCGCACGACGAGGTGGTGCACGGCAAGGGCTCGCTGTGGACGCGGATGCCGGGCGACGACTGGAACAAGGCCGCCGGGGTGCGGTCGCTGCTCGCGTTCATGTGGGCACATCCGGGCAAGCAGCTGCTGTTCATGGGCGGCGAGTTCGGGCAGCGGCAGGAGTGGTCGGAGTCGCGGTCGCTGGACTGGCACCTCGTCGAGCAGGGCGGCCTGCACCAGGGCATCCAGTCGTTGCTGCGCGACCTGAACTCGGTGTACCGGACGGCGGCGGCGTTGTTCTCGCACGACGTGACGCCCGAGGGGTTCCAGTGGATCGACGCCAACGACTCCGGCGGCAACGTGCTGTCGTTCCTGCGGATCGGTGAGGACGGCTCGATGCTCGCGTGCGTGGCCAACTTCGCCGGGATGCCGCACCACGACTACCGGGTCGGGCTGCCGTCCACCGGGCGGTGGAAGGAGCTCGTGAACACCGACGCCGTGCACTACGGCGGTTCCGGTGTCGGCAACCTCGGTGGCGTCGAGGCCGAGGCCAAGCCGTGGCACGGGCGGCCGTACTCCGCGGTGCTGCAGCTACCGCCCGCGGGCGTGCTGTGGCTGGTTCCCGAGGAGCCCGGTGTGCTCGGGGAGGCTGACTGACCTGTCCGGCAGCGCTCCGTTCCAGTAGAGCGCGCCGGACACCCTCGCGGTCGCCGGCGGGCTGCCGGTGCAGGCGCGGACGACCTGCGCCTCCAGGTCGAACGGCGGGAAGTCCGCGCACCCGGAGACGGTCAGCCGCAGGCCGGTCAGCGGCAGGTCGCCCGTGTTGGTGACGGTGACTTTCAGCTGGTCCGCCGCGTGTTCGAGGCTGATTTCGTAGGCGGAGACGCGGAGGAACACACAGTCCCAGTGGACTTCCGTCGTCGTGGTGGCGAAGAACCGGACGGTGGCGGCGTTCTGCGGCGCGATCATGCCGTAACTGTTGTACCGCTTGTCCTGTTGCGGCCAGCGAGCGTACGTGTGTCCGGTTTGGACGTTGTCGCGGTCGAGGAACCTCAGCCCGACCGCGGTCGCCGGTCCCGGCCTCGCGCTGCCCGCCCAGACGGACAGGTCGTAGACGCCCCCGGGGATCGCCTTGACGGTGGTGCCGGCGGTGCCGGGTCCGGTGATCACGCCGTGGCGCGGATCCGGCGCGATGCCCCCGGTGCAGCCCGGCAGCACCGGATCGGCCCCGGTGGGAGGGCCGAGCAGGAGCATCAGGGCGCAGAGCAATGCGCGCACGAGTGGAAAGGTAGGCCGATCGGCTGACTCCGGCTCGGTGAACCTGATCAGGCCGCCGCACGTTGGCCTCTGTATGCGCCTGAGTTCGACGAGTAGGACGCCCCTCAAGCCGACCGACAGGCACAATGGGTCCATGCGGCACCGGAGCATCGCGCTGATCCTCGCCACCGCCCTGCTCGCGGTGGGCTGCACCGCCCAGGTCCCGGGACGTCCCCGTGCCGCCAAGGTGGTGAAGAAGGAGGCGTCCACCGAGACCGTGCAGGTCCGCGGCACGGACAACGGCCCGATCGACAAGCTGGCCGCGACCGCGCTCACCGACATCGACGACTTCTGGAAGAAGACCTTCCCGCAGACGTTCAACAAGCCGTGGAAGTCGCTGACCGGCGGTTACTACTCGGTCGACACGCAGGACGCCACCGCGAAGCCGCCGCCGTGCACGCAGAAGGCCGCCGACGTGGAGGGCAACGCCTTCTACTGCCCGGCCGCCGACGCCATCGCCTGGGACCGCGCGTCGCTGCTCCCGGTGCTGCAGGACCGCTTCGGCGAGGCCGCCGTGGTCGTCGTGCTGGCCCACGAGATCGGCCACGCGGTGCAGAACCGCATGGGCATCACGCCCGAGGCCGAGCGCCGCGACCCGGACAAGTACCCGACGATCCTCACCGAGGCCCAGGCCGACTGCTTCGCCGGCTCGTTCGTGCGCAGCGTGACCGACGGCAAGTCCCAGCGCCTCGAAGTCGGCACCGACGCCCTGGACAAGGCGCTCGGCGCGCTGATCACGTTCCGCGACCCGGTCGGCACCTCTCCTGAGGACCAGCAGGCGCACGGCAGCGCGTTCGACCGCGTGGCGGCCTTCCAGGACGGCTACGAGCAGGGCGCCAAGTTCTGCGGGGCGATGTCGGTGCAGAACCGCACGTTCACCCAGCGGGCCTTCACCACCGTCACCGACCGCGCGAACGGCGGCAACCTGCCGTTCGACCAGATGCTGGAGTCGGTCACGCCCGACCTGGACGGTTACTTCAAGACCCTGGCCACCTCCGCGGGCAAGACCTGGCAGTCGCCGCGCGCCGAGGCGTCCCAGACCGAGCCGAACTGCTCGGGCGACCAGGGCCCGGTCGCCTTCTGCCCGGCGGACAAGACGATCAAGATCGACACGCAGGGTGAGCTGCCGTTGCTGCACAAGCAGCTCGGCGACTACGCGACCGGCACGCTGATCGCCACCCGCTACGCGCTGGCCGAGCTGGCCGTGCAGGGCAAGCCGACCGAGGGCGCGACCGCCTCCGCGGCGGCGTTGTGCCTGGCCGGGGCCTACACGGGTGCGGTGTTCCAGCGTCAGGGCGGGTTCGGGCTGTCGCCGGGTGACTTCGACGAGGCCGTGACCGTGCTGCTGCGGTTCGACTACGCGGCCCGTGACGCCCGCGGCCAGAACGCGGTGGACCCGGGGTTCCAGCGGGTGGCGCGGTTCCGCGAGGGCGTGTTCGAGGGCCCGAAGAAGTGCGGTCTCTGACCCGCTCCTGAACGAGCTGAAGCCCGCACAGCCTCAGGGCGTGTGCGGGCTTCAGGGCTTCGTGCGCGCCTCTCAGCGCTGTTCTGCCGACACCTGGTTGGACACGATGGAGATCTGCGCGCCCGGAATCGTGAGGTTGCCGCCCTTGAGGTCGGTGTTGCGCACCGTGACGTCGGTGAACGCGACCAGCGGCACGTTCAGCGGCGGCGGGTGGGCGGCCGTGTAGTCGACCGGGATCTTGATGCCGAGGAAGTCGAGGTTGCCCTTCAGCTGGATCGTGAACAGCTCGATCAGCGGCGGTGGTTCCTTCTCGCCCTTCAACGGCTTCAGGTTCACCGTGGAGGTGCTGCCCGCACGTGCCGCGGTGACGAGCTTGACGCCCGGCGAGACCTCGGCGGTCTGCACCAGGTCCCTGATCTTCATGTCGCTCGTCGTGAACTTCAGGACCTTGATGACCTGACCGTTCAGCAGCGAGTCGACGACCCCGACGAAGTTGAGGCCGCCGAGCTCCAGCCGTGACGCCTTGAGCGTCCACTCCCGCCCGCCACCCGCCACCGGGGCAGGGGCCGGTGGCGGGGGTGCCGGCGCCGTGGACGACTCCGTGCTCGGCGGTGGGGTCGGCACGGATGACGACGACGACACCGGCGGTGGAGTGGCACTGCTGCTCGACGCGGGCGGCGGTTCCGAACTGGTGGTGGTCGGAACCGGTGAGCTGCTCTGAGCGGGCGGCGGCTCGGTGCTCGACGGCGGTTGCAGCGCCAGGACCGCGATCATGGCGACCGCGGCCATCGGCTGTGTTCGCATCATGTGGGTTGGACCCTCTGGGTGGTCTCTGGGCCGTTCTCCGTCTTCTTCGGCTTCTTGGGCTCGTTCGTCCACGCCACCGCGAGCGCCCCACCGAGCAGGCTGAAGAGGGTGCCGAAGAGGAAGCCGCCGAGGTTGGTCACGACGAGCGCGACCAGCGACAGCAGCACCGTGACGATGCCCGACGCGAGCCGGAACTTGGGCGCCACCCACAACGCCACCGCGCACAAAGCCAGCAACACGCCGATCAGCAGCGCGGACACGCCACCGAGCGTCTGGATCGAGATGATCATGTCGCCGAACTTCAGGTTGGCGTACGGCGGGAACAGGATGATGAGCGCGCCCACGGCTACGAACAGGCCGGCCCAGAAGGGCCGGCCACGTCGCCACGCGGTGAAGCTGCGCCAGACCCTCAGAAGCACTCTTGCTGTCCCTGGCGAATGGTCAGGTTCATGCCCTTGAACCTGATGGTCTGAGCCGTGGTGGACCACGCGGTCTGCTTGAGCCCGGTGATCTTCGCCGAGTCGGCCTGCAGACCGAACGAGCCCGGCAGGCCGCGCAGGCCGTCCGGTCCCTTGGTGGTCTTGCTCGCGTCCACGCCGATGTCCGGAGCACCCAGCTCCAGGTCACCGGACAGATCGGTGAGGTTGACGACCAGGTTGTCGGCCGACATGCCGCCGACGCCGTCCGCGGTGATGCGCATCGTCACATCGCCCACGATCGGCATGTTGGCGACGAACACCGACTGACAGAACTTGTTCAGCGAGGCCGTCTTGAAGCCGCTGACCGCGACGACGTGCACCTTCCCGGCACCCGCGTCCACCCCACCGAACTGGACGAATCCCTTGCCGTCCAGGGAGTCGGCGGACACCTTGAAATCTTGGCCGGACACCGCGAACGATGCTGCCAGTGCTCCCTGGGACATGCCGAAGAGGAGGGCACCAGCACCCACGGCACCGATACCGAGCACCCCTGCGAAGCGTGCCCAGCGCGTTCTACCCATACCGCCAAACTCCTTCCACACCGAAGGCTTGCAGGGTGGGACTGTGCGCTCCGAAACATCGGTGAGACAACGAAAACGAGTCCGCACAGTCTTGAAATCACCCCAGAGGGTGAGGCGGTTTCACGTTTGGCCACTGGTCCTTGCGTCACGTGCGTGAACCGCGCTTAGTAGGGTTCGGCCTCATGGGGATCGGACGAATCGCCGTCGCGCTGGCCGCGGCCGCAGCCCTGACCGCGTGCGCATCGGTCGTCGAGGGCGCACCGAAGGGCGAGCGGCCGGACCCCAGGAAGGTCGCGGGCCTGGAGATCTCCAACGGCCCGTCGGGCCCCAAGCGGGGCGTACCGGCGGCCGACCTGAGCGTGGAGAACGGCGACGGCGGCGAGATGGACCAGCTCGCCATCAACACCCTCGCCGACGTCCAGGAGTTCTGGAAGGCCGAGATCCCCAGCTCGTTCCCCGGCAAGACGTTCGAACCGGTCAAGCGCTTCCTCTCCTACGACTCCAACGGCAAGGGCGTCGAGGTCTGCAAGCTCAACACCGCGGGGGTCGCCAACGCCTTCTACTGCGCCCTCGACGACAGCATCACGTGGGACCGCGGCGAGCTCCTCCCGATGCTGAAGGACACCTTCGGCCCCATGGCCGTCGTCACCGTGCTCGCGCACGAGATGGGCCACGCCGTCCAGTACAAGCTCGGCGCGGCCTCGAACATCGGCCCCAACACCCCGTCGATCGTCAAGGAGCAGCAGGCCGACTGCTACACCGGCGTCTTCATGCGCTGGATCGCCGAGAACAAGGCCAAGCACTTCGAGCTGTCCACCGGGGAGGGCCTGAACCAGGTCCTGCAGACGATGTTCTTCATCCGCGACTCGGCAGGCACGTCCTTCGAGAAGCAGGGCGCCCACGGCAGCGCGTTCGACCGCGTCTCCGCGTTCCAGTTCGGCTTCACCCAGGGCGCCACCCGGTGCGCCGAGATGAACGAGGCCGAGATCAACAAGCGGATCACCGAGCGCCCGTTCGACCTGTCGGACAAGGATCAGGGTCAGGGCCGCGGCAACGCGCAGGTCAACCAGGACAAGTACCTCAAGGCCCTGGAGGAGTCCCTGCGCGACGCCTACCGGTCGACCGGCGCCGCCTTCCCGGCCTTCGACCGGGAGGGCGTCAAGTCGTGCCCCGACGCCCAGACCACGTCCCCCGCGTCGTTCTGCCCCGCGACCAACCAGATCCAGCTCGACCTGCCGTCGTTGGTCAAGATCGGCACGCCCCCGAAGAAGGGCACGAAGGGCGGCATCGGCGACTTCGCGGCGTTCGCCGTGATCGCCTCCCGCTTCAGCCTGTCGATCCAGCACGCGACCGGCTTCCGCCTCGACGACGACGCCGCGGGCCAGCGCACCGCCTGCCTGACCGGCGCCTGGGCAGGCCTCACGAACCGCCCGGACCCGCCCGCGGGCCTGCGACTGTCCCCAGGAGACCTGGACGAGGCCGTGGCCGAGCTCCTGGCCGACAAAAGCCTCATCGCCGCCGACGTGAACGGCAAGGCCGTCCCGTCCGGCTTCGCCCGCGTGGAAGCCTTCGGCGACGGCTTCTTCCGCGGCTCCTCGTACTGCGTCAAGAAGTATTCGGTTTGATAATCCCATCGACGCACGTCGATACTCGCCAGGTGCTGACCGATGAAGCCGCAACCTACGCCTCGTGGTTCGCGACCCTGTCCGACCCGACGCGCGTCCGCCTGCTCCACCACGTGGCCTCGGCACCGGGCCCCGTCACCGTGGGCGAGCTGACCACGCTGCTGGGCGTGAGCCAGTCCACCTGCTCCCACCACGTCCGCAAACTGGCCGAGGTGGGCTTCGTCCACGTGCAACGCGAAGGCACCACCACCCTCGTCACCGTGAACCCGGCGTGCTGCACAGGCCTCCCCCACGCCGCGGACGCGGTGATGGGAGCGCTCACCCGCGGCTCGCTCCGCCCGGCCGCCGGCGTCTCCGTGCGCGCCATGACGGCCGCGGACTGGCCGGACGTCCGTCGCATCTACGGCGAAGGCATAGCCACGGGCAACGCCACCTTCGAAACCGAAGTCCCCTCCCGCCGAACCCTGGAGTCCAAGTGGCTCCCCGACCACCGCTGGATCGCCGAAGTGGACGGCACGATCGCCGGCTGGGCCGCCGCCACCCCGGTCTCGGCCCGCGAGTGCTACGCGGGCGTGGCCGAGACGTCCATCTACGTGGCCGACGCCTTCCAGGGCCGAGGCGTGGGCAAAACCCTGCTGCACCACCAGGTCTCGGCTGCCGACGCCGACGGCCTGTGGACCCTGCAGGCGGTGATCTTCCCGGAGAACCGGGCCAGCATCGCCCTGCACCACAAGGCGGGGTTCCGAACCGTGGGCGTGCGCGAACGAATCGCGCAGCACCACGGCGAGTGGCGCGACACCGTCCTCCTGGAACGCCGCCGCCCCTAGCCCGTCAGTACAACGCGGAAGCCAGGTTCCGCCGCGCCGCGGCCACCCGAGGATCATCCGCCGGGAACAGCTCGAACAGCCCGACCAGGTGCTGCCGAACCCGGTCCCGATCGTCCCCGTAAACCCTCCGGACGGTGTCGACCAGCCGAGCGAAAGCCTCCTCGACCTGCTGCAACGCCACCTGGGCATCAGCAGCCGCCAACTGGGCGTCGATGTCGTCCAACGCCGAGTCGGCCTTGGCGATCACCGCGGGGTCGACCGACTCGGCCCGCTCGGCGAAGCGCGCCTGCGCCAGCCCTTCCTTGGCCAGCTCGTTGGCGGGCTCGACGGCGAGGATCTGCGAGTAGAACTCCTGAGCGGCCGCGTAGTCCCCGCGCTCGAAGGCCTCCTCGGCCGCGACGATGCGCGGGTCCTCGACGACCTCCTCCTCAACGGGAGCACCGGCCCGGGCCTCCCCGGCCCGAATCCCCGGCAGGCGGTCTCGCAGCGCGTCCAGCAACCGCGCGATCCACGCCGACAGCTCGGCGTCCGCGATCGGGCCCGCGAAGGCGTCGATGGGCTGACCTGCGGCGACGGCCACGGTCGTCGGCACGGACTGCACGCCGAACGCCTGACCGATGCGCGGGGCCTGTTCCAGGTCGACGCGCGCGAGGATCCACGCGCCGCCGGAAGAGGTGGCCAGTCGGGTGAGGGACGCCGACAGCTGCTGCGACTCCGGGCTGTAGGAGGCGCCGAGCAGCACCACCACCGGCACCTGGAGGGACTGTTCGACCACGGCCTGGAACGAGGCTTCGGTGACGTCCACGATCCACGGCGCGGACCCGTTGTCGGCACCCGGAGCGGCGGCGGGGGCGGCGGCGGCCTGGCGGGCGGCGTCGGCTCGGGCCTTCAGGGCGCCGAGGTCTACGGCGCCGGAGAGAGCGGCGGACAGTGCGGCGGTCTTGCGAGGATCAGGCCTTGTCACGTGTTCCATCCTGGCACGGCTAGTTCCCGGACCGGGTCCAGGGCCATCGGGTTGACGCGCATCGCCTCGTTGGCCGAAGCGATGCGTAGTGCGAGCGGTGTCATCAGGTCGATGAACCGCGACGTACGAGCGGCGCCCAACGCCTCCCACGGGGCTATGGCGGCGGCGTCGGTTGCGCGTTCCACCGCGGCCAGGTCGCCGGGCAGATCCGAGACGGCTTCCCATTCCTCGACGGTCCACCCACGCGCGGTCCGCATGTAGGCCGGGTCGAGGGAGTGTTCGCGGGCGTAGAGCGCAAGCGCTTGGCACGGGCCGATGCCATGGGCCACGAGAGCGGCCACGTGTCCGTCGCCGCGGGCCTCGCGCAAGATCGTGCAGGCGTGCCACAGCGCCAGATGCGGCTCAGCGGGCCACGGCAACGCACGGTTCGCCGCGGCCAACGGGCGCCCGGCCACGTCGACCGCCAAAGCCGCCTCGCGGGCCAACGACGCGGCCTCGGCGATCTCGGGGGTGCCGACGTCGCCCAGCATCCGGCGCAGGGCGAGATCAACGCCCTCCAACCGCACGCGCAGGAACTCGGCGGGCGACGCGACCGCCCACGCGTCGGGCAGCGCGCGCGACACCATGCGCGGGGCGAAGTTGTAGAAGACGGCCGTCACCAGCTCCGGGGACGCCGCGCCCAGGGGTGCCGCGCGCATGCCGAAGTAGCCCATCCAGCCGCCCTTGCAGCCGAGCGCGTCGGTCGCGGCGCGGGACTCGGGCGTGAAGTACGTGACGTCGTGGTAGGGCTCGAACCTCAACCACAGCTGTCTCGCGTCCACGCCGACACGCTAACCCAGCGAACGCGTGCGCACGGTGCCGCTCACCGAGCCGGCGTAGAGCGTTCGGCCATCCGGGGAGGCGGTCACGGCGTGTCGGCGAGGTGTTCCTCGATCCGTTCGACCTTCGACCGCAGCTGCCCGGTGTAGCCGGTCCGGATGTCCGCCTTGAGCACGAGCGAGACCCGCGGGGCGCTGGCCTGCACGGCTTCCGTCGCGCGCTTGACCACGTCCATCACCTCGTCCCACTCGCCCTCGATCAAGGTGAACATCGCGTTCGTCTCGTTGGGCAGGCCCGACTCCCGCACGATCCGCACGGCTTCGGCGACGGCCTCGGCCACGCTTCCCGACGAGTCCGATGCGGACGGAGCAACGCTGAACGCGACAAGCACACGTGCCTCCCTGATGATCCCTGCGCGTACTGACTGGTAGCTTCGGTGCCCATGACACCGCTGCCGTTCGATCCGATCGCCCGCGCGGCCGAGCTGTGGGACGACCGGGTGGGTCCGTCCACGTCGATGGCCGCCGTCACGAGCGTCATGCGTGTCCAGCAAATCATCCAGTCCGCCGTGGACGCAGCCCTCAAGCCGCACGGACTCACGTTCGCACGCTATGAGGCGTTGGTGCTGCTGTACTTCTCGCGCAAGGGCGCGCTGCCGATGCGGGTCATGGGCGAGCGACTGCAGCTGCACCCCACGAGCGTCACCAACATCGTCGACCGGCTGGAGCACGACGGCCTGGTCCGCCGCACCCCGCACCCGACCGACCGCCGCACCACGCTGGTCGAGATCACCGACGCGGGCCTGCAACGCCGCGAGGCCGCCACCGCCGCGGTCGTCGAGGTCAACCTGGGGCTCAAGGGCCTGACCGACCGGCAGACCGAGCAGCTCACCGACCTGCTCGCGAAGGTCCGCCGGGCGAGCGGCGACTTCGAGGACTGAAATCCGGTTGAACGCGCCGCGATGATGGTCCCATGCAGTGGGAACGGCCGGACCGGTCGATCGTCGCCCTCGTCAGCACTCCGAGCGGGTTCGCCGGCCGCACCGACGCCATCCCGGTCGAGACACCCAACTGGAACCACGTCGAACCGATCAACAGGGTTCTCCGCGACCTGCTGGGCGTCGAGACGAGCGTGCTGCGACTGGTCTCGACGGACGGCGGAGTGGTCCCGTTCGGCGGAACGGTCACCTACCACGTCGAGGCCTGCGGCGAACCCGATCGCACCCACCTGCACCCCGCGGAGGAACCCGAGCCCGACGCCGAGCACCGCCTGCCGTGGGCACGTCCCGGCGGTCCGGCAGAGCTGGTCGCGTGGGCCGACACGGTGGTCACCCGCACCGGCCCCGCGGTGCAGACGAGGACCTGGAACCTGTCGTGCGTCCACCGCCTGCCCACCACGCAGGGCCCGGTGTGGCTGAAGGCGGTGCCGCCGTTCTTCGCCGACGAGGGCAGCGTGATCGAGATGGTCGCCGCGCACGACCCGACGCTGGTGCCCGAGCTGCTGGCCTCCGCGCCGAACCGGGTGCTGCTGAGCGAGGCGGAGGGCGGGAACTGCTGGCGCCTCACGCCGGAGATGATCGAGAAGGTCATCCCGCGCTGGGTCGCCGTGCAGGACGCCCTCGCGGGAGAGCCGCGACTTCCGGCGAGCGTGGTGCCGATGCCCTCGTTCGGACTGCCGGACACGCTCACCCACGGCGACTTCCACGGCGGCAACTGGCGCGACAGCGGCGTGGTGATCGACTGGTCCGACGCCTGCTGGGGGCACCCGGCGCTGGACGCGTGCCGGCTCATGGAGTTCCACCCCGACGTGCAGGACGTGATCGGCCGGGTGTGGAGCGAGGCGTGGCGCAAGCACCGGCCGGACAGCGAGCCGCTCAAGGCACTCGAGGTCGCCCGCCGCGCGTCACGCCTGCACAACGCGGTGAAGTACCAGGAGTTCCTGGACAACATCGAGGAGTCCGAGCGGGTCTACCACCGCGGCGACCCCGAGGCCGAGCTCAGGGCTGTTCGGGAGCTGGTGCGGTAGCGGTCTCGTCGAGGCGGCCGGTCCGCGAGGCCCAGCGCTCGAAGATCACCGTGCCGAACGGCGGGATGCTGGAGAACAGGCCGAGCGCGAGCGTGCGCCCGTCCCACTTCAGCGGCTCCTTCGCCATCAGCGTCACGAGCACGAAGCCGAGGAAGACAACTCCGTGGATCGGGCCGAAGATCTTGACGCCGATCTCGTTCTGCACGACGACGTACTTGAAGAACATCCCGAGCAGCAGGCCCGCCCAGGAGATCGCCTCGGCGAGCGCGAAGATGCGGAACCGTCCAGCCGCGGTGGAGAACGTCATGGCTCCCCATCATGAACCGTGACGGGGAGCACACGACCACCGGGGCTGTCCTATTCCTCCCATTTGAAGACGCGCGAGGCGAGGAAGCCGACCACGAGCGTGAAACCGACCAGCACCGCGGCCGGCACCGCCAGCGCCTCGATCCCCTTGCCGCGCACCAGCACGTCGAGCATGCCGTCGTTCATGTGCCGCAACGGGAAGACCTTCGACACGGCCCTCAACCACGCGGGTGCCTGGTCGATCGGGAAGAACGTGCCGGACATGAACGCCATCGGCAGCACGACGATGTTGGCCGCGGCCGACGCCGCTTCCTCGGTCTTGGCGAACGCGCCGACCAGCATGCCGAGCGCGAAGAACGCGATGGTTCCCAGCAGCAGCAACGGAATCGCGAGCCACCACGACCCGGACAGCCGCAGCCCGAACACCGGCAGCGACGCGACCCCGACGAAGATCGCGCCCTGCAGGAGCGCAACTCCCGCACTCACCAGGATTCGGGACGACAGCACGGAAGTCGCGGACACGGGCGCCAGCCGGATCCGGCGCAGCACCTGCTTGCGCCGCCACGACACCAGCGTCAGCGCCGAACCGAACACCGCCGACACCGCCACACCCCACGACAGGATGCCGGGCGTCAGGAACTGGATCGGCTTGAGCGAGGCGTCCTCGACCTTCTCCGCCGCGAACGTGAAGCGCGGCGGCTGACCGGTCGCGGCGACGTTCGCCTTGTCCACGAACCCGTTGACGATGCCGACCACGGTCGCGGACTTGACCTGGTCGCTCTGCGCGAACCGCACGTCGAGCTGCTGGCCGCGCACGATCAGGGCCGCCGGCAGGTCGCCGTCCTTCACCTTCTGCACGGCGGCGTTCTCGTCGTTGTACGGCTCCAGCTCCAGCACGCCGCTGTCGCGCAGCGCGCTCACGATCGGACCGTCACCGACCACCGCGATCTTGGTCTTGTCGGCGCCGACGTCGCGCAGGATCAGGCCGAAGATCACCAGGAACATCAGCGGGAACAGGAAGGTGAAGAACAGCGTCACCTTGTCCCGGATGAAACCCTTGAACATCGCCAGCGAGAGCGTCTTGAACGCGGTCATGCGCGGTACTCCCGCCCGGTCAGGTTGAGGAACACGTCTTCGAGAGTGGCCGTGCGGACCTGCAGGCCGTCGAGCGCACCGCGGTCGGCGAGCGCGGACAGCACGGGGGCGGGGCGGCGCGTGGAGATCGTCAGCGACACCTCGTCCTCGTGCGCCTCCTCGACACCGTCCAGTGCGGACGCGTCCACGGCGGACAGCACGCCCTTCTGCAGCGTCACGTGGGTCGGCGCGTCGAGGCCGCGCACGAGCACCGCGGGCGGGTCGAGCGCGAGGATCCTGCCCTCGTCCATGATGGCCACGCGGTCGCAGAGGATCTCGGCCTCATCGAGGTAGTGCGTGGTGTAGACGATGGTCTTGCCGCGCTCGCGGATCGCGCGCAGCACGTCCCAGAGGTTGCGCCGCGCCTGCGGGTCCAACGCCGCGGTCGGTTCGTCGAGGAACACGATGTCCGGGTCGTGCATCAGCGCGCACGCGATCGAGAGCCGCTGCCGCTGACCGCCGGAGAGCTTGTTCTCCTGCTCGTTCGCCTTGTCGGTGAGGCCGACCAGTTCGAGCATCTCGTCGGCCCTGGCCGAGTTCACGCCGTAGAGCGAGCCGAACGTCTGCAGCTGCTCCTTCGCGGTCAGCTTGTCGAAGAACGACGACGCCTGCAGCTGCACGCCGATGCGCGGCAACAGCTTCACGTTGCGCGGCCACGGCCTCTCGCCGAGGAGCGTCACGTCGCCGCTGTCGGGTTCGCGCAGGCCCTCGATGATCTCCAGCGTGGTCGTCTTCCCGGCGCCGTTGGGCCCCAGGATGCCGAAGAACTCACCTTCGGCCACGGTGAACGAGACCCCGTCCACCGCCTTCAGCTCGCCGTAGCTCTTGCGGATGTCCCGCACCACGACCGCCGACCGTTCCTCTGTCATGGCCGAACGTTAGGTCAGCACATCTCGGATCGTGGGCCGGAACGACGAAAGTCGGTGGCAAGTCGAGACCAAGGACTGCCAGTCACCCGCGCCCGAACGCGTCGTGCCGGTGCTCGATGAAGGGCGCCTTGCTCCACCTCAGGTGGATGAAGGCGCCCTTCATCCACGTCGAACGCGCGCGGCACTTGCGGCCAGATGCTCAGCACCCGGCGACGAGCAGCGGACTCGCGGTGCAGATGTCGTTGAGCCGCCGCAGCGCCGCGGCGAACTGCTCGAAGCGCGCCCGCGGGACGGCCGCGCGCACCTCGCCGATCGCCTGCCACAGGTGGTGGTGCTCGGAGGCCTCCGTGATCGGCAGCGGCGGAATCTCCCCCAGGCCGGGCCGCACGTCGCAGGAGAACGCGAGCGCGACCGCGGCGGCCCGCAGGCACGCCGTCGCGAGCGTCACGCAGTCCTCGACCAGCGTGCGGTCGTCCTGGGCGCGCACGACGCCGCTGACCGCGAACCGCACGACCTGCATCAACGCGAGGTAGAGGCGCTGGCCGGCCTGGTTGCGCTGCTGCGGGAGGTGTGCTGAGCCGGTTCCCGGGGGCACCACGGTCATGCCGAGCTGAGGGCGGCGCAGCACGTGGTCGAAGAGCGCGGTCGGCGCCCAGAGCAGCGTGCGCCAGGCGTCCTCGCGCAGCGACGTGCCCATGCGCGCCGCGTTGTCCAGCACGTCGAGGTAGGCGATCAGGACGCCGGACAGGAACACGCCACCGCGGTCACCGCCCACCCGCACGATGCCGAACCGGTCGTCGTGGCTCGCTTCGCCGGCGCCGTGGCCGGGTTTCCACTCGATCACGTCACTGCTCGCCAGCACCACGCGGGCAAGCCGCTGGTGCACGGGCGACGCCGAGAGCACCGTGTCGTCCAGCCCCATCTGGACGAGCATGGACGCAGCGTGCTGCAACGACTCACGCCGTTGCGGCACGAGGTCGGGGTGCAACAGACGGAACGGTTCCACGTCGCTCCCTCCCCTCGCCGTTGGTTGTACTCACAATGAACGCCGGTGGACGCGAAGTCATCCGGATGAAGCGCAGCGTTACGTCTCAGTTGGACGGGGTCAGTTCGACTGCGCCCACGCCACGAGCTGCGCGCGAGTTGAAAGATTCAACGCGGTCTTCACGTTGTGCACGTGGGATTCCACCGTGCGGTGCGAGATCCCGAGTTTCGCGGCGATCTGCGCGTTCGTCATGCCCTGCGCCACCAGCTCGACCACCATGCGCTGCCGGTCGCTGAGCACCGCGTCCCGCACGATCTCCTTGTCCAGCGCGGTTTCCAGGGCGTGCCGCACGTCCATCGCCCGGCCGGCGTTCAGCGCTCGGGTGAAAGCCGCGCGGGACAAGGCTTCCCGTGCGACGTCCAGCACGGAGTCCATCTTCCGCTGCCACCACTGCTCCGCCGGAACAACCCACACCGTGCGCATCTGTCGGCACGCTGCCAGCAACCGCACGCCGAGCTCGTGCCGCCCGGACAGAACCGCGACCACACCACGACCCTCGACCGACTCCAGCACCGCGCGCGGCTGGTACGCCGACAGCTGCGCGCCCTCCGCGAACCGCGCGCCCGCCGTCGTCAAATCCCCTCGCTCCAACGCTATGCAACCGGCGGAGTGCACGGCGATCGCCACGACGTCGGGCCGTGCATGCGCTCTCAGCGCGGGAAGGGCGCCTTCCACCAGCTCGCGCGCGCCCTCGACGTCGCCCTGCACGAGCAGCGTCCAGCCGAGGTTCTGGCTCGACACAGCCACACTGACGTCGTTGCCGTTGCGTACGCCGTGCTCGATCGACTGGCGCAACGCCCATGCGGTGTTCGCCGCATCGCCCGCACCGTCGTACGCAGTCGCCAACGTGCGGAAGAGCCGGCACATGATCGGCTGCTGGCCGCCGGCTTCCGCGGTGTGCACGGCCTCCAGCGCGTACTTCACCGCCTCGTCGTGACGTTCCTCGTGCACCGCCAAAAGAGACGCGTACTCCAGCGCGAGGATGCGGTAGCGGTGGTCCGCTGCCGACTGGTGCAGCACCTGCATCAGCACCGCGCCCGCCTCGGCGAAGTAGCCGCGGTCGAAGCAGACCCTCAGCAACATCGTGGCGAGCATCAGCCGGCGATCGTCCTGCGGTGCCACCAGACGGGCGAACGCGTGCGCCACGTTGTCGTACTCCTGGTGCTGCGCCTTCACCTGCTCCGGAGAGAGGATCGACGACGTGACTCCCGGTTCGCCCTTCTCGCACAGCCACTCGATGATCCGTTCGGCCGTCACGCCGTGCTCGCCGTGCTCCCTGAGCCGTTCCTCCGCGTAGAGGCGCACCGATTCGAGCATCCGGAAACGGCCGTCGTTCTCCCGCACCACCAACGACTTCGCCTGCAAGGCCGTGAGCAGCCCGATCACCGTGCCGATCGCGGACCCGCCGTGCACGACCTGGGCGATGTCGAGCCCGAACCCGCCCGGCAGCAGCGCGAGCCGCCGGAACAGCTCCTTCTCCTGCCCCGTCAGCAGGTCGTGGCTCCAGTCGATGGCGGCGCGCAGGCTGCGGTGCCGCGACTGCTCACCCCCGGCGTCGCTCAGCAGGTCGAGCCGGTGGTCGAGGTGGTTCGCGAGGTCGCACAGCGACACCGTTCTGGACAGCTTCGCGGCCAGCTCCACCGCGAGCGGCACCCCGTCGAGCCGTGCGCAGACCGCCGCGATCAGCTCCTGGTCGCCCTGCACGCCGGCCCGTTCGGTGAACAGCCGGACCGCGTCGTCCTCCATGCCGTGCAGCGGGTACACCGCCTCCCCGACGGTCCGCAGCGCTTCCCGGCTGGTGGCGAGGACCTGCACGTTCGGACACCGCGACAAGAGCGCGTCCACGACACCGCAGCACTCCTCGACGAGATGTTCACAGTTGTCGACGAGCAGCAAGATTCGGCGGTTGCCCAGCGCGGCCAGCAACGTCGTGCGCAGCGCGACCCCCGCGTGCTGGTACGCCCCAACGGCTTCGGCGAACGCCTGCACCACCTGGTCCGGTCGGCTCAGCTTGCCCAGCTCGACCGTGCGGACCTCGGCCTTCCTGGAGCGCCGCGCGACCTCGACCGCGAGCCGCGTCTTGCCGACCCCCGCCGATCCGACGATCGTGAGCAGCCTGTGCTTGCGCAGCAACGAAAGCAGCTCCGCCAGCTCGGTCTCGCGGCCCACGAACGCGTCGTCGTGCGCGGGCAGTTCGGTGACCACAGTGGACGTACCCGCGGAGCGCTGACGGTAGGCGCGCTGACGGCAGGCGTTCGAGCAGTACCGCGCCCGCGACGGCAGGGGCGCGAATTCCGTGCCACAGCTCGCGCAGGTGCCCATTGGACGAGCCTACGTCCGTTTTGGCGTCTCAATTGGGAAGTGTGTGGAGGTCAACCTCCAGCGAGGTACCGGAACGCAGCTCGGCGAGCTCGATCCGATCTTTCGCCCGGTTCAGCCAGCCACTGCGAATCCGCTCCACCACCTGCGTTTTCGTCGTGTCCGCGGCCTCGGCCTTGATCACGATGTCCTTGCCGTTCTCCAGGTGGACCACGGCCCGCCGGAATTTGGGCGCATGTGGCACGAACTCGCCAGTTCCGGGCACCGCGGGATACATCCCGAGCACGCTGAAGACGTACCAGGCCGACATCGTGCCGAGGTCGTCGTTGCCCGTGACACCGGCCGGCCCGTTGACGAACAGCGTCTGCGCGGCCCTGATGACCACCGACGTCTTCTCCGGCCTGCCGATGAGCGCGTACATCCACGGCGCGTGCAGGTCCGGCTCGTTGTTCGGGTTGTACCTGAACTGGTTGTAGTAGTCGTACGGCCCGACCACCCACTTCTCGCGGACAGTCCGCTTCGGGTCGGTCAGCAGGTCCTGGTAGGCGAAGAAGTCGTCGAGCCTGGCCTCGGCCGCCGCCTTGCCGCCGAGCGCGGTGATCAGGCCGCTGACGTCGTGCTGGGCCAGCCACTGGTACTGCCAGGCCGTGCCCTCGTGGAAGCCTTCCGCCCCCTGCGGCGTGAACGGGCTGAGCCACGCGCCGCCGGCCAGCTTGGGCCGCGGGAACCCGGTGAAGCCGCGGTCGGTGACGCTGTGGTCCCAGAGGTTGCGGTGGTTGAGGCCGCGCTGCCGCAACCGCTCGGCGTCCTCCTTGTGCCCGAGCTCAGCCGCCATGATCGCCAGCGTGGCGTCGGCCAGCGCGTACTCGAACGTCGCCGACGCGCCGTGGCGCGGGTCGGTGTCCTGCCCCTTCTTCGGGAAGTTCTTGTCGTACTGGACGAACCCCTTGGCGAGGTAGTTCGGGTTGCCCGACCTGCCCTGGAACCGCGAGCTCTCCGGCGGAACCCCGTCGACGTTCTGGAGAAGAGCCCGGTACGCCTGCTCCTCGAAGCCCTTGAGGTGCCCGAACCGCCAGAGGTCCACCAGGAACGGCGTGACCGGGTCACCGGTCATGCAGTTCGTCTCCTGGTTGGCGTAGGCCCAGCGCGGCAGCCAACCGCCCTGCTCGTGGATGGCGAGGATGCTCCGCGCGATGTCCTTCGCCCGCTGGGTGCGGATCAGCGAGAGCAGCTGGTTGTGGGCGCGATAGGTGTCCCAGAGCGAGTAGTACTCGTAGTAGGTCCAGCCCTCGGCCTGGTGGATCCGGTCGTCGAAACCCCGGTACCGGCCGTCGGCGTCGCTGCCGGTCAGCGGCTGCAGCAGGACGTGGTAGAGCGCGGTGTAGAAGACCGCCCTGTCGTCCCAGTCGTCCGTCTCGACCTCGATGCAGGCGAGCTCCCGGCGCCACGCGTCCTGGGCCTCGTTGCGGAGCTCGTCGAAGGACCTGCCGGCGGTCTCCGCTTCGAGGTTGCCCCTGCTGCCCTGCTCGTCCACTTGGGACAGTGCCGTGCACGCGGTGACCGGCCCCGGCTCGAACGTGACCCAGGCACCCCGCAGCCCGGCGCCGCCCGCGGATTCCCGTTGCCCCGGCTTGGGACCGGCAGGCCCCCAGGTGCCGAACTCGCGGAACGGCCGGTCGAACCTCGTGGTGAAGTACGAGATGTACGGACGCCCGCCGCAGAACGCCTGCGTCTCCACGGTTCCGGTGATCGTGCGGTCGTCCAGAACCTTGACGCTGCTCGCGAACACCGGTTCCTTGTCGTTGGCCTGCCCGACGTTGACGAGCAACGTGCCGCTGACCCCACCCGCCCACGTGTAGCGCTCCACACCGGCCCTGGTGGTCGCGGTGCACTCGACGGTGATGTCGCGCTCCAGCTTCACCTTGTAGTAGCCGGGCTTGCCGATCTCCCCGTCGTGGCTGTACCGGGCGGCGTAGCGCTTGTGGTCGAGACTCGACGGCAACGCACCGAACGTCGGCAGGATCGACACCAGCCCGCCCTGCTCCCAGCACCCGGCGCCGGACAGGAAGAAGTGCCCGAAGCCGCGGATCATCGGATCGTCGTACCGGTAACCGGCGTAGTGCGAGCCGATCGGGCTGGAATGCGCCTTGCCGAACGGCATGGACGCGCCGGGGAACGTGTTGCCCTCGTCCTTTGTGCCGATGAACGTGTTGACCGACTCGATGGGATCCAGTGCGTCCACGGGTTTCACGGTAGTACGGGTTTCTCGTGGTGGAGGCGGTGTCGGCGTGGTCCGGTCGGGTGGTTGCCGCAGGCGGTCGCGTTGCGTCAGTGGTTGCGTTGAGTCGCTCTGACGGGCCGGGTCATTCATCGCCGCTTCGCGACGATTGCGATTGGGGCTTGACTTCGGGGCCCTTGCGAGGCGCTGGTCGGCCTTCAAAAGCCGGGCTGAAAAGAGCCCGGCCGATCCGAGCACGGTAGCACCTCGCACCCAAAGTCAGCCCCAATCGCTTTGCGTGCGTGGTTGCGTCAGGCGGGTATGTCATGTCATACCGCTTACCGGGTCGGTATTAGGCCTTTTCGGGCTCGACTTCGCCGTCGCGAGAGTGTGGGCACGCGGCAGTTACGCGACCGAGTTCGCGAGATTGCGTCTCGGCTTTTGATCCGGATCCAGCCAACTGGGCGGATAGAACGTCGGGAGGCCGTGCACCATTTTCACTTCCCACTCACTCTGGTGGATAAGTGTGTGGTGATTGCGGCACAGCAGTACCGCGTTCTTGACCGAGGTATCGCCACCGTTCGCCCAGTGATGAATATGGTGCGCGTCGCAGTGTTTCGGCGGTCTGCCGCAGCAGGGGAACGCGCAGCCCTTGTCACGGGCGACCAGGACGCGGCGGATTCCAGCGGGGAAGCTGCGGGTCTTGCGGCCGATGTCCATCGGCCGCGACCGCTCACCCAAGACCAGCGGAATGATCCCCGCGCTGCACGCCAGCCGACGCACCTCGGCGGCCGGGACGCGCTCACCGTTGTCCAGCATGCCCTGGCCCACCTGCTCGGCCAGGTCCTCGTAGCGCATCGTCACCGTCAGCGTGACCGGCTCACCACCATGCTCGGGCAACTGGTCCGCACGCAGCATGAGGTCGACCAGTTCGGCCAGCGCATCACCCTCACGCTCGGCACGCGACCGCGGGTCAGGACCTTCTGCCTCAGTGGTGGGGCGGGGCTTGGCCAGCGGATCCAGCAGCGCCTCGTACTTGGCGCCGGTGACCTTGTCCAGCCTCGCCCAGATCTCCAGGCAATCGCCCTTCCACTGCATCACATGCTGGTTGACCTGCCGCACAGGCTCGGGATCGCGTGGCTCCGGATCGTTCTGAAGAAGCGCGTAGACCAGCTTGCGACCCATCGCCCGCAGCTCCACCGGATCATGCGCACGGGCGAGGTCGACCACCGTCTGCTCGCACTCGGCGGGCAGGTCCTTCATGATCTCGGCCACCACCGCGACATGCTCGATCGACAGCACGCCCTCGGCCGCCGCCGACGCGGTCACCGGCAGCTCGGCAGCGATCTCGCTGCCGGTCGGCGTGATTCCCGACGCGAGCAGCGCGGCATTGGCCACCCACTGCTTGGCGGTTTTCCGGCTCCAGCGGACCGCGTGCTGCAACACCTGCGGCAAGTCCTTGTAACCGAGTTCGCTCGCGGCACCACGCCGATTCAACTCGGCAACCTTACGCATCACCGCGTACTGACGAGCCTGAAGATTTGCCACCTCATCGACGAGAGCGCTCAGCACCTCGCCGGTGGAGAGAAGCGGAAGGTCAGGTTCGATCACATGTTCTACCCTACCGCAAGATCACGAGAAAATAACGGCTAAATCCGTACACGAAAGTGCGAACCGCTCATGCGGAGGCGAAGCCGAGCCCGAAAAGGCCCAATACCGACCCGGTAACCGGTGATGACGTGTCCAGCCCGCGCGATTGGGGCTTGACTTTGAGTGCGAGATGCCACCTTGAAGGCCGAAAAGCATCTCGCCAGAGGCTCGAAGTCAAGTCCCAATCGCAATCGTCGCGAAGCGGCGATGAAATGACCCGGTCTGCCAGAGCAACCCGACGCAACAACAGTCCACATAGGACAAGAACGCCCCAGTCCGCTGACATCGGCAGACAAGCCGCTTGACCGGTTCCGGAACTGTTGACAACCAGGTGAAGCCGGGGTGAGATACGGCCACTATGACAACGTTGTCCCCCAGCGGACCGGCTACCGGTCAGCGCAAGGTCCGTCGCGCGACGATGAACGACGTCGCACGGCTGGCGGGCGTGAGCATCAAGACCGTCTCACGCGTGGTCAACGACGAGCCGGGTGTGCACCCGTCCACCGCCGAGCGCGTGCTCGCGGCCATCGACCAGCTCGGGTTCCGGCGGAACCTGAGTGCCCGCAACCTGCGCCGGGGTTCGTCCACCGGCACGATCGGACTGGTGCTGGAGGACGTCGGCAACCCGTTCTACTCCGGCGTGACCCGCGCTGTCGAGGAGATCGCGCGGCTCAGGGGCCGCCAGGTGATCTCCGGGTCCAGTGACGAGGATCCTGGGCGCGAAAGGGAGCTGGCGCTGGAGTTCTGCAGCCGCAGGGTCGACGGGCTGCTGATCGTGCCCGCCGGGTTGCAGCACAGTTATCTGGTGCCGGAGATGCGCGCGGGTACACCGGTGGTGTTCCTGGACCGGCCCGCCGGGGACGTCGTGGCGGACACCGTGCTGGTGGACAACATCGGTGGCACCGTCGAGGCGGTCACGCACCTGGCCTCGCACGGGCACCGCCGCATCGCGTTCCTCGGGGACGCGCCGGACATCTTCACCGCCAACGAGCGGCTGCGCGGTTATCGCGAGGGCTGCGTGCGGGCGGGCATCGGGTACCACGACGAGCTCGTGGTGATGGGGCCGCACGACGAGGCCACCGTGGTGACGACCTTGCAGCGGTTGCGGAACCTGCGGGAACCCGCGACGGCGATCGTGGCGGGCAACAACCGCATCACCGTGTACATCCTGCGTGCGCTCGCGGGGTCTGCGGAACGGCCCGCGCTGGTCGGTTTCGACGACTTCGAGCTCGCCGACCTGTTGTCACCGCCGGTGACCGTGATCGCGCACGACGCGAGTGCGCTCGGCAAGGCGGCCACGGATTTGTTGTTCGCCCGCTTGGACGGCGACAACTCGCCACCGCGCCGCGTCGTGCTGCCGGTGCGCTTGGTGCCACGAGGATCCGGGGAGGTCCACGCGTGAGTTCTGGTGTGCTCCACCAGCCGGTCAGTCTGCCGGCCAACCAGCCGAAGCAGTTCTACCGCGGCGGGGAGGCGATCGCCGCGTTGCGCGGTGGCACGAGCGGCGACTTCGGGCCCGAGGACTGGGTGGCCTCGACGACGACGTTGTTCGGTCGCAGCGACGCCGGGCTGACAACGTTGCCGAACGGCGTCCTTCTCCGCGACGCCGTGCGGGCGGACCCGACCGGATGGCTCGGCGCGGACCACGCCGAGAAGTTCGGCGCGGACACGGCGTTGCTGGTGAAGCTGCTCGACGCGGGCCAGCGGCTGCCGGTGCACTGCCACCCGTCGAACGCCTTCGCGTCCTCGCACCTGAACTGCCGGCACGGCAAGACGGAGGCGTGGATCGTCATCGGCACGTCCGGCGCGGATCCGACCGTCTACATCGGATTCCGCGAGGACGTGCCCGCCGGGACCGTCGCCGAGTGGGTGGCCACGCAGAACACGCAGGCGATGCTCGACTCGTTGAACCCGGTCTGCGTCCGCCCTGGCGACACGGTCTTCGTGCCCGCCGGGGTGCCGCACGCGATCGGCGAGGGCGTGTTCATCGTCGAGCTGCAGCAGCCGACGGACTTCTCGGTGACGCTGGAGTGGCAGGGCTTCCTCGCCAACGCCGACGTCGGTCACCTCGGGCTCGGCTACGACGTGGCGCTGGACTGCGTCGACCGGCACGGCTGGGGCAAGAAGCTGGACCGGCTCGTGCACCAGACGTCGGAGAAGTGGGCGCCGTCGGTCGACCTGCTCGACCACGACGCGGACCCGTTCTTCCAGGCCGACCGCCTGCACGTGGAGGGTTCCTTCGCACTGGAGCCGTCGTTCGCCGTGCTGGTGGTGCTGGAGGGGGCCGGCCGGCTCGGTGAGCTGGAGGTCCGCAAGGGCAGCACCGTCGTCGTCCCGCACGCGGCGGGCGAGCTCGGGCTGACCGGTGACCTGGTGGCGATCCGCTGCCGACCACCTGTTCTGTCCACAGTGGAGGATGTATCGCCATGACCGAGCCGTTGCTGGAGGCTCGTGATCTCACGAAGAACTACGGCACCGTGGAAGCACTCCGCGGTGCCTCGTTCACCGCCTACGCCGGTGAGGTCGTGTCGCTGATCGGTGACAACGGCGCGGGCAAGTCCACCCTGGTGAAGTGCATGTCCGGGGTGGAGCAACCGACCGGCGGAACCCTGCTGTTCGACGGCAAGCCGATCACGTTGAGCTCCCCCAACGACGCCCGCGACCGGGGCATCGAGACGGTGTTCCAGGACCTCGCGGTCGCGCCGGACCTCGACCCGGCCGCGAACATGTTCCTGGGCAGGGAGATCCTCAAGCCCGGTCTGCTCGGCCGGCTGGGCGTGCTGGACAAGAAGGCGATGCGCCGGCAGGCGGTCGAGCACTTCACGCGGTTCGGCGCGACGCTGCAGAGCATCGACGTGCCGATCGCGGCGCTGTCCGGTGGCCAGCGCCAGTCGGTCGCGGTCGCGCGGTCGGTGGCGTGGGCGTCGAAGCTGGTCTTCATGGACGAGCCGACCGCCGCACTCGGTGTGGTGCAACGGGAACGCGTGCTGGACGTGATCAAGCGGGTGCGCGACGAGGGCATCGCCGTGGTGCTGATCTCGCACAACATGCCGGAGGTGCTGTCCGTGTCCGACCGGGTCGAGGTGCTGCGCCTCGGCCGCCGGGTCGCCCGGTTCAAGGCCGCGGAGACCACCGTGGAAGAGCTCGTCGGCGCGATGACCGGCGCACTGTCGCAAGAGGACGCCGCGTGATGACCGATACCAAGACAACGTTGTCGAAGGATCTGTCCGCCGAGGAGCGCACCCCGCTGCTGAAGCGGCTGACCGGGGCGAACACGCTCTGGATCGGCCTGGTGCTGCTGGTGCTGGTCGCGGTGTTCGGCGCGATCCGCCCGGACGCGGTGTTCCAGGTGACCACGCTGCAGTTCCTGCTCGCGGAGACCGCGGTACTGCTGGTGCTCGCCGTCGGCATGACGTTCGTGATCATCACGTCCGGCATCGACCTGTCCGTGGGCTCGGTGCTGGTGTTCGCGAGCGTCACGTCCGCACTGGCGATGAACAAGTTGTCCGGTGGTGACGCGACGAACGCGGGCTGGGGCGTCATCGCCTGCGGACTGCTGGTCGCGGTCGTCAGCGGAGCCGTGTGGGGTCTGCTCAACGGCCTGCTGATCTCACGCGCGAAGATCCCGCCGCTGATCGTGACGCTCGGCTCGTTCGGCGCGGCGCAGGGTGCCGCCCTGTTGCTGAACAACGGTTCCAACGTGTCCGGCATCCCGGACCGGCTGAACCGCACCTTCGGCTCCGGCACGTGGTTCGGCATCCCGAACATCGTGATCGTGGCCGCGATCGTCACCGCCGCCGGCGCGCTTCTCCTGTCCACCACGCGTTTCGGCCGCTACACCTACGCGGTCGGTTCCAACGAGGAGGCGGCCAGGCGCGTCGGCATCTCCGTGCGCAACCACCTCACGAAGGTCTACCTGCTCGCGGGCACCCTGGCGGGGCTCGCGGGGTTCATGGGCAACGCGTTCTTCCGGGTCGCGGTCGTCACCGGCCACGAGACGGACAACCTGAACGCGATCGCCGCCGTCGTGCTGGGAGGCACGAGCATCTTCGGCGGCATGGGTTCGGTGCTGGGCACGGTGTTCGGCGTGTTCATCCCGGCGGTGTTGGAGAAGGGCCTCGTGATCATCGGGGTCAGGGAGTTCTGGCAGCCGATCGCGGTCGCGATCGTGCTGGTGGCCGCCGTGTGGCTGGACCAGACGCGGCGGCGGGCGCGCAACCAACGTTAGGGAAAGGTGCTGGACCAATGAAGATCCGCTCCTCGGTGGCTCTCTCCGCCGTGTTCCTGCTGGCCGCGTGTGGCGGCGGCGGGCAGATCGGTGACTCGAACTCGGGCAACACCGCCGCGAACAAGAAGCTGGTGCTGATCCCCGGCATCACGGCGGAGCCGTTCTACATCTCGATGCAGTGTGGTTTCCAGGAGGCGGCCAAGGCGGCGGGCTACGAGTTCGACACGCAGGCCCCCGCCAAGTTCGACGCGGCCCAGCAGACCCCGATCGTCACGGGCGTGCTGGCGTCCAAGCCGGCGGCGGTGCTGATCGCGCCGACCGACGACAAGGCCATGGCCGGCCCGATGAAGCAGCTCAAGGACGCCGGGATCAAGGTCGTCGAGGTCGACACCAAGCTGCAGGACACCTCGATCGCGGCGTCCACGATCTCGTCCAACAACGAGCAGGGCGGCAAGCTGGCCGCCGAGACGATCAACAAGCTGACCGCGGGCAAGACCGGTTCGGTGCTGGTGCTGAACACCAAGGCGGGCACGTCCACCACCGACGCCCGCGCCAAGGGCTTCGAGGACGCCATCAAGGCCTACCCGAACCTCAAGTACATCGGGCAGCAGTACACCGACAACGAACCCGCCACGGCCGCCTCGAAGGTGACCGCGACGCTGGCCGCGAACCCGGACCTGATCGGCGTGTTCGCCACCAACCTCAACACCGGTGAGGGCGCGGCGACCGGTCTGCGCAACGCCGGCAAGACCGGTGCGGTGAACCTGGTCGGCTTCGACGCCTCGCCCAAGCAGGTGCAGGACCTGAAGGCGGGCACCGTGCAGGCCCTGATCGCGCAGGACCCCGGCACGATCGGCAAGCAGGGTGTCGAGCAGGCCCTCGCCGCGATCGAGGGCAAGCCCACGAAGCGGAACATCGAGACCGACCTGGTCGCGATCACCAAGGACGACGCCGAGAAGAACTCCAAGTACTTCTACAAGCAGTCCTGCTGACCTCGCACCGCCGGCGTCAGGGCCGCCCTCAGGGGTGGCCCTGACGTGTTCTGCCTGCGGAAATGACACACGTCATGTTCGTTTGGCCGGGTTGGGCTAAGACAAGAGTCGTACCGAGACATCACCCTTCAGCCGTTGTCCGGCCCATCGGAAAGCGGTGGGCTGGGGGCACGACAGAAGGGGGAACCACCGATGCGCCGAAAGCAGATGGCGGCCGCGCTGGCCGTCGCCACGGCAACATCACTGCTCATCGCTCCACAGGCCCTGGCACAGAACAGCTTCGCCACGCAGGAGATCAAGTGGCAGAAGTGCTTCGACACGGTCCCGCCGGGGCTCCCTCCCGGCTCGGAACGCCTGCAGTGCGGCCAGTTCACCGCCCCGATGGACTGGAACAACCCGAACAACGGCAAGACCATCACCATCGCGGTCAGCCGCACGGTGCCCAAGAGCGGTCAGGCGAAGACCACCGTCTTCACCAACCCCGGCGGGCCCGGCGGTGCGGGCCGCACGATGCCGTTGATCTTCTTGGAGCGCCAGAAGCTCAGCGAGAGCGCGGAGATCGTCGGCATCGACGTGCGCGGCACGGGTGCCAGCAGCAACGTCACGTGCGGCCTGTTCGACGCGCTCGGCGCGACGGATCCGCGTGACCGCAGCAAGGCCAACCTCGACCTGCTCTACGGCAGCATGGAGCTGCAGGCCAAGTTCTGCCAGACCAAGTCCGGCGAGCTCGGCAGGTACGTCACCACCGACCAGACCGTGAAGGACCTGGACCTGCTCCGGCAGCTGCTGGGCCGCAAGAAGGTCGACTGGCTCGGCTACTCCGGCGGCACGTGGATGGGCGCGTACTACGCGACCTACTTCCCCAAGACGCTCGACAAGATCGTGCTCGACTCGAACACCCAGTTCACCGCGCCGTGGCAGGCGATCTTCGGTGACTTCGGCATGGGCTTCGAGCGGCGTTTTCGCGTCGACTTCGCACCGTGGGTCGCCAAGTACGACGACGTCTACCACCTCGGCAAGACCGGGGAGGAAGTGCGCCAGGCCTATGAGCGGACGCGCGCGAAGCTCGCCCAGCAGCCCGTCACGCTGCCGGACGGCACGTACTACCCGATGTCGCTGGACTTCCTGCTCGTGCGCGCCCAGTACAGCAAGTACTCCTTCGACGGGGCCGCGCGGAAGCTGGCCGAACTGGCCGGCGCGGTGTCCCCGCAGATGACGGCGCAGGCGACCTACCCGGACGCGTCGACCGCCACGCTGAACTCCATCATCTGCAACGACACGCCGTTCCGCGGTGACCGGAAGTACCTGGAGCGCGACGCGGTGCGGGACGGCGCCAGGTGGCCGCTGCTGGGCTACTACCAGCTCATGGGCCCCTGCGCGTTCTGGGACCGGCCGAACGTGAACCTCAAGCACCCCAACGGAATCGGTGTCGCGCCGACGTTGATGGTGCAGTCGGTGCGCGACCCGGCGACGCCGATCGAAGGCGCGCAGAAGGCGCACGCCGGATTCGCCGGCTCGCGGATGCTGACGGTCAAGGACGAGGGTGACCACGGCATCTACGGGTTCGACAACTCGTGCGTGAACGACATCGTCGAGCGCTACCTCGTCGACCGCGTCACGCCGGCCGGGGACCTCACCTGTCCCGGTGTGCCGCTGCCGGCGCCGGGTCAGCAGCAGGCGGGCGTGCTGGAACAGGCGCAGCGGCTGGCGGTTCAGCTCGGCTGGTGAATCTCCAGCACCGCCTCGGACAACGTGGTGTACCAGGGGCTCTCGGTGAACTTGGGCCCGGTTTCCTCGCCGAGGTAGAGGTCGATGTGCCGCCGACCGCCCAGTCCCGGCGTGAACTCGTCGGTGATCTCCCAGGACGAGGACGCGAGCTTCTGGCAGACGGTGGAATCGACGTTCGTGCCTTCAGGCGTCTGTCCACACGAGACGAGCTTGATCCGCGACCCGGTCTTCAGGCCGTCCGCGGCCGCTGAGACGAACGGCCGCAGGGGCCTGCCGAACGAGTCGCGGGGCGCGGAGTCGAGCCAGTAGCCCTTGTCGTGGGACCAGTTGAGGTACCGGCCGGAGTTCGTCCGGCCGGTACCTTCGTCCTTCACGGCCTTCGCGAACGACTGCGGGAAGTTCCCGAGCAGGTCGTGGCCGTTCTCGCAGTCGATGACCGGACACCCGCGCACGGGCACCGAAGGTCCACTGTGGAACGACTCGACGGCCGTGTAGTAGACGGTGACCTGCCAGCCCTCGTCGGTCGACGGTGCGCTGGAGGTGGGCGGACCGCCCTGACCGGCGGAACATCCGGCCAGGATCAGCACCACCCACAACCAGCGCACGGAACCTCCTGTCATCCCGCCATCACGGTGCCGACGGACACGAACGTGTAGCCCGCGGCCCTCAGCCCGTCGACGGTCTGCTTCAGGTACCCGGTACCGAGGTACGGGTGGTAGAAGAAGCTCGCGACACCATCATCGACCACCTTGAGCTGGTTCGCCGTCTTGATCAGGTCGGCGGGCAGGCGAGCCGGGTGGTTGTTGAACGGCTCCGGCTCGACGTTGCCCACCGCTTCGGGGGCGACGACGGACCCGTAGATGTCGCGGACCAGGTACGGGAAGTACTGGCCGTAGATCTTGTCGTACTGCGGCGTGCCCGTCCCGCACGCGCCACCGGGGCAGTAGCCCGCGAAGTACAGGCCGCGGTCGTAGCGCTTGCCGAAGTTCTGCTGGAAGACCTCGTAGTCCGCGGCCGACGCGGCGTAGTGCGGCGGCTCGAAGATGGCCGGACGGGCGAAGCCGGCCAGCGCGAACGCGCTCGACGCCGAGTTGACCCGGCCCTGGGCGTAGGACGTCGAGTCACCGGGCACAGGTCCGTCGTAGATGACGTTGTTGTTCGCGTCGATGTGGGCCGTGTAGAACTCGAAGTCGTTGCCGCTGCGGCCGTCGTACGGGTTGGCGATCTTGCCGAACTGGTGCGTGTAGCCGTGCATCAGGATCGTGCCGCCGCGCTGGGTCATGTACCGCAACGCGCTGACGACCTTCGGCCGCTGCGCCAGGTCCGCCGACTCGGGCACGCCGTTGTTGTCGGCGCCGAGCGGGTTCTCGAAGCGCGGGTAGACCGCGATGGTGAACGGGATGCGCTGCGCGTACAGGTAGTCCGCGACCGCGCGCAGTTCGGTCGGGTCGGCGTCGGGGCCGACGTCCTCGATGCGCACCAGTGCCCGCTTGCGGTCGGCCATCGCCGGGTTGGAGACCTTGCTGATCAGGTCCGCCGCGGCCAGGTAGCGGTCGCCGTGGTCGACGTAGCTGAACGGGATCTCGCCGATGTAGGTCAGGTTCTTCGACTTGGTGGCCCAGTTGATCGGGCCGACGGCGGACCCGGTCGCGACCGCCGGTGCCGACGCGATCGCGGGGTTCGTGATCGAGGTGATCATCAGGCCGGACGGGGTCGCGAGCGGGCTGCGGCCGAGGTCCGTGTTCTCGTACCGGACCGTCGTCGCGGCACCGGTGTCGTACTGGACCCAGTTCCAGCCGTAGGTCGTCTGGAAGCTCGGCGCACGGGCCGTGAGCTGCCAGATGTTGTGCGCCATCCACAGCACCGGCTTGGTCGTGGCCAGCACGTCGTCGAGGAACGCCACCGGGATCGGCTCGTCGTAGGTCGAGCCGATGTAGACGACGCCGGTGTAGCCGGCGATCTCACCGGCGGTGTAGCCGGCGACCGGGTGCATGACGTACGGGCTGCCGTGCGAGACGAGGTTGGCCGTCTCCACCGCGTAGGCCTCGCCGAGCCACGCCCACGGGCCGGTGCTGTCGTAGAGGACCAGCGTCTTCTGCGTCGACCTCGCTCCCGGTGCGCCACCGCCGTTCGTGCCGGCCGCGGCGGTCGAGGACAGGCCGAGCGTGCCGAGCACCGTCGTGATCACCCCCGGCTGCGTGGTGCGCTGGGTGATGCGGGTGCTGGTCGCCGACGGTTTGGTGGTCGTCAACGGCGGCGCGGGCAGGGTGTTGCCGGCGAGCTCGCCGAGGTTCAGGCCGAGCGAGAGATCCACCGCCTGCGCGGGCGCGGGAATCAGCGAGACCGCCAGCAGAGCCCCGGCGGCAGCTTTGAGAAGTCTGGCCCTCATGCCACATCCACCTCTCCCGGCACGCGCACGCTCGCGCTGCCGGCGTAAGGAGCGAACTCAACGGGTCGTTGCTGCTGAAGGCCCAGCAGCCAGGCCAACGCCTGTTCGGTGCGCACGGAGGCGAGTCCGTCGCCGAACGGGTTGCCGTCGGCGGTCATCGCCTCGCGCGCGGAAGGGTTGTCCAGCAGACGGATGGTGAGCGACGTGATCCGCTCGCGGTCGGTGCCGACGAGCACCGCGCAGCCCGCGTCGACGGCCTCCATCCGTTCGGTGACGTCCCGCAGCACCAGCGCCGGAACGCCGAACGACGGCGCCTCCTCCTGGATGCCGCCGGAGTCGGACAGCACCAGCGTGCACTGCGCGAGCAGCCGGGCCAGCTGCGCGTACGGCAGCGGGTCGGTGATCGTGACGCGGCCGACGTGACCCAGCACGCCCAGCACCTGCCGGCGCACAGCGGGGTTCGGGTGCGCCGGGAGGACCACCTCGACGTCGGGACGGGCCGCGACGATGTCGGCCACGGCGTGCAGCACGCGGTCGAGCGGCTCACCCCAGGACTCGCGGCGGTGCGTGGTGACCAGCACGAGTCGCGACTGTCCCGCGTGGACCCTGTTCTCGATCTCCTGCAGCCGCACGTCCCCGTAGGGCGCGCGGCGGGCGGCGACGTCGAGCACGGCGTCCACCACGGTGTTGCCGACCGTCAGGACGTTGTTGCCGCGCAACGACTCCGCGGCGAGGTGCGCGGTGGCGTCCGCGGTCGGCGCGAGGTGCAGGGAGGCGAGCTGGCCGACCATCTTGCGGTTCCCCTCCTCGGGGAACGGCGACGTCAGGTCGTGCGAGCGCAGGCCCGCCTCCAGGTGCACGACCGGGATCTGCTGCCAGAACGCGGCGAGCGCGCCCGCGAGCGTCGTCGTCGTGTCGCCCTGGACGAGCACCGCGGCCGGTGACCGTTCGGTGAAGAGCCGGTCGAACTCCTCGATCAGCTGGCTGGTCAGCTCGGCCTGCCCGCCCGTGACGCGGTTCAGCTTGAGCCGCACGTCCGCCGCGAAGCCGAACGACTCGAGGGCCTGGTCGACCATCTCCGGGTGCTGCCCGGAGTTCACCACCACCGGCCGGATCCGCCCGGCCGCGAACATCGCGGCGGCGACCGGTGCCATCTTCACGGCCTCCGGACGAGTTCCCGCTACGAGAAACACCTCGGGAACCTCTCCGCGATAGAACTGCCTCGGGCCGGGCACCAGGGCACTTGGTCCCATCTTTTACCTCTTCGGACTCTATCCAGGGCACGCGCGGCGGACGTGCGCAGTATCACAACGGCAACTCGATCATTGCTGACAATCAATTCGTACTCGTCCCGTGCGGGTACCGCCAGACCGGTGATTGGCTTTTACGAACTTCGTGTAACGAAGCTCCATTCATCCCCGATATGGCTGGTTGACGCTCCGCTCTGCCTGCCCCTAGTCTCGCCTTGAACACCAGCTCCTGGCCTTGCTGTCTGGTATCTCGTACCGGCCCAGCGCTTCGTTACCAGGAGCCAGCAATGACTCAACTTCAGATCCGGTTCGCTGTGGTTGTCAGCGCAACCTCTTTTGTAGACAGGTTTGTGTCATGACCGACACGACACAATTCGCGACGTTCATGCTCGTGTTGCTCGTGTTTTGGCCCAGTTACAACCTGGTACTCGCGCTGTTCGTGTGGTGGCGGCCGAAACCAGGTGAGCCAGAAGTGCCGTCACGGCATCCACTGCAGTACTGGATCATCATTCCGGCGTTGAACGAGGAACGTGTTGTCGCCAACACCGTCCGTTCCGCGCTGGCGCTCGACGGCGCGCGCACACCGGTCCAGGTCGTCGTCGTGGACGACGGTTCGGACGACCGCACCCCGCAGGTGCTCGCCCAGATCGACGACCACCGGCTGCACGTGCTGCGCAGAACCCCGCCGGACGCCCGCAAGGGCAAGGGCGAGGCGCTCAACCACGCGTACCGGTACATCCGCGGTCTCGCCGAGGAGACGGGCACGGTGCACCGCGCGATCATCGGCGTGATCGACGGCGACGGACGCGGCGAGCCGGGCATGCTGTCCGAGATCACGTCGTACTTCGGCCAGCGCGACGTCGGTGCCGTGCAGTGCCGCGTCCGCATCCACAACCGCACCAACCTGCTGGCGTTCCTGCAGGACCTGGAGTTCAGCTGCGTCGTGGACGCCTCGCAGTCGCTGCGGGACGTCGTCGGCACGGTCGGGCTCGGCGGCAACGGCCAGTTCGTGCGGCTCTCGACGCTGATGGAACTCGGTGACGCGCCCTGGTCCGCCTGTCTGGTCGAGGACCTGGAACTCGGTCTGCGCGTGCACCTGATGGGCCGGCGCATCCGGTACGCCACGCACGCGACGATCACCCAGCAGGGCCTGATCGACGTGAACCGCCTGCTGCGCCAGCGCACCCGCTGGGGCCAGGGCAACCTGCAGTGCCTCGGGTACGTGCCGAAGCTGGTGCGCGCCAAGCACGTGCGGTCCGTCGCACTGCTCGAGTTCCTGCAGTACCTGCTGACGCCGTGGCTGGTCGCCCCGATGACGTTGCTCATCACCGCGTTGGTGGGGATCAACTTCTACGCGCAGCTCAGCGGTCAGAGCATCGGCGGCATCACCGCGAACGGCTCGAACGCCTTGGCCGCAGTGGGAATCTGGCTGGTGGCGCTGGTGCTGCCCGGCCTGATCTGGGGCGTGGTGCACCGGCTCAAGCACGGTGACGAGCGGCTGCGGCGGTGCCTCGCGGTGGGCCTGGCCTATCCGGGCTTCCTGATCCTGGGCTCGATCTCCACGTTGCGCGCGCTGTACCGGCACTTCGCGGGGCGCAACACGTGGGCGAAGACGGAACGGTTGGCGGAGAAGGAGGTTCCGGCTGCGAAGCCGGTCCCTCGGGTGGCCTAGAAGGCGCCGGGGTGGGTGCGTCTGCGTCTGGCCGCGTAGACGCCCGCCTCGGTGCGGCGGTCGAACCCCAGCTTGTGCAGCAAGGACGACACGTAGTTCTTCACGGTCTTCTCGGCGAGGAACAACCGGCTGGCGATCTGCCGGTTCGTCATGCCCTCGGCGATGAGATCGAGGATGCGGCGCTCCTGCGGGCTCAACGCGGCGTACCGCGGATCCTCCTCGGGGCCGCCTCTCAGTCGTTGCAGGACCGTCGACGTGACGCCGGCGTGCAGCAACGAGCCGCCTGCCGAGAGCGTGCGCACCGCCGCCACGAGATCGTTGCCGGACACCTCCTTCAGCATGTACCCGGACGCGCCCGCCATGATCGCGCCGAACAACGCCTCGTCGTCCGAATAGGACGTGAGCATCAGGCACGCGGGCGGCGGCTGCACCAGGCTCCTGATCTCCCGGCACACCGTGACGCCGTCGCCGTCGGGCAACCGGACGTCGATGATCGCCACGTCGGGCCGCAGCCGCGGTGCCAGCGTGATCGCGGCCGTCGCGCTGTCCGCCTGTCCCACGACGCTGATGTCGTCGGCCTGCGCCAGCAGCTGCACCAGCCCGCGCCGCACGATCTCGTGGTCGTCCACCAACAGCACCGCTATCGCCATGTCGCCTCCTGCAGGACCAGCGGGACGAACCACGTGATGCTCACGCCCGCACCGGGGATCGAGTCCACCGCACAGTCACCGTGATGGCGCCGCGCCCGAGCCGCCATGTTCGCAAGTCCCCCGGCGTGGTGGGGCACGCCGGAAGGATCTTCAGCCAACGGCAAGCCGCGGCCGTCGTCGGAGACCGTGAGCTCCAGCCGCGTCATCGTGCGGTTCACGCTCACGGCGACGGCCACGTGCCGCGCCCTCGCGTGCCGCACGACGTTCGTGAGCGCCTCTCGCAGCGTGGCCAGCAGATCCGGCCTGAGCTGGTCCGGCACCACGGTGTCCAGCGGACCTTCCAGTGACACGTCCGGCTCGAACCCGAGCAGCCGCGCGGACTCGTGCACCGCGCCCAGCAGCTGCCCGCGCAGGCTCGCGCCCCCGGACGGTGGTTCCTGCAGGGAGAAGATGGTTCGGCGGATCTCGCGGATCGTGTGGTCGACCTCCTCCACGAACCCGCTGATCCGTTCGGTGACCTGGGGCCGCGCGGTCATCCCGGTCAGCCCCTGCAACCCCAGGCCCAGCCCGAAGAGCCGCTGGATGACCAGGTCGTGCAGATCGCGCGCGATGCGGTCGCGTTCCTCCAGCACCGCCAACCGCTCGGTGTCGCCCTGCGCGCGCGTGAACTCCAGGACGAGCGCCGCCTGTGCGGCGAAGGACTCGACCAGCTCGGGGTCGTCGAACTCGGGCTCGCCCTCCTGCCTCGCCACGATCAGCGCGCCGAGCCGGCGGTCCCCCACGGCCAACGGCACCACGACGCACGGTCCCGGCACCGTCGGCACCGTGCCCTCCTCGTGGCACTCGGCCTGCCCAGACTCGTAGACGCGGGAGGTGACCGTGCCCTCTCGCGGCACGCGCATGCCCTCGGCGTCGTAGGTGCCGCCGTCGGTCACCTCGATGACGAGATCGCCGTTGTGGTCGGGCAGGACGACCGCGGAGAAGTAGCCCTTCGCGGCCTCGCGTGCCGTCTTGGCCACAAGATAGAGCGCATCACGGCCGTTGGTGCCGGTCAGGAGGTTGGTGGTCACCTTGGCGGCGGCGCGCAGCCACGCCTCGCGCTTGCGTGTCTGCTCGTAGCGGTCGAGATGCCCGATGGCCGAGCCCGCCGCCGTGGCCAGTGCCGTGAGGATGTCGCGGTCCTGGTCGGTGAACTCGGGCTTGCCGGCGAGGAAGAGGTTGCCGAACGTCTCGTCGTGGACCAGGACCGGTGCGCCCAGGAAGTCCGCCACGCCGATCGAACGCGGGTCACCGGACGTGATGTGGACCTGACCGTCGTCCTGGGCGAACTCCAGCAGTTCGCGACGGCCGTTGACCACGGCGAGGGCACCGTACGGGGCGGCGATCAGGTCGCACGCGGACTCGACGACGTGCCGCAGCAGGTCGGGCAGGGTGTCGTCGTCGGCGAAGGACAGCACGACGTTCAGCACTCGCTGTTCTGTGCTCACGTTGCTGCCCACGGCTTCACCCCTTGGGGGGAGAGAAGTGACACCGTACGAACGACTGAGGGTAACTCCCCAGCGTAGTCAAGGGGGAGACCATCACTGCAAACGGTGAGAATCGAAACTACTGAGCGTACGTGCTTACCGCACGCGGGGAGCTTTCGTACTGTCTGAGAGTACGAAAGCTCCCCGCGTTCCGTCAGTGGAGGCCGACGGTGAAGCCCTCGTCGATCACGCCTCGGTAGATCTGCGGCGCGAACGTGCGCAGCCCGTGGTCGATCGGGCCGATGAACCCGGCCGAGTCGCCGAGCGGCAGCCGGTAGCCGTTCCGCACCCGGTGGAACTCCCAGAGCGGCTCCATCGTCGGGTGCGCCGGCCGGAACCGCTGCGGGTCGCGCGGATGCAGGTCCACCCGAACCATGGTGCGCCTGACCAGCGCGTCTGACAGCTGGACGACGCGTTCCCGCGTGCGCGAGATCGAGATGGCGCCGAGCTCGGACCAGCCGACCGCCCACGGCATGCCCTGCGGGTCGTCCAGCCGGATGCCCTGCGGTTCGATGATCAGCTTGCGCGGACGGGAGATCGTCTTCCACTTCACCACGGCCAGCAGGCCGATGCCGGTGAAGACGACGCCGATGACGCCCGCGATGACCCCGCCGACCGGCTCGCCGTCCGCGAACGCCGAGACGGCGCCGACCAGGGCGAGGATGCCGAGGCCACCGGCGACCGAACCGCCGGCCAGCACCTTGCGGGTGGCGCTCTTGCCGAGGTCGACGACGACGGGCGGAGGCGGTCCCCAAGCGGTCATGGCCGCAGGTTACCGCTGATCAACTGTTCCGCGGCGGCGAACGGGTCCAGCTCACCGGACACCACGCGCTTGGCCAGCTGGTCCACCGCGCCGAACCGGGTCCGCACGCGTTCCACCGCGATCGCCTCGATCTCGGCGCCCGCCCGGCGCAGCCGGCGTTCCTCCAGCTCGCCGTGCGCGGCCATCCACGACCGGTGCTCGGTGACGGCCTCGACCACGCGGTCCAGGCCCTCCATCCGCGCGGCCACCGTCTTCACCACGGGCGGCCGCCACAGCGGGCCTTCGCGGTCGCGACGGCCCAGGGAGATCATGTACTTGAGGTCGCGCGCGGTCTGGTCGGCACCGTCGCGGTCGGCCTTGTTGACCACGAAGACGTCGGCGATCTCCAGGATGCCCGCCTTGGCGGCCTGGATGCCGTCGCCCATGCCCGGCGCGAGCAGCACCAGGGTCGTGTCGGCGAGCGCCACGATCTCGACCTCGGACTGACCGACGCCGACGGTCTCCACGAGGATCACGTCGAACCCGGCGGCGTCGAGCACGCGCAACGCCTGCGGGGTGGCCCAGGACAGCCCGCCCAGGTGCCCGCGCGTGGCCATCGAGCGGATGAAGACGCCGGAGTCGGTGGCGTGGTCGCCCATCCGCACGCGGTCACCCAGCAGCGCGCCGCCGGAGAACGGGCTGGACGGGTCCACCGCGATCACCGCGACCCGCCTGCCCTGCTCGCGATAAGCACGCACCAGGGCGTTGGTGGAGGTCGACTTGCCGACGCCAGGAGCGCCGGTGATGCCGACGACCTGGGCGTTGCCCGTGTGGGGAGCGAGAGCGGCAGCCACCTCGGGCAGTGCGGAACTCCCCTGTTCCACCAGGGAGATCAGCCTGGCGACCGCGCGCGGCTCGCCGTCACGCGCGCGGTCGACCAGTCCTGCTACGTCAACAGCCTTGGCCACAAACGAAGACCCTAGGCCTTCGAGGGCACGCGGATGATCAGGGCATCGCCCTGACCACCGCCACCGCACAGCGCGGCCGCACCCACGCCACCGCCGCGCCGCTGCAGCTCGAGTGCGAGGTGCAGGGCGATGCGGGCACCGGACATGCCGATCGGGTGGCCGAGCGCGATGGCGCCGCCGTTGACGTTGACCTTGTCCTCGGAGATGCCGAGCTGCTTGGTCGAGACGATGCCGACGGCCGCGAACGCCTCGTTGATCTCGACCAGGTCGAGGTCGGCGGGCTCGATGCCCTCCTTCGCGCAGGCGGCCTTGATGGCGTTGGACGGCTGCTCGTGCAGCGAGGCGTCCGGACCGGCGACGACGCCGTGCGCGCCGATCTCCGCGAGCCACTCCAGGCCCAGTTCCTCGGCCTTGGCCTTGCTCATCACGACGACCGCCGCGGCACCGTCGGAGATCTGCGACGCCGAACCCGCGGTGATGGTGCCGTCCGCGGCGAACGCCGGGCGCAGCTTGGCGAGCGACTCGGCGGTGGTGTCCGCGCGCACGCCCTCGTCGGTGCTGAACAGGATCGGGTCGCCCTTGCGCTGCGGGATGGCGACCGGCGCGATCTCGGCGTCGAACACGCCGTTCTCGGCGGCCTTCGCGGCGAGCTGGTGCGAACGCGCGGAGAACGCGTCCTGCTCCTCGCGCGTCACGCCGTAGCGGCTGTTGTACTTCTCGGTCGACGAGCCCATCGCGACCTGGTCGAACGCGCAGAACAGGCCGTCGTGCGCCATGTGGTCCTGCAGCGTCACGTCGCCGTACTTGAACCCGCTGCGCGACTTGGGCAGCAGGTGCGGCGCCTGGGTCATCGACTCCTGGCCACCGGCCACGACGATGTCGAACTCACCGGCGCGGATGAGCTGGTCGGCGAGCGCGATGGCGTCGATGCCGGACAGGCAGACCTTGTTGACGGTCAGCGCGGGCACGCTCATCGGGATGCCGGCGGCGACCGCCGCCTGGCGGGCGGGAATCTGGCCCGCACCGGCGGTGAGCACCTGACCCATGATCACGTACTGCACCTGCTCGGGAGCCACGCCCGCGCGTTCCAGTGCCGCCTTGATCGCGACGCCACCCAGCTGGGCGCCGGAGAAATCCTTGAGCGATCCGAGCAGTCGCCCCATCGGGGTGCGCGCCCCGGCGACGATGACGGAACCGGACACAGCTGCCTCCATGGAAGAGCGAACGGTCGTTAACTGAGCACCATACCCGCGGCTACTGGGCGGTAATTCTGTGAGACCCCGCACAGAGCCACCTGCACCGATCACGTAGTTACCCTTGCCCGTTATGAACGCAGAACTCGCTCGATTCGTGACCGCGATCGACCACGTGGGCATCGCGGTGCCCGACCTCGACGTGGCGATCTCGTTCTACCGCGACAACTTCGGCCTCGAAGTCGCACACGAAGAGGTGAACGAGGAGCAGGGCGTGCGCGAGGCGATGCTGCACGCGCCCGGCGACCACGACGGCACCGCGATCCAGCTCCTGGCGCCGCTGAACGAGGACTCGACGATCGCCAAGTTCATCGGCCGGTCCGGGCCCGGCCTGCAGCAGCTCGCCTATCGAGTGTCCGATGTGGACCTCGCGGCGGACGTGCTGCGGGGCAGGGGCCTGCGGCTGCTCTACGACAAGGCGAAGCGCGGCACGTCGAACAGCCGCGTCAACTTCGTGCACCCCAAGGACGCCGGTGGCGTGCTCATCGAGCTGGTCGAACCCGCGGCGAAGCATTAGCGACGAGAGCGCTGGCGACGAAGCTCAGCTCTCGGTCGATCGGGTCGTCCTCGTCGCTGTGCCGTGCCACCGAATGCCGGTAGCTCACGGCCAGCGCGAGGAGCGCCGCGGCCGCCTCGACGTCCTTGATCGCCACCGCCGCGCCGCCCGCGGCGAGGATGACCTGTTTGATCTGCGCCGCGACGTTGTCGTAGCGCGCCCGCATGGCGTCGCGGACCGCCGAATGCGTATCCGCTTCACGCCACAGCAGGTGTGACAGCAACGGTGATGCGTTCAGGCGCGCGTCCAGTGCCGCGACGAGCCTTCTGAGCGATTCGGCGATGTCCCCCACCACTACGACCCTGCGGTGGTCGACCGTGCTGTCCGGCAGCCGGGCGACCAGCGCGGCCAGCAGGTCCTTCTTGCGGTTGAAGTAGTAGTGCACCAGACCTTTGGGCACGCCGGCGCGTTCGGCGATGCGCGAGGTCGGGGTGGCGTCGAAGCCAGAGTCGGCGAAGAGCTCCTCGGCTGCGGCCAGGATGCGTTCCTTGGCCGAGTCCTCCACGCGTTCCTCCCACCCAGCGGGGTGTGGGCCCAAGAAAGCTCCTGGGCCCACGAAAACTCCAGTTGATCAGTGAGGCTGCGCCGCAGCCGAGTGCGCTGCGTTCGCGGCGGGCATCGCCAGAGCGCCCGCGGCGACGGTGAGAACGCCACCGACCCAGGAAACCCACGAAGCCTGGGTCATGTCGGTGTAGCTCATCACCCACGGCGAGATGAACAGCAGTGCGCCCAGCACCAGCTGCACGTACTCCCCGTAGATCATCGCGGGCACGGCCAGATCGACGAGTCCGTCGAGCGCGATGAGCGCGCCGAGCACGATCATCGTCCACATGGCCGCTTTCGAGGTGTCCACGACGAGCGGAGAGAGCAGCACCAGCACGCCGATAGCCACCTCAGCCCAGTCCTGCCACCTGGTCCACGCCTTGGTCATCTCCACACACCTCCTCCTCTTCCAACGCCTCTCATTGTCCTCTTGGTTGGCCGCCCGGTCAACTCTTCTGAGTGGAATCCCTCACAAGCGGGATTCTGAATCGGTTACTCCTGAGTAACCTCCGGCAACCTGCGACTATCCCTCACTTGGGAAGGAATGCCGCCGTGCAGAAGATCCTTGACGCGATCCTGGCCGACGAGCTGGACGCGATCGGTTCCCTGGACGTTCCGGAGAGCTATCGGGGCGTGACCGTGCACGCGGACGAGGCCGACATGTTCTCGGGCCTCGAGACGCGGGACAAGGACCCGCGCAAGTCGCTGCACGTCGACGAGGTGGCCACGCCCGAGCTCGGGCCGGGCGAGGCGCTGGTCGCCGTCATGGCTTCCGCGATCAACTACAACACCGTGTGGACCTCGATCTTCGAGCCGGTGTCCACGTTCGGGTTCCTGAAGAAGCTGGGCGGCCGGCACGACCTGCCGTACCACGTCGTGGGCTCGGACCTGGCGGGTGTCGTCGTGCGCGTCGGTCCCGGCGTCACCGCGTGGAAGCCGGGCGACCGCGTCGTGGCGCACTGTCTGGACGTGCCGCTGGAGGCGCCGGACGGCCACAACGACACGATGCTCGACCCGCAGCAGCGGATCTGGGGCTTCGAGACGAACTTCGGTGGTCTCGCGGACCTCGCGCTGGTGAAGTCGAACCAGCTGATGCCGATGCCCAAGCACCTCACGTGGGAGGAAGCGGCCTCGCCCGGTCTGGTCAACTCGACCGCCTACCGCCAGCTGGTGTCCGTGAACGGCGCCAACATGAAGCAGGGCGACACGGTCCTGATCTGGGGTGCGTCCGGCGGTCTCGGTTCCTACGCCACGCAGTTCGCGCTGAACGGCGGCGCGACGCCGATCTGCGTCGTCTCCTCGCCGGAGAAGGCCGAGATCGTCCGTTCGATGGGTGCCGAACTGATCATCGACCGGTCCGCCGAGGGCTACAAGTTCTGGAAGAACGAGCACGAGCAGGACCCGCGCGAGTGGAAGCGGTTCGGCGCGAAGATCCGCGAGCTGACCGGCGGTGAGGACCCGGACATCGTGTTCGAGCACCCCGGCCGTGAGACGTTCGGCGCCTCGGTGTTCGTGACGCGCAAGGGCGGCAAGATCGTCACGTGCGCGTCGACCTCCGGGTACATGCACCAGTACGACAACCGCTACCTGTGGATGAACCTGAAGTCGATCATCTCCTCGCACTTCGCGAACTACCGCGAGGCGTGGGAGGCGAACCGCTTGATCGCCAAGGGAAAGATTCACCCGACAGTGTCCAAGGTGTACTCACTGGACGAAACGGGCCAGGCAGCCCACGACGTGCACCGCAACGCGCACCAGGGCAAGGTCGGCGTGCTCTGCCTTGCCCCGGAAGAGGGTTTGGGCGTTCTCGACCACGAGATGCGTGCGAAGCACCTCACGGCCATCAACCGATTCCGGGGTGTGTGACCTTCTGGGGTTACCCGAACGGGTAGCGTGAGGGGCATGGGCCTCGCCGACGACCGTGACCTCGTCCCCCTGGGATCCGGCTTCGACATCGTCAAGCGCGGTTACGACCGCGCCCAGGTCGAGGATCATCTCGAACGCCTCGACTCGGACCTGCGGCTGCTCGCCGCGGACCGCGATGCCGCCGTGTCCCAGACGTCCGACCTGGCGCGCCAGCTGGAAGCCGCACGCTCGGAGATGACCGAGCTGCGCAACCAGGTGGAACGCCTGTCGCTGCCGCCGACGACGCTGGAGGGGCTCTCCGAGCGCCTCCAGCGCATGCTGCGGCTGGCCCAGGACGAGGCCAACGAGATAAAGGCCCGTGCCGAAGCGGAAGGCGGGCACATCCGCGCCAAGGCGGAAGCCGACGCGGGTGTGCTGCGCCAGCGCTACGAGAAGCTCATCACCGAGCTCGACGAGCGCCGCGCGGCCATGGAGGCCGAGCACAAGGGCGTGCTGGAAACGGCCCGCGCCGAGGCCGAGAAGATCGTCTCCGAGGCCGAGGCCGCCGCCCGCAAGATCGCCGACGAGTCCGAGGCCCGCCGCGTGACCGTCGAAGAGGACTTCGAGATCGCGATGGCCGCCCGCCGCTCCGAGGCCATGGCCAACCTAGCCCAGCAGGAGGCCACCTCGAAGGCCGAGGCGGACCGCCGCCTGCGCGAGGCCGCCGAGGAAGCCGCCCGCGTCCGCGCGGCCATCGCTCAGGAGCAGACCTCGTCGAAGGCCGAGGCCGAGCGCCGCGTCCGCGAGGCCACCGAAGAGGCCAACCGCCGCCGCCACGACTCGATCACCGAGGCCACCGCCCGCATCCAGGAAGCCACCGACGAGGCGAACCGCCGAGTCCGCGAGGCCACCGAGGAAGCCAACCGCCGCACCACCGCCGCCACGCAGCGCGTCGACCAGCTGCGCAACCTCCGCAACCGCCTCTCGCACCAGCTGCACAGCGTGCGGACGGCGCTGCAGGAGGTCGTGCCGCTGCTCGACCCGGTGGAGGAGGAGTCGGAGCCGCCCGCGGGTCAGACGGAGAAGGCACCGGTACCGCCTCAGCCCGCGCCCGCACAGGCTCAGGCGACCCCCGCCGCACAGGGCAAGCCCGGCGCGGCACAGCAGGCTCAGCCGACGCAGGGCCCGCCCGCTGCCGCACAGCAGAAGCAGGCTGCCGCGCCTCAGGCAGCCCCCGCGGCACCGCCTTCCGCCGCCGGACCGGGCAAGCCCGCCCAGCCACCCCAGGTCGACGGTCCGACCGCGAAGATCTCGCGGCCGCAACCCGCCAAGAAGTCCTGACCGCCCAAGCTCGCGCAGGGGTCCCCTCCAGGGGGTCCCCTGCTTTCATTCTCCCAGACGGCACCGACAATTCCGCGTCCGCGCAGGTCAGGCCGTAACCTCGTAGATCGCCGGCATCGGCATCGCGCGGCAGGACTCCCAGTCGGCGTGCTGCCCCGCCGCGATCAACGCACGCGACAGGAAGGTCCCGTGCGACCCCACCAGCACGGTGGCGTCCGGGTACTCCGCGGCCATGCGCGCCAACGCCTTCCCCGCCCGCACGGTCAGCTCGTCCAGGCTCTCCCCGGCCCCGTGTGCGACCGACGGGTTGGCCCAGCTGAAGGCGTACAACTCCTCCCAGTCCGCACTCGGCAGCAGCCCCGACTCCCACTCCCGCAGCTCCGGCCACGTCGTCACCTCCAGGCCGAGCGCCTCGGCCGCCGGTGCCACGGTCTGCACCGCCCGTCGCTGCGGGCTCGACAACACCGCCGACGGCGCGCACGCCACGAGGCGCGGCACCAGCTCCTGGGCCGCGGCCAGGCCGTCCGGGGCCAACGGCCGCTCGTCGGAGTCCGGAACGCCGAGGCGCGGGTGCACGGACCGCGCATGGCGCACGAATACGATTCGGGTGGTCACAACACTCATCTTGGGGGAACAGGATGTACGTGAGGTCGTTGGGTGACGGCGCCGAGCTGCGCCCGTTGGAGCCCTGGCAGGCAGAGGAGTTCTTCGCGCACATCGAGCGCGGCCGGGACTTCATCGCGACGCACATCGCGTTCGCGGACAGGGCGAAAGATCTGGAGAGCGCGCGGAACCTGCTCCAGCAGTACGCCGACAACGCCGCCGCCGACACCGCGCGCATCTGCGGGATCTGGCTCGACGAGAAGCTGGTCGGCGGCGTGATGCTGCGGCAGATGGACGTGCCGCAGGGCCGGGCCGAGGTCGGGTGCTGGCTGGAGCCGAGCGCCACCGGCAAGGGGCTGGTCACGCGGGCCGCGAAGGTCCTGATCGACTGGGCGGTTCGCGAGCGCGGTGTGCATCGGGTTGAGTGGCTGGTGTCGCCGAAGAACGAGCCGAGCATCGCGGTCGCGCGGCGACTCGGGTTGACGAAGGAAGGCGTGCTGCGCTCGTACTACCCGCTGCGCGGGGTCCGGCAGGACCTCGAGGTGTGGTCGGTGCTGGCGCCGGAGTGGGAGAGCTGATGGACGATCTGGTGCTGCTGCACGCCTTTCCGCTCGACGCGCGGATGTGGGACGTGCCGGGCGCGCTGACGCCGGGCCTCCGCGGCCACGGCGAGCCGGACCTCGACACGCTCGCGCGCCAGGTCGTCGACCAGCTGGGCGACCGCCAGGTCGTGCTCGGCGGGTGCTCGATGGGCGGCTACGTCGCGATGGCCGTGCTCAGGCACGCTCCAGAACGCGTGAAGGGCCTGGTCTTCATCGACACCAAGCACACCGCGGACACACCGGAGGCCGCCGCGAACCGGCACGCCATGGCCGACCGGGTCGAGTGGGAAGGCGTCGGCGAATGGCTCGTCGACGCGACGCTGCCGAACCTGCTCGGCCCGAACGCGTCACCGCAGGCACGGAACCTGACCAGGACCATGATCCTTGATCAACGGCCGGAGGACGTGGCGTGGTGGCAGCGCGCCATGGCGAAGCGGCCCGACTCCACCGAGGTGCTGGAGGCGCTGGACGTGCCGGCGCTGGTGCTGGTGGGCGAGCACGACAAGCTCACGCCTCCCGACGTGGCCGCGAAGCTCGCGGTGACGTTGAAGCACGCCACGAGCGAACGCGTCGAGGACGCCGGGCACCTGCCGCCGGTCGAGCAGCCGGCGGAGGTCCGCGCCCGGCTCGAGCGGTGGCGCGCCCAGGTCCGCGTCTAGCGGTCCAGCAGGCCCGACTCGCGCGCCCGGCTCACGGCCTCCGTGCGGGTCGCGGCCTGGAGTTTGCCGAGGATCCTGGCGACGTGGGTCGCGACCGTGTTGGCGCTGATGAACAACTCGGCCGCGACCTCCGCGTTCGACCGGCCCCTGGCCACGACGCGCAGGACGTCCACCTCACGGCGGGTCAGGCGGAAGTCGTTTTGCTGCACCGGGCCTGCCGCGCCGATCCGGCCGCGGTCGGCGAGCTCGTCGATGCGGACGAGGAGCGGTGCCGCCACGAGCCCGGCTGCCAGTGCGCGGGCCTCGCGCAGGCGCACCGATGCGCCGGGGCGGTTGTTCGACGCGAGTGCGCACGCCGCGGCGTCGGTGAGCGCCACCGCGGTCTGGTACGGGTCACCCAGGTCCCGCCAGGCTTCGACCGCCCGGTCCCAGGCAGGCAGCACGTCCTCGGTCGTCAGCGCGCGGAACGTCAGGTGGTACGCGGTCAGCCCACGCAGGTCCGGCACGGAGGAGACCACTGTGGACAGCTCGGCGAGCCGGGCCGCGGTCTCGGTGGCGACCCGCCGGTTGCGCGGCGCCGCCACCCGTCGCGCCCGCTGCACCCTGGCGCCCAGCAACGCCAGCCGCAGCGTTTCCCTGGCCGGCCACCGACCACCGAGGTGCTCGGCGAGCACGTGGTCGGCCTGCTCGAGCGCACCCGTGTCGAGCGCCCACGCCACGCGTTGGATCGCGATCTCGACCACGGCCTCGGGGGCGCCGTGCGAGTGGCGGGCGAACTCGGTCAGCTGCCGCAGCAACAGCTCGAAGCGTTCTCGTTCGCCTCGGCAGCGCGCGATGTCCGCGAGCACCATGCGGTTGAACGCGCCGTAGAGCGGCGGCGGGTCTTCCGCGAGCGCGTCCTCACCGATGCGCACGGCTTCGTCCCACTCGCCGAGGTACCGCAACGGCACGAGGCGTGCGTTGGCCAGCATGCTGCCGCGTGATCGGCTGCGCCCCAGTCGTTCGGCCGCCTGCTGACCGATCCGGCCGAGCTCGGCGGCCCGCGCGTAGTGGCCTGCCGCGTCCAGGAGTCCGGCTTCCCATTGGAACGTCATCAGGTACGTGTGCTCGTCGCCCGCGGCCTCGGCCAGGTCGCGCGCGATCGCATAGCTCGCGGTCGCGGACTCCAGCAGACCTCCGACACCGTCCAACGCGGCGATGACCAGCAGCGCACGGGCTTTCGTGCCGTCGTCCACGAGCTCTCCGGCGATCTCGACAGCTGCCGTTGCCGCTCGCCTGGCCTCGTCGTAACGGCACTCGCTGACCCCGATGAACCCGAGCGTGGCCAGCAGCGATCCGCGCAGCGCCCCGGCCGGCACGAGGGTGACCGCGCGCTCCAGGTCGTCGCGGCCGGTCCCGTCGACGCGGAACCGCGACTGGCCGCGAACCCCGAGCAACGCCGCCACCCGAACCGGGTCCGCGGCCGCGTCGAGCTCGTCCAGCGCGGCGGTGCTGTGCGCGATGCCCGCGGCCGACTTCCCCGCGGCCAGCGCCGCCGTCGCCGCGGCCTCCAGCACCGCGACGCGGTCGACGTCGTCAGTCCGCTGGGCCAGCACGAGTTCCAGCAGGTGCAGTTGCTCGTCGTAGGCGTTCTGCCGACCGGCCTGTGCCGCCGCGCGCAACGCCGCGGGCACAGCCCGCCCGACCTCTCCCGCAGCGAGCCAATGTTCCGCCAGAGCAACGCCATCGGTGCCGTGCTCCGCGCAGCGCGCGTGGAGCCGGCGTCGCTGAGCAGGCAGCAACGCGCCGTACACGGCCTCCTTGATCAGGTCGTGCTTGATCGCGTACCCGTCCGGGCCCGCGACGACCAGGCCGTGCCCGACCAGGTCGGACAGCGCGGCCTGCAGCTCGTCCACGACCGGGCCGACTGCGGCGAGCACGTCGTCGGTCAGCCCCCTGCCCGCGACCGCGAGCGTCGCCAGCGCCTCACGTGCCGGCGCGGGCAACGCCGCGGTCCGGTCGAGCAGCAACGTCCTCAGGTCTTCCGCCGGTGTCTCGCCCGCACCGGCGAGTGCTTCGACGAACAGCGGGTTGCCTCCGCTGCGCCGGTGGATCCGCGCCGCACGGGCCGGATCCGGTGGCAGGCCGTCGATCGCCGTGAGCAGTGCGGCGACGTCCGCGCGTGCCAGCGGACCGAGCTCGACCCTGGTCACCTCGACCCGCCTGCCCAGCTCGGCGAGCAGCCGCCGGTTCGGGTGCCCGGCCGCGAGCTCGCCGGTGCGCACGGTGCCGATCATCAGCACCGCGCTGCCGGTCAGGTTGCGGGCGAGGTAGGCGAACAGCTCACGGCTGGACGCGTCCGCCCAGTGCAGGTCCTCCACCACGAGAACGAGCGGGTGGGCCCGCGCGACCTCGGCGAGCAGGCCGAGGACCTCCTCCAGCAGCCTGGTCCGCCCGTATCCCGCCGGCGCGGGACCGAGGCTCGGCAGCCAGTCGCCCAGCGCCGTCCCGTCCCTCGGCAGCAACTCCACCACGCGGTCATGCCCGAGCCGCCGGACGAGTTCCCGCAGTACGGCGACGAACGTCGCGTACGGCGCTCCGTCCGCACCGAGTTCGAGGCAGCCGCCCGCCAGCACCAGCGGGTCGCCCGGCAGGTCGCGCACCACCGCCGACACGAGCTCCGACTTGCCGATGCCCGCCTCGCCGGAGACCAGGACGACCCCCAGTCGCCCGGCCAGGGTCCGGTCGAACGCGGCACGCAGCGCGGCGACCTCCGAGGCCCTGCCGACCAACATCCCCCGCCGCTCCTCCAAATCCGGGCCGGAAGTCGTCAGGTCTGACGACGACAACGCACCACCTGCGAGGACACGCTGTGCGGGTCATTCCAACACACCGGGAGGAACCCCGAAATGCGCATCGTGACCGCCAACATCTCGCTCTCCCTCGACGGCCGGATCAACGGTCCCGGCGGCGAGTACGACATGAGCTGGATCGTCCCCCACGCGGTGACCGACAGCTCCCGCGAGCACATGGTTCAGGTCACCGCACCCGCCACCACGGCGTTGCTGGGGCGCAAGAACTACCAGGGCTTCAGCGGCTTCTGGCCCGCGGTGGCCGACGACGAGAACGCGGCGGCACCCGACCGGACGTTCGCCCGCTGGCTCAACGGCGTCGAGAAGGTCGTCCTCTCCACCACGCTGACCGAGGTGACCTGGGACAACGCCCGGCTCGCCGGCACCGACCCCGTGACCGCGGTCAAGCAGCTCAGGCAGGAGGAGGGCGGCGACATCATCGTGCTGGCCAGCACGAGCGTCATCCGCCTGCTGCTCGACGCAGGCGAGGTGGACCGGCTGAGCATCACGCAGTGTCCCGAGCTGGTGGGCGGTGGCGAGCGGCTGTTCACCGACGGCCTGGCGACGTCGTCCTGGTCGCTCACGGCCAGCCGCGTCACCGAGAGCGGCGCGATCTGCCTGACCTACGACCGGAAACCGTCGGCGTGAGGACTCACCACCGTCGCGCGGTCGGCCCCCGACGGCCGCGCGAGTCCCAGCAGCCCTGGTGCCAGTGGCGGCGTTCCTCGACCGAGCCGGTCTCCTCGGCCGGCCAGGCGACGACGTGCGGGACGCCGGGCCTGATCTCGTGGTCGCAACCGGGGCAGCGGTAGGTCTTCTGCGCCTGCGCGCCCGAGATGGCCCGGACCAGCCACTCACCGTCCGAGCCCGACTCCACGCGTGCCCAGCCGACACCCCCGCCGAGCGGTCGGGGATCTTCGTTCTTGGGCGCGTTGCGACGGGGCACGGCCACACGGTAACCGCTCGTAGAATCGAGCCGTGCCGACCTACGAGTTCCGTTGCCGAACCTGCGACGACACCTTCGAGCTGCAGCGCCCGATGAGCGAGTCGTCCGCTCCGGCGAGCTGCCCCGACGGTCACGCCGACACGGTCAAGCTGCTGTCGATGGCCGGGATCAGCGGGACCCGGCAGCAGCCCGCTCAGGGCGGCGGTGGCTGCTGTGGTGGCGGGTGCTACGGATCCTGAGCAGGTACAGCACGCTGGCGACGAGCAGCGCGGCGGCGAGAGGGATGTGCAGCGCCACCAGGTGGAAGACGCCGGCGAAGACCTGAGCGGTGATCAACGCCAGAAAGCCCGCCGCGTACCGGATCGGCTGCGCTGACCCGCCTCCCGGCCGCCACGCGAGCACGGCGACGACGAGGTGGGAGACCGCCACGACCCACAACGCGTACGAACCGGCGCTGTGGAAGACGTGACCGTACGGGAGGGTCATCCTCAGCCCCGCCGTGATCGACTGGACGAAGACGAGCGCGGTCTGCAGGGCGACGGTGGTGTGCAGGAGTTTGACCATGACAGTCCGACGACACAGCAGCCCGGAACGTGAGGCGGCCGAGATCACCGCCGAGCGGCGGCAGCTGCTGAACCTGGCCTACCGCCTGCTCGGGTCGCTGACCGACGCCGAGGACGTGCTGCAGGAGACCTCCGCGCGCTGGTACGCCCTGTCGCCGGAGCAGCGGGACGCGATCGAGTCCCCCGGCGCCTGGCTGACGAGGGTGGCGAGCCGCATCTGCCTGGACGTGCTGGGTTCGGCGCGGGTCAGGCGAGAACGCTACGTGGGCGAGTGGCTCCCGGAGCCGCTTCCCGACCAGAGCTGCGATCCGGCGGACCGGATCACGCTCGACGAGTCGGTCACCACGGCGTTCCTGGTGGTGCTGGAGCAGCTGACCCCGGCGGAACGGGTGAGCTTCGTGCTGCACGACGTCTTCCGCTACCCGTTCGCGGAGGTGGCGGACATCGTCGGCAGGAGCCCGGCGGCGTGCCGGCAGCTGGCGACGTCCGCGCGGCGGCGGATCCGTGCCGTCCAGCGCGACGAGACGCCGGCCGCGAGGCGGGCGGAGGTCGTGAAGGACTTCAAGCACGCCTGGGAAGCGAAGGACATCAAGGCTCTCGTCGCCCTGCTTGATCCGACGGCCGTCATGGTCGCCGACGGCGGCGGCCAGGTCAGCACGGCGCTGAAGCCGGTCGTGGGCGGCGAGCAGATCGCCCGCCACCTCGTCGGCATCGGCAGGCTGGCACCGGATCTCACGCTTCTCGCCACGACGGTCAACAACAGGCCGGGCCTGGTCGCGACGCACGACGGCGTCACGGTGACCGTCGCCGCGTTCGAGGTGGTGGACGACCGGGTCACCAGGATCTGGGCGGTGCGGAACCCGGAGAAGCTGGCTAGCTGGAGTGCTCGCGGTCGATCATGACCTCGGCGACCTTGCGGCCCTGGTCGCAGACGGTGCCGAACTTGCCGGACGAGTCGATGATGATGATTCCGAGCCCACCGCCGTCGTAGGGCACGACGAGCACGCACGACGGTTCGACGTCCGGTTCGTTGGAACGGTCGAGGTACGTGACCTTGTGGCCCTTGACGTCCCAGTCACCGGTGGTGCGCTCGATCGTGATCTGCTTGCCCTCGCGGAACCGCAGGGAGACGCCGACCTCGACCTTGTCGATCTTCGTGGTCCAGCGGCACGACTGGTCGAACGTCGAGTCGTAGTTGATCTGCGTGGGCGGCGTCTCGGCCTTCGCGCCGGGGTAGGGCAGGTCGGTCCACCTGAGCTTCGCGCACACGCCCTTGACCTCACCGTCGATCGGCGCGACCTGCGGGTCCTCGGTGGAGCTCGGATCGGTCGACGTCTGGTCCTTGTCGAACGGCGAGGTCGCGTCGAGCGGTGCCTGCGCGACGGGAGTGCCCTCGACCGTCTTGCCGGCACAGCCGGAAGCGAGCACGAGGACAGCCAACAGGAGCACCAGTCGCCGCATGACACCACCATGCCAGACGCGACATGGTGCTCCTGTTAGCGGCTCACGAGTAGTCGCGGAATCCCTTGCCCGTCTTGCGGCCGAGGCGGCCGGCCGTCACCAGGTGCTCCAGCAGCGGCGCCGGCGCGAAACCGGGCTCGCGGAACTCCATGTAGAGCGTGCGCTGGATCGCCAGCGACACGTCCAGCCCCACGACGTCGAGCAGCGCGAACGGTCCCATCGGCAGGCCACAGCCGACCTTCATCGCGTTGTCGATGTCGTCGGCCTCGGCGTAGTGGGCCTCCAGCATCTTCACCGCGTCGTTGAGGTACGGGAAGAGCAGCGCGTTCACGATGAAGCCGGCCACGTCACCGCAGTGCACCGGGTGCTTGCCGAGGTCGAGGCAGATCCTGCGGGCCGTCGCCACCACGTCGGCGCCCGTGGAGATCGTCTCGACGATCTCCACCAGCTTCATGACCTGCGCCGGGTTGAAGAAGTGCAGGCCGACGACGTCCTCCGGCCTGCTGGTCGCCGCGGCGATCTCGATGACCGGCAACGAGGACGTGGTCGTCGCGAGCACCGCGCCGGGCTTGCACACCTCGTCGAGCGCCGCGAAGACCTCCTTCTTGATGCCGATCTCCTCGGCCACCGCCTCGACGATCAGGTCGCAGTCCGCCAGCTCCACGAACTCGACGGCGGGCGAGATCCTCTGCAGAACCGCGTCCCGGTCGGCCTCCGCGAGCTTGCCCTTGCTGACCGCGCGGTCGAGCGACTTGCGCACCGCCCCGATCGAGGCTTCCGCCTTCTCCAGGCTGCGCGCCCGCAGCACCACGTCGTACCCGCGCTTGGCGAACACCTCCGCGATGCCCGTGGCCATGGTGCCCGTGCCGATGACACCGACCCGTTGCACCTCACGGGTCTGCGTGGTGGCGTCCACTTCGGACGGTGTCAGCGCGTCCTTGACGACGACCGGCGAGTCCGGCCCGTCGTAGGTGTAGAAGCCACGCCCGGTCTTGCGCCCCAGGAGGTTCGCGGTGATCATCTGCTTGAGCAGCGGCGCCGGAGCGTGCAACCGGTTGCGCGACTGGTGGTACATCGTGTCGAGGATTTCGTACGCGGTGTCGAGCCCGATGAGGTCCAACAGCGCCAACGGTCCCATCGGGTAACCGCAGCCGTACCGCATGGCGGCGTCCAGGTCCTCGCGCGTCGCGTACTTGGACTCCAGCATCTTCACCGCGTGGTTGAGGTACGGGAAGAGCAGCGCGTTGGCGATGAAGCCGGCCCTGTCCCCGATCACGACGGGCGACTTGCCCAGCCGCTCGGCGAACGCGACCACGTCGGTGATCACGTCCGGTTCCGTGACGACCGTGCGCACGACCTCGACCAGCTTCAGCACCTGCGTGGGGTTGAAGAAGTGCAGGCCGACGACCTTGCCGGGCCGCTTCGTGACGACCCCGATCTCGGTGATCGACAAGCTCGACGTGTTGGACGCGATGATCGCCTCGGGGTCGAGGATCTCGTCGAGCTCCTTGAAGATCCTGGTCTTCAGCTCGACGCTCTCCGGCACCGCCTCGATGACCAGGTCGCATCCCTTGAGGCTGCCCAGGTCGAGGCTCGTGGAGACCCGGCGGAGCAGCGCGGCCTTCTCGTCCTCGGTGAGCTTCTCGCGCTTCACGGCGCGCGTCGTCGAGTGCTCCAGGTGCCCGAGCCCGCGCTCGACCCCCGCGGCGTCGACTTCCACCACCTTCACCGCGAGCCCGGTGCGCGCGAGTACCTCCACGATGCCCGCACCCATGGTTCCGAAGCCGACGACTCCGACGGTGTTGATTTCGCGCGCCACTGCAGACCTCCCTGCGGGGTAAAGCGTGGGCTACCAAGGAGTAACTTGCGGGCGACTATGCCACTCCCAGCACGGACGGGCGCCGTGAGCTTCGCCATCAGGATCGAAACAGTTATCGGTCCAGCAAACGCCTAGAACTGGGCCTTCTGCCTGATGAACCCATGTGGGGCAGCGCGGAGTTGAGCCATCCGGGTTGCCGGCGAGCGCACCGCGTGCTCAGTCGTCGAACCCCCTCTCCGCCAGCTCCTCGATCCGCCGGACCGCCTCCTCGGCGTCCTTGCCCGTCGCCACCACGGTGATCGACTCGCCGCCCGGCGCGCTCAACCCCATCAACGCCAGCACGCTCGCCGCGTTCGCCTCCTCGTCGCCGTACCGAACGACGACGTCCGCATCCAGTTCCGCGACCGTGCGCGCCAGCAACGCCGCCGGGCGGGCGTGCAGGCCCACGTCGTTGGTCAGCAACACCTCCGCGGACACCGCATCCGACACGAGGTGCAAAGCAGGCCGCGAAGACACCGCCGCCGGACTCTCGCCCGACGCGCCCTCCGCAGCGGCCGCGACGTCGGCGAGGGACGCACCCCCTTGTGCCGCAACGGCTGCCGCCACCGCACCTTCCACCAGCGGCCCGTCGACCACGGCGTAGCGCGACGGGTCGTCCGCGGACTCCACGGCCATCTCGGCGGTCATCTTCGCGCTGCCGAGGTCGTAGAGGACCACCACGCCCGCCCCGGAGTCCGCGTCCGCCAGAGCCTCCACCACCGAGCCGTAGTCGGTGCCGAGACCGCCCTCCTCCGTGCCACCGACGGGCAGCACGGCGACGTCGGGCGCCATCTGGCCGGCGAGTTCGGCGACGCCGTTGGCTAGCATGTCGCTGTGGGAGACGATGACCAGCCCCACCCGGCCGGTGTCCGACGCCGCCGTCATACCGCCACCCCTGCTCCGCCTCGCCGAACGTTCCGTCTCGCCGCCGCGGCGGCGCTTCCGGGTCGAACTGGTGCACGTGCCACCGACACGGCGCCCATGGACAACGCCGTCACGCCTTGGCCGTCGCATCCGCGAAGGCCCGCAGCAGCAAGGCCGTCGACCGTGCGCCCGGATCCAGATGGCCGGCGCTGCGCTCGCCCAGGTACGACGCCCGCCCCTTGCGCGCCACCATCGGGATCGTCGACTCCGCGCCCTCTGCCGCCGCGTCGGCCGCCGCCGACAGGGTTGCCGCCACCGAGCCGTTCACCGAGGCGGCCGCGGCCACGGCCGGGGTGAGGGCGTCCACCATCGTCTTGTCGCCCACCACGGCCTTGCCGCGCGCCACCACGCCCTCCAGCGCGGCCTGCAGGGCGCGCGCCACGGTCTCGCCGTCGAGCTCCTCCGCGTCGCCCACGGCGGCCGACGCGCGCAGGAAAGCGGTGCCGTACAAGGGACCTGCCGCGCCGCCCACCGTCGAGATCAGTGTGGTGGCGACGAGCTTCAGCACCTTGCCGGGAGACGAGGGCTCCTCGGTGTCCAAACGGGACAGCAGGGCCGTGAAGCCGCGCTTCATGTTCTCGCCGTGGTCCCCGTCGCCGATCGCCTGGTCGAGGCGCACCAGTTCGTCGCGGTGTTCCTGGACCACCGCGGCCGCGGCGCGCAGGGCAACCACCACGTCCGCCGCCGTGCACCCCACCTCAGACTCCCCACCGCAGTGCGGGCGTGTGCACCGGCGCGTCCCACAACGAGATCATCTCGTCGTCCAGCTTCAGCAACGTGAGGCTCATGCCCTGCATCTCCAGGCTGGTGATGTACGGGCCGACGAGTCTGCGTTCCACGGTGATCCCCCGGTCGGCGAGCAGCTGTTCGGCGATGCCGTGCGCCAAGTACAGCTCGATCAGCGGAGTTCCGCCCATCGAGTTCGTGAACAGCAGCACCCGGTCACCCGAGGTGAACGGCAGGTCGTCCAGGATCGGGGTGAGCAACGCCGACACCATCTCGGAGGCGGACCCGACGGGCACCCGCGCCCGGCCCGGTTCGCCGTGGATGCCGATGCCGATCTCCATCTCGTCGTCGGCGAGCTCGAACGACGGCGAGCCCACGTGCGGGACCGTGCACGCGGTCAACGCCAGGCCCATCGACCGCACCGACGCGATCACCCGCTCGGCCAGCGCGACACAGGCGTTCAACGAGTCGCCGCGTTCCGCCGCCGCGCCGACGATCTTCTCCAGCAGGACCGTGCCGCCGACGCCACGCCGGCCCGCCGTGTACAGCGAGTCCTTCACCGCCACGTCGTCGTCGATCACGACGCTGCGCACCTCCGACTCCGCCATCTCGCCCGCGGTCTCGAAGTTCAGCACGTCGCCGGTGTAGTTCTTCACGATCAGCAACGCCCCCGCCCCGCCGTCCGTCCGGGCGACGGCGTCCAGCACCTGGTCCGGTGTCGGCGAGGTGAAGACCGCGCCGGGACAGGCCGCGTCGAGCATGCCGCGCCCGACGAACCCGCCGTGCAGCGGTTCGTGGCCGGAGCCGCCGCCCGAGATGATCGCGACCTTGCCCTGCACCGGGGCGTCCGCGCGCACCACGACCGCGGGGTCGTGGTGCACCGACAGCAGATCGGGATGGGCGGCCTGCATTCCCCGCAGCGCGTCCCGCACCACGGTCTCCGGATCATTGATGATCTTCTTCATGGAACAGCCCTCCCGATCGGCGGTGACCGTGTTCCTTCTTACTCCGGGGGTCTGACACTCGGAACGGGCAAACGTCCCGGGTACCGTTAGGCTGCCCTAAGAAATGCAGGTCAAAGTCACTGCGAGTAGTGGAGGAACCACGTCGTGTCGAAGAGAGCAGCACTGCTCGTCGCGGTCGCACTGACCCTGACCGCGTGCGCCCAGAGCACGCCCGACAAGCCCACCGTCGCCCAGGGCGGCGCGGACTTCGGCAAGGCGGGCGAGCTGAGCAACGACTTCGGCACCACCGCGAAACCCGGCGAGTTCCCCCGCACGATCAAGCACGCGATGGGCGAGACGAAGCTGGAGAAGAAGCCCGAACGGGTGATCGTGCTCGACACCGGCGAGCTGGACAACGTTGTCGCGCTCGGCATCAAGCCGGTCGGCATCGCCTACACCGACAGTTCCCCGGCCATGCCGTCCTACATCGGCGACAAGGCGGGCACGCCGGAGAACGTCGGCACGATCAACAACCTCAACCTCGAGGCCATCACCAAGCTCGACCCCGACCTCATCCTCGGCTCGAAGCTGCGCGCGGAAGCCCTCTACCCGAAGCTGAGCGCCATCGCACCGACCGTCTTCTCCGCGCGCCCCGGCTACGTGTGGAAGGAGAACTTCCTCCTCAACGCCTCCGCGCTCGACCGCCGGGCCGACGCCGCGAAGATGCTGGAGGACTACACGAACAAGGCCACCGCGACCGGCACCGCGATCGAGCAGAAGCTCGGCGTGCGCCCGACCGTCACGGCACTGCGCTTCATGCCGGGCAAGATCCGTCTGTACGCCAAGAAGTCGTTCATCGGCACGATCCTCGTCGACGCCAAGATCCCGCAGCCGACCCCGTCCCAGGTCGACGACCTGGCCGCCGAGGTCAGCGCGGAGCAGATCGGCAAGGCCGACGCGGACTTCGTCGTCTACTCGACCTACGGCGACCCGGCCAAGACCGCGCAGCCCTCGGTCCTCGGCGGTCCGCTGTGGAGCGGCCTGAACGCCGTCAAGTCGGGCAAGGCCAAGCCGGTCGCCGACGAGACCTACTTCCTCGGCCTCGGCGTGCTGGCCGCGAACGTGGTCCTGGACGACCTCAAGACGCAGCTCGGCGCCTGAGCCTCAACGATGAACGGCGCTTTTGCCCACCCCAAGTGGACGAAAGCGCCGTTCATCGTTCAGCGGCCGAAGAGCATCCGCGCGAGCCGCAGCATCTGCTTGCCCGCCAACGACGACCGGTCGAACGTCGCCATGTCGAGCACCGCCTTGAACCGCTGCTTCGTCACGGCCTTCGGGTAGGCGAACTCGCGCAGCCCGTCCTCGCCGTGGATGCGCCCGAACCCGGAGTCGCCGACCCCGCCGAACGGCAGCCCGGGAATCGCCGCGTAGGTCAGCACCGAGTTGACCGACACCATGCCGACCCGCAGCTCCCGCGCCAGCTCCTCGCCGCGCGACTTCGAGAACACCGCGGCGCCCAGCCCGTACTTCGACTGGTTCGCGAGCCGCACGCCCTCCAGCGCGTTGGGCACCCGGTTGATCACCACGGTCGGCCCGAACGTCTCCTCGGTGATCGCCAGCGAGTCCTCCGGCACGTCCGTCAGCACGACCGGCTCGACGTACGGCGGCCTGATCGACTCGGGCCCGCCCACCAGCGCCTTGCCGCCGCGGTCCAGCGCGTCCTGGACGTGCTCGCGGATGATCTCCACCTGCGACGGCATCGTGATCGGCCCGAGGTCCGCGCTCGGCTCGCCACCCGGCTTGAGCTTGCGCGCCCGCTTCACCGCGATCTCGATGAACTCGTCGGCAACGTCCTCGGCCACGTACACGCGCTCGACGCCCGCGCACGTCTGGCCGGCGTTCGACACCGCGCCCCACATCGCGGCCTCCGCGGCGGCCGCCAGGTCCGCGTCGGAGTCGACGATCAACGCGTCCTTGCCGCCGCACTCGACGAGCACCGGCGTCAGCGTCTGAGCGCACGCCGCCATGACCTTCTTGCCGGTCCGCGTGGACCCCGTGAAGGCGACCTTGTCGACACCTGCCGCACACAGCGCCGCGCCCGTCTCACCGAAGCCGGTGACCACCTGGAACACCGGGTACTCCGGCACCGCCTCGGAGAACGTCGACGCGAGGAACGTGCCCACCCCGGGCGTGAACTCGGAAGGCTTGAACACCACGGCGTTGCCCGCGGCGAGCGCGTAGGCGATCGAGCCCATCGGCGTGTGCGCGGGGTAGTTCCACGGCCCGATGACGCCGATGACGCCCAACGGCAGGTACTCAACCGTCGCGCTGTGGTTGAACATCAACATGCCGGAGGAGACACGGCGCTTGCCCAGCACACGGCCCGCATGCCGCGCGGCCCAGTGCAGGTGGTCCATCACCAGCGCGATCTCGACGCGGGAGTCGTCGGCCGGCTTGCCGGTCTCCGCGCTGATCAGCGACACGAACTCGTCGGCGCGTTTCGACAGGACTCTGCGCCACGCGTCGAGCTTGGTCTTGCGCCCCTCGAAACCGAGGCCCGCCCACCACGCGGAAGCCTCGCGCGCCGAGGACACCGCTTCCTCGACCTCAGCGGCCGTGTGGATCGGGTGGTGCGCGACGACCTCGCCCGTGCGCGGGTCCAGTGAAGCGAACCGCCGCTGCTCGCCATCGGCCGACAGCGCGCTGTCCGAAGCGGTCTGCGTCATTGAGCCCTCCCGGGGGTACTCGCCAGTAACCTCGACACTAACGCGTACTTGAAGAACTTTCAGCCCCCGCCTGGCCCCGTCAGGCGCTGGGCAGGCCCGGAAGCACCGCCTTGGCGAACGCCTGCGCCGCCTGGCAGCGGTCCAGTGTCTTCTCCTTCGACGCTCCGACGGAGAAGTCCGCGATCTCACCCGCGTCGCTGGCGTCCTTCGTGCGGACCACGATCAGATCACACGTCGGGAACGGACCGTCCTTGAGCACCTGGTAGCCCTTCACCCCGCCGAGATCGACCTCGGCGGAGTCGCGGTCGAACTTGCCGTCCTTGGGGATGCGCGCCGTCCTGAACTCGAGCTGCATCTGCGCGCTCTGCCCGGTCCACGAGCACTGGTGCAGGCCGAACGGCAGCGCCCGCGGCGAGGCACCGAGCACCGGCGCGAGCGTGGCCCTGTCGACGGCCGCGCACGGGTCGACCTCGACCGGCGACCCCTTGGGCGGGGTGTACTTCTGCGGGTTGCCCCGGAGCTTGCGGACCGCGCCCTCGAGCACCTTGCGCCCCGGCTCGCACGGATCGGCCGCCTGGTCACCGGTGCCGGTGCTCGACTGGATCCGGACGGACTGCCCCGGGTTCTCCTGCGTCACCGCGGTGACGAAGCACGACGAGCCCAGCTTCTGCTCGCCGCTCTTGAGCCCGGCGAGCTGCTTCGTCGCGTTCTTCAGCTCCGTGGAAGACAACGTGTAGCCGATCTCCAACGTGATGTTGAGGGTCTTGCCCGCCTTGTCCTTCATGTAGTTCGAGCAGCGCGTGTAGTTGCCGCTCGTGTACTTCGACGGCGTGCCGACCGTCTGCAGCACTTCCTTCTCGATCAACGCACACGGGTTGACCAGCCGCAACCGTTCCGCCGCGAACGCCGGGTCGACCGGCTTGCCCGCTTGCGCGGACGGCTTGGACGACGGGTCGGTCGAGCTCGCGTCCGCGCCCGCCTGCACGGTGCGGCGCGCGGAGTGCGTCTTGGCGAGACCTGGACCGGTCGCGCAGCCGGCCATCAGCAGAGCAGCGGCGGCGACCACGGCTGTGGCACGAAAACGGGGCACGACGTGCACGGTAGCGACCTTCGCGCCCGCCCGTGGGCGGTACCCCGTGATCCAGGCGTGGCCGGAGTCACGGAGCGCTTCGGGAACGATTCAGAAGATCAACGCGATGTACCGGGTGAAGACCCCGATAGAAGGAGAGACGTGTTCAACCGCATTCGCCGCGCATTCAACTGGCTCGACGCGTGGACGATCGAGGCCTTCAACCCTGTTTACCCTGGTCGTCCCCAGTCGTAAGACGCAGTCACAGCTCCTTGAGCGGCTGCTTGTCCTTGTCCGCGAACTGAGGCCGCAACGTCGCCCACGCGGCGAACGCCGCCGACAGCACCACCATGGCGATGCCGGCCCACAGGTTGATGTTGACCCCTTCGGCCTTCTTCAGGTCGTCGTCGGACGTGAAACCGAGACCGACGACGACGAGTACAACGCCGTACAGGCCGAAGAGGAAAGCGATGATCAGTCGCAGGTCGAACAACCTCATGACGGCCTCCCTCAGCCGAAGACGATGTAGAGAACGGCCGTCAGCGCCAGCACTCCGCCGCCGAGCAGGGCGGGCGAGCGGTACCAGCCCGCGTCCTCGCCGGTGGTGGAGTGCGAGCGGTCTTCCTTCGGCGTCAGGCTGTAGACCAGTCCGCCCAGCTCGCTGTCCGGCTTCGGCCGCGTCACCAGACTGACCAGGACGCTCAGGACGATGTCCACCGCGAACGCGAGACCCGCGCCGAGGAAGCTCGCGCCCTGGCCGGGCAGTTCCAGCCACTTGATGCCGAACGACGGCTCCGAGATCGCGTAGATGAAGATCGCGGTGAACGTGCCCGCGAGCAGACCCACCCAGCCCGCGGTCGGCGTCATCCGCTTCCAGAACATGCCGAGGATGAACGTCGCGAACAGCGGCGCGTTGAAGAACGAGAACAGCGCCTGGATGTAGTCCATGATGTTGGACCCGCCGAGCGCCGCCGCGATGAACGCCGTGCCGATCGCGAGCACGCACGCACCGACCGTGGCCAACCGCCCGACACGCAGGTAGTACTCGTCCGGCCGGTCCTTCTTGATGTAGTCCTGCCACAGGTCGTAGGTGAAGACCGTGTTGAACGAGCTGACGTTCGCCGCCACACCGGCCATGAAGCTCGCCAGCAGACCCGTGATCGCGACACCGAGGATGCCGTTGGGCAGCAGGTCGCGCATGAGCAACGGCAGCACGTTGTTGTAGACCACGCCACTGCTCGTATCGCCCGACTTCAGCTGGGCCATCTCCGGCACGATCACCGCGGCGATGATGCCGGGGATGACGATGACCGCCGGGATGAGCGCCTTCGGGTACGAACCGATGATGGGCGTCCGCTTGGCCGCCGACATCGACTTGGCGCTCATCGCGCGCTGCACCTCGGCGAAGTTCGTCGTCCAGTAACCGAACGACAGCACGAACCCGAGACCGAACACCAGCCCGACGACACTCCACACGGGGTTGTCGATGCCGGTGAGCTCCGTCGCGGGCCAGGCACTGAGTTGTTCCTTGTCGGTCACCTTGTCGACGAGCCCCTGCCAGCCGCCGACCTTGATCAGACCGAGGATGGTGATCGGCGCCAGCGCGGCCACGATGACGAAGAACTGCAGCACCTCGTTGTAGATCGCCGCACTCAGGCCGCCCAGCGTCGTGTACGCGAGCACCACGAGCGCCGCGACGACGATGGACACCGGCAGCGGCCACCCGAGCAGCGCGTCGATGATCACCGCGAGCGCGAACAGGTTGATGCCCGCGATCAGGATCTGCACGACGGCGAAGCTGATGGCGTTGACGAGGTGGGCCGGCTTGCCGAACCGACGGCGCATGAACTCGGGAACGCTGCGCACCTTCGAGCCGTAGTAGAACGGCATCATCACCAGACCGAGGAACACCATCGCCGGGATGGCACCGATCCAGTAGTAGTGCACGGTCGCCATGCCGTACTGCGCACCGTTGGCCGTCATGCCCATCAGTTCGAGCGCGCCGAGGTTCGCCGAGATGAACGCGAGCCCGGTGACCCACGCCGGCAGCGACCGCCCGGACAGCAGGAAGTCGAGGCTGGAGGAGACGGACCTTCTCGCCATCACGCCGATGCCCAGCACCACCGCGAAGTAGATGACGAGCAACGCGTAGTCGATCGGTCCCGCGTCAAGCCGCAGGTCCGCCCCGGCCAACACCGACACCGCCCACCTCCCAGACTTCCACAAAGTCCGACATCAACGACCAGGAGGGAACGTTACTCCAGGTGCGCCCGTTCTTACCCCGTGCAGGCGATCACGAAACCACGACCTGTGATGGGGCGCTCACTGAAGTTGATCCTCGTAGCGCCAAAGTGATGGCAACGCTGCCGTGAGCACGCCTGCAGACGACAAACAAGCCACACCGCCGATGGCCACCGTCTTCCTGATGCCGAACCGTGCAGCCATCGCACCCGCACGCAGATCGCCGAGCGCGGGCCCGACCGACCCGACGAGCATCTCCACGCCGGCGAGCCGCCCGCGCAGCTCGTCGGGGATCGTGCCGTTCCAGATGGCGCCGCGGAACGTGTCACCGAGCCAGTTCGCCGCTCCCGCCAGCGCCAGGAACGCGACCACGAACCAGATGTCGCGGCTGACGGCCACCCCGATCATCGCCACGCCCACGAGCGCGGCGGCGACCAGCACCCACCGCCCGTGCCGGGTGACGCGGCTGGTCCAGCCACCCGTCGTGGCGGCCACGAGCACCCCCAGCGCCGACGCCGAGTAGAGGAACCCGACCGCCCACGGCCGGTCCGCCGCGAGGAACGGGAAGAGCGCGGTCGGCAGCGCCAGCACGGTGGCCGCGAGGTCGACCAGGTAGGTGCCGATCAGGTCCGGCCTGCTCGCCACGTACCGCGCGCCGTCGACGAACCTCGGCCATTCGGCGTCTGGCGCGGCCCGCACGGCACGAACGCGCGCGAGCAGCGCGACCGACACCGCGAACGTCACCAGGTCGAACGCGAAGGCCGTGGTCACCCCGGCGGTGATGATCACGATCCCGGCCGCGGCCGGCGCGAAGATCCCGCCGACACCCCACCGCAACCCCAGCAACCCTCCCGCCGCGACGAGCTGATCACGGGGCACCAGGCGCGGGATCATGGCCTCCAGCGCAGGTTGCTGCACCCCCTGGAGCGCGGCCGCGGCCGCCGCCGACCCGAACAGGAAGACCAGGCTGGTCGGGTTGAGCAGCAGCAACGCCACGACCGCCGCCAGCGCGACCTCGGTGACGAGCGCGATGGTCCGCCGGTCGAACCGGTCCGCGAGCACGCCGCCGTAGAGCCCGAAGGCGATCGACGGCAACAGCTCGACGACCCCCACGGCACCGACCGCGAGCGGCGACCCGGTGATCGCCGCGATCTGCAGCGGCACCGCCGTCATGGTGAAGACGGTGCCCAGCATGGTCACCGCCCCGGACAGCCAGACGAGCCGGAAGTCCTTCTGCCGCAACGGGCGCAGGTCCACGTCAGACCTCCTTATCGGTGATAAGGAGAATTTAGCGACGATAAGGTGACGGGCGCCAACAGGTTTTTCGGAAGGTGCTCGATGGCGTTGCAGAGGGACCAGGTCGTCCGCACGGCGTTGAAGCTGCTCAACGAGGTGGGCATCGACGGCCTGAGCACCCGCAGACTGGCCGCCGAGCTGGGCGTGCAGTCACCCGCCCTGTACTGGCACTTCAAGAACAAGCGCGAGCTGCTCGACCTGATGGCCGAGCAGATGCAGGCGGAGGTCCTGCCCCCGGACCGCCGCCCGACCGACGACTGGAGCGTGTGGCTGGCCGCCGACGCACGGGCCAAGCGCCAGGCGCTCCTGGCCTACCGCGACGGCGCGCGCGTTCACCACGGCACGGTGCCGACGGCGAGCGAACTGCCGGCCATCGAGTCACAGGTGCGCGCGCTCTGCGACTCGGGGTTCACACCGCTCGATGCGTTGCGGCTGATGCTCGCGGTCGAGCGCTACCTCATGGGGTGGGTGACCGAGGAGCAGGCGTGGCTGCAGAACGCCCAGGAGCCGCTGTACCCGGACCTGGACGACGTGCCGTTGCTGAAGGAAGCCGCCCAAGTGCTGCGGATGGAGGACCGCGACGCCGACTTCGAGCACGGTCTGATGCTGCTGATCGAGGGCGCGAAAACCACGTGCGGCCGTGCGTCCGGCGCCCCAGACTGACCCCGTGGCTGATCACAGGCAGAGGACCTGGGTGTGTCCGTTGTGCCGCGCGGTGGTCACCGACGGCGGCGCCAACGGGCATGACGTCTGCGACATCTGTCAGCTGCGACCGGTCTGGGAGGCGCTGCCCCGAACCGTGCGGGACGAGATCGGCCCGATGATCGACGCGGACGGCCCGATCCGGTCGGGCTACCAGCTGGCTGAACTGGACGGGCACCGGCGCCCCACCATGGAGTACATGAAGCTGGCCTCCTACCGCGGCAGGTTGGGGAAGAGGACCTGCTCCTGCGCGGAGACCGACTACGGGCACGTGAGCTGGACGTGCCCCTCCTGCGACCGTCCGCTCCTGGGCTGCGGCCACAACCGGGGCGAGATCTGCGCGCCCTGCGGCTCACGACCGGGCTGGGAGGCGCTGCCCCAGGCCGTGCGGGACGAGGTCGGCGCGATGACCGAGGTGATGTCCGCCGCCTACCGGCTGCGGGACCTGGACCACAACCGGCTCGACGTCTTCGACTACACGCTCATGGCGGTCTATCAGAACAGTCGGAACTCGTCCGGCTCGATCCCGCGCAACGCGTCGTAGTCCAGCACCACACACCGGATCCCGCGGTCCTCGGCCAGCGTCCGCGCCTGCGGCTTGATCTGCTGCGCCGCGAACACGCCCTGCACCGGCGCGAGCAGCGGGTCGCGGTTCAGCAGCTCCAGGTACCGGGTGAGCTGCTCGACGCCGTCGATCTCGCCGCGGCGCTTGATCTCCACAGCGACCGAGGCACCGGACGCGTCCCGGCACATCAGGTCGACCGGGCCGATGGCGGTCGGGAACTCGCGGCGCACCAACGTCCAGCCCTCGCCCAGGGTGGTCACGTGCTCGGCGAGCAGCTTCTGCAGATCGGCTTCGACACCGTCCTTCTGCAGACCGGGCTCCGGGCCGAGCTCGTGCTTGGAGTCGTGCAGCAACTCTTCGAGGGTGATGATCAGCTTCTCCCCCGCCTTGTTCTGCACGGTCCAGATGTCCGGGTCCTCGATGAGCCAGCAGGGCGGGCTCATCCAGTTCAACGGCTTGTACGCGCGGTCGTCGGAGTGGATCGACACCGAGCCGTCGGCCTTGATCAGCAGCAGTCGCTGAGCCATCGGCAGATGGGCGGTGAGTCGTCCTACGTAGTCGACCTGGCAGCGAGCGATGACGAGACGCACCGCGACAGGCTACGGGGTGTGTCCACGGACGAGACGTTAGGTACGGTCCGTGGCGTGGAGAGCCTTGGCACCCGTCAGGTGTACTCGAACCCTTGGATGACCGTGCGCGAGGACGAGATCCGGCGCGCGGACGGCACCGACGGCATCTACGGCGTGGTCGACAAACCGGACTACGCGCTGATCATCCCGCTGGACGGCGAACGCGTGCGGCTCGTCGAGCAGTACCGGTACCCGCTCGGCGTCAGGCGCTGGGAGTTCCCGCAGGGCACCGCGCCCGACCGCGCCGACTCCGACCCGCTGGAGCTGGCCACGCGCGAGCTGCGCGAGGAGACGGGCCTGCGGGCCGGCAAGATGATCGAACTGGGCGTGCTCGACGTCGCACCCGGCATGTCGTCCCAGCGCGGCCGCGTGTTCCTCGCCACCGACCTCACCGAGGGCTTCCACGAGCGGGAGCACGAGGAGCAGGACATGCGTTCGGAGTGGTTCCCGCGCGCCGACCTCGAGGCGATGATCGCGAAGGGCGAGATCACCGACGCCCAGTCGATCGCCGCCTACACCTTGCTCCTGCTCCACGAGCACGCCCAGCCCTGAGCGCCTTGCCAGAGGGTCTTGTCCGCACCCCCGTCTGCCGGGCAGTTACGTGGATGAAGGGCGCCTTCCTCCACCTGGCGTGGAGGGATGCGCCCGAAAACCACCAAACCAGCCGGCGAAGTG
>NZ_JBEXJN010000030.1:0-124560 GCF_040609115.1 Lentzea sp. NPDC004782
CACACAACAAGAAACGGGCCGCCGCTGACGCGGCGACCCGCCCCAAGGAACTCACCCCTGGTTAAAACACCAGGTGGATGAAGGCGCCCTTCATCGACGGCTTCGTGTTCGCCGGGTCAGGCCTGGTTGAACTCGTCCGGGTCGGGGCCGATGCGGCCGTCGCGGTCCAGAGTGGACAGAGCCTCCACCTCACCGGCGGCCAGCTCGAAGCCGAACACGTCGATGTTCTCCCGGATCCGCGACGGCGTCACGGACTTGGGGATCACGACGTTGCCGAGCTGCAGGTGCCAGCGCAGCACCACCTGGGCCGGGGAACGGCCGTGCGCCAGCGCGATCTTCTCGACCACCGGGTCGGACAGCAGCTCGCCGCCCTGGCCGAGCGGAGACCACGCCTCGGTCCGGATGCCGTGCTTCGCGTGGAACTCGCGCAGTTCGGCCTGCTGCAGGTACGGGTGCAGCTCGATCTGGTTGACCGCGGGCACGACACCGGTCTCGTCGATCAGGCGCCGCAGGTGCGCGGGCTGGAAGTTGGAGACGCCGATCGCGCGGACGCGGCCCTCCTTCTGCAGCTGGACGAAGGCCTTCCAGGTGTCGACGTAGCGGTCGCGGGCCGGGGTCGGCCAGTGGATCAGGTACAGGTCGAGCACGTCGAGCCCGAGCCGGCGCAGCGACTCGTCGAACGCGCGCAGCGTCGAGTCGAAGCCCTGGTCGGAGTTCCACAGCTTCGTCGTGACGAACAGCTCTTCACGGTCGAAGTTCGCGATGGCCTGGCCGACGCCGCGTTCGTTGCCGTAGATGGCCGCGGTGTCGACGCTGCGGTAACCGGCCTTCAGCGCCTCCGTGACCGCGGGCGTGGCCTCGGCGTCCGGCACCTGCCAGACACCGAAACCGAGCTGGGGCATCTCGACGCCGTTGTTGAGCTTCACGATGTTCAAGGTGACTCTTCCTTACTTCGTTACGGGATCAACGTCGGTGCCGTGCCGCCGTCGACGCGCAACGCGGCTCCGGTCGTCGCGGACGACAGGTCCGACGCGACGTAGGTGATGAGGTTCGCGACCTCGTGCGGGCGGATCAGGCGGCCCAGCAACAGGGTCGGCCGCTCGGTGCGGACGAACTCGGCCTCGCCGCCGTCGCCGACGCGGTCGCGGATGAACTCCTCGACACCGGGCGTGAGGGTCGGACCGGGCAGCACCGAGTTCACCGTCACGCCGGTGCCCTTCACGGCCTGCGCCATGCCGCGCGCGATGGCGAGCTGCGCGGTCTTCGTCATGCCGTAATGGACCATCTCGGTGGGCGTGAACACCGACGACTCACTGCTCACGAAGATCACCCGGCCCCAGCCGCGTTCGACCATGCGCGGCGTGTAGTGCCGCGAGAGCCGTACGCCGGACATGACGTTGGTGTCGAAGAACCGCTGCCACTCGGCGTCCTCGATCTCGAACACCGGCTGCGCGCCGTAGATCCCCATGTTGTTGACCAGCACGTCCACGTCGGGCACCTGGTCCACGAGGTGAGCCGCGCCCTCGGCGGTCGCGATGTCGGCCGCTACACCGCGTACATCCGCATTGGGCGCGTCACCGGCCAGCTTGGCCACCGCCTCGTCCACGCGCTCCTGGCCGCGCCCGGTGACGACCACGGCCGCACCGGCCTTGAGCAGCGCTTCCGCCGTGGCGAAGCCGATGCCGGAGGTGGAGCCCGTGACGAGGGCCGTGCGTCCCGACAGATCCATGTCACTCCCCGGTAGACTTGTTGAAGACGGTAACAAGCGTACGCAATAGTTGCACACGCTGTCTATTTGAGGGGAATTGACCTATGTCACTGGACGACGACGCCGTCCAGGCGCGCGCTCAGGGCTGGCGCACGCTCGCGGCGTTGCACGCGCGCATCGAGGACCGCCTCGAAAGAGCGCTGCAGAAGGCGCACGAACTCTCGGTCAGCGAGTACACCGTTCTGGACGTCCTCAACCGCCAGGACGGCTTCCACCTGCGGATGAACCAGCTCTCCAACGCCGTGGTGCTCAGCCAGTCCGCCACGACACGCCTGGTCACGCGCCTGGAGGACCGCGGCCTGCTCGCGCGCTACCTGTGTCCCACCGACCGCCGCGGCATCTACACCGAGGTCACCGACAGGGGCCACGAGCTGCTCGCGCTCGCCCGCCCCACCCACGACCAGGCCTTGTCCGAGGCGCTGGACGAGGCCGAGGGCATCCCGGAGCTCAAGCCACTCGTTGAGGCGCTCGCCAAGCTGTAGCCCGATGGGCAGGATCGCGCGCATGGATCTCCACGCCCTGATCCGCGCCGAGGCGCCGTTGGCCGAACAACAGCGCGCGCTCACCGACTCGGTCGTGACCGCGCTCGTCGACCACGGCGTGCACCGCCTGATCGCCCCCAAGCGCTACGGCGGCGCCGAGCTCGGGCTGCCCGAGTGGAGCCGCGAGATCCAGGAGCTCTCGCGATCCGACGCCTCGACGGGCTGGACCGCGATGACCACAACGATCTCGGCATCGCTGGCCTGGTACCTGCCGTCCGATGCCGCCGACGAGATCTTCGGCGACGCGCGCGCGTTGATCGCCGGCACCGCCGCGCCGTTGGGAAAGGCGGTCGCGACCGACGACGGCTACCGCGTCACGGGCCGTTGGGGCTGGGGCAGCGCCGTCACCCACTGCGCGTGGGTCATCGGCGGCACCATCACGCCGGAAGGGCCGCGTCTGGCCGTGTACCCGCGTGCGGACGTGACGATCCACGACACGTGGCACGCCGCCGGTCTCCGTGCCACCAGTTCGCACGAGTTCTCTCTTGAGGACGCCTTCCTGCCGTATCGCCGTGCCGTGTGGCCGATCGGGTGCACGCCCGGCATCGAGGGCCCGGTCACGGTGTTCCCGTACTTCAGCTTCCTGGCCGCGGGCGTGGCGTCGGTGTGCCTGGGCGTGGCCCGGCGCGCGATCGACGAGATCGAGGCGCTGGCCGTGGAGAAGACCCCGCAGCACGCCACGACCCGGCTCGCCGAGCAGACCGGCCTGCAGATCGAGCTCGCCTCGATGGAGGCACGGCTGTCGTCCGCGGCGGCGTTCCTGCACGAGGCGCTGAGCACGGCCTGGGACCTCGCGGTGCACGGCACGCCCGCCCCGGACCCGGTGAAGGCGCGGCTGCGGCTGGCCTGCTCGTTCGCCTCGGGCGAGGCCACCGACGTGACGCAGAAGGCGTTCGCGGCGGGCGGCGGCAGCTCGGTGTTCGAGTCGTCGGCCCTGCAGCGCTGCCTGCGTGACGCGCACGTCGCCGCCCAGCACACCGTGGTGTCGCGACGCCTGTTCGAGACGTACGCCATGCTGCGACTCGGCCTTCAGCCGGACATGAGCCGGTTCTGAGTCAACTAAGCTCCGCCGTATGGCCGACACGCAGTACGAAGACCTGCTCCGCCACGTCCTCAAGGAGGGCGTGCACAAGGAGGACCGCACCGGCACCGGCACGCGGTCGATCTTCGGTCACCAGCTGCGCTACCCGCTCGCCGCCGGGTTCCCGCTGATCACGACCAAGAAGGTCCACTTCAAGTCGATCGCCTACGAGCTGCTGTGGTTCCTGCGCGGCGACAGCAACGTGAAGTGGCTCCAGGACCACGGCGTGACGATCTGGGACGAGTGGGCGCCCGAGAGCGGCGAGCTCGGCCCGATCTACGGCGTGCAGTGGCGGTCCTGGCCTGCCCCGGACGGCGGTCACATCGACCAGATCGCCGAGGTGCTGAAGACCCTGCGCGAGAACCCGGACTCGCGGCGGATCATCGTGTCGGCCTGGAACGTGGGCGAGATCGCGCAGATGGCGCTGCCGCCGTGCCATGCGTTCTTCCAGTTCTACGTCGCCGACGGCAAGCTGTCCTGTCAGCTCTACCAGCGCAGCGCGGACCTGTTCCTCGGCGTGCCGTTCAACATCGCCTCCTACGCCCTGCTCACGCACATGATCGCCGCGCAGACCGGGCTCGGCGTCGGCGACTTCGTCTGGACCGGCGGCGACTGCCACATCTACGACAACCACGTCGAGCAGGTCGAGCTGCAGCTGGGCCGCGAGGCGCGCGAGTTCCCGACGCTGCGGATGGCTCCCGCCGCTTCGTTGTTCGACTACCGGTACGAGGACTTCGAGCTCGTCGGCTACGACCCGCACCCCGGCATCAAGGCCCCGGTGGCGGTGTGATCGGCCTGATCTGGGCCCAGGACCCGAACGGCGTGATCGGCCGCGACAACGCGATCCCGTGGCGCATCCCGGAGGACATGAAGCACTTCCGGGAGGTCACCGCGGGCTCGGCGGTCCTGATGGGCCGCCTCACCTGGGAGTCGCTGCCGCCGCGCTTCCGCCCGCTGCCCGGCCGCCGCAACCTGGTGCTGTCCCGCACGCCGCAGGAAGGCGCCGAGACGTTCTCCTCGCTGGAGGAGGCGCTCGCCGACGTCACCGGCGACGTGTGGGTGATGGGCGGCTCGGCGGTCTACGCGGCCGCGCTGCCGTTCGCCGACCGCGTCGAGGTGACCGAGGTCCGCGAGACCTTCGAGGGTGACACGTACGCGCCCACGGTCGACCGCGAGCCGGTCAGCGTCGGTGCGTGGCAGGAGTCCAGTTCGGGCCTGCACTACCGGTTCGTCAGCTACTGACGCCGGCCGCCGAACTGCCACTCGTGGACCTCGACGGCGGCGTACCGGCCGGTGGTCAGCACGGAGGCCGGGTCCGCGGACCTGACCAGCGCCGCCGTGCCTAGCCACGCGGTGCCGTCGTCGGACAGCAACGGCCCGTAGGCGATCAACTCGTCCGTGCGGGCCGGTACGAGATCTACGGGCTCCCCCTCGCCGAATCCGAGCACCAGGTGGCCACCGCCGTCCCCGCCGCCGGGGAACTCCCACATCGTTCGCCCGAGCACGTTGCGCCACCGGCGCACCAGCACGTCCCGGAACGCGCCGGCCTGGTAACAGGGCTCGTCGAACGCGAACGCGCGAGCCGCGGCGGCATCCGGCACTTCCACGACGTGCACGCTGCCGGTCAGCACGTCACCGTCGAAGGTCGGGCCACGGGCGATCAGCTCGAACCGGTCCATGTAGGACCAGTGCTCCTCGATCATCTTGCCGCGCAGCGGTTCCGAACCCGGACGATCCCGGTGGTAGCACAGGAACTCCACGAACACCCCAGTTCTAGCGGCGGCGCGCCCGCGCGTGCCAGGCCTCGACGATCAGCTCTTCCAGCTCCCCCACCCCGATGTGCTCCAACCGCACCAGAATCGCCGGATACCCGTTGAAGTGCGGCGTGGTGAAGTAGACCGACCCGTCGGAGGCCAGCAGCGCCTCCTTGGCCCCCAGATCGGGCACCCGCGCCGCCAGGATGGGCCCGGACGGCGCCGCGGCGCCCAGGGCCGCCAGGTCGGTCTTGCGCAGCGGCCGTTCCCACACGAAGAGCTTGTCCTTGACCCTCCAGTCGACGACGCCCTCCCGCACCCGCTCCGTCACGTCGGGCATGGAGGTGGCGATGCGGCGCACGTCGTGCCAGGTGGCCATCACAAGCTCCCTACAGGTGGTCCGGCGGACGCTGCTGCTCGGCCAGGAACCGTTCGAACTCGGCGCCCAGTTCGTCCGCGCTGGGGAGGTCGGTGTTGCCGACAGTCTGGATGAAAGCGTCGTACTGCCGCTCGAGCGCTTCCACCACCTGGGCGACTTCCTCCGACTCCGCGACCTGCCGGTGGATCTCGGCATCAGCGGCCTGAGCCGCGTCGATCAGGGACCCGATGGGCAAGGCCAGACCTGTCGCCCGAGCGACAGCGTCCAGCAGCGTGACGGCGGCGGTCGGGTACTGCGACTGCGCCAGGTAGTGCGGCACCTGGGCGGCGAAGCCCATCGCGTCGTGGCCCGCCTGGCCGAGGCGCAGCTCCAGCAGCCCCGACACGTTGCCCGGCACCTGCACGCGGTTGAAGAACGGCTGGTACTCCGAGACGAGCTCGGGCCGGGTCGCGTGACCGATGACGTTGAGCGGGCGGGTGTGCGGCACGCCCATCGGGATGCCGTGGAAGCCGACGGTGAGACGCACGCCCCAGCGGTCGATCAGCGAGCGGACGGCGAGCACGAACGCCTCCCAGGCGCGGTCCGGTTCCAGGCCGCTGAGCAGCAGGAACGGGTGGCCCGCGCTGTCCCACAGCAGATGCACGACCAGCTCGGGGGTCGCGTAGTCCTCCCAGTGGTCGGTCGCGTAGGTCATCAGCGGCCGGCGGGAGCGGTAGTCGATCAGGCTGTCGATGTCGAAGCGCGCGACGACACGGCTTTCGAGCGTCTCCAGCAGGTGCTCGGCGAGCAGTCGGCCCGCGGCACCGGCGTCCATGAAGCCCTCGAAGTGGTGCAGCAGCACCGCGCCCGTCAGGTCTGGCACCTCCGAGTCGACCTCGTACAGGTTCTCCGGGTCCAGCACCGCACGCCTCCAAAACCGTCGTTTCAGTCTCGTCCAAAGCCAACCAGATGGACACGGGACTGATTCCGCTCGGGTCGATTAGCCCATACGGACCGTGTGAGCGCATCACCTCACGGGTACTCCATCACGGTGGACAGGCGCTGGGTGACGCGTGGAGCTCTGGTCGCTGCCGTCTTCATTCTCCTCGGTGCGGCGCTGTACGTCTTCGAGCAGTTCAAGCCGTCCGGTGACACTTCGATCGACCGCAGTCAGCCCGCGGTGCTGAAGTCGGTGCGGGATCTCAGCCAGTACCACGCGGCGGCGGGCGAGTTCCAGGTCGTGCTGGACATCGAGAACGACGTGAAGTGGGTGCCCGCGGCCCTGGCCGGGGAACGCACGCTGTTCGTCGCGGCCGGGTCGGTCAACGCCTACGTCGACCTGGGGTCGTTGAAGGACGACGGCCTGGTGCTGTCGCCGGACGGCAAGACCGTCGAGCTCCGGTTGCCCAAGCCCCAGCTGGACAGGCCGAACCTCCACCACGACCGGTCGTACGTCTTCAGCCAGAAGCGCGGCCTGGTCAACGATCTGCAGGCGCTGGTGGAAACCCCTGACCAGCAACGGTTCTACCTCGCGGGCGAGGCCAAGATCGCGGAGGCGGCCCGGCAGTCGGAACTGCTCAAGCGCGCGGAGGACAACACCCGCGTGATGCTCACCGGAATGCTGCAGTCGCTGGGATTCCAGGTGAAGGTGCTACCCGGCTGAACCTCTTCCCGCGGTGGCGCGAACGTCCGGGTGAGCCGACCGCAGCGGGATAGGATTCGTTGGTGGAAGACGATCTGATGGCCTGGGCGCCCGCCGCCGGTGCGGCGCCGGCACCCGAGATCGCCTTGCCGGGCTACAGCGGTTTCCGCGTGATCGCGCAGGGCGGCGAGGGCACGATCTACCGCGCCCGCCAGGACGGCCTGGGCCGTGACGTCGCCGTGAAGGTCCTGCAGGTGACGGATCCGGCGACGCTGACCCGCTTCCGCCGCGAGCTGGCGATCACCGTCGAGCTCGGCCGCCAGCACCCGCACATCGTGACGGTGCTGGACACGGGCACGCTGCCGGACGGCCGCCCGTGCATCGTCATGGAGTACTACGAACGCGGCTCGCTGCACGACCGCCTGCGCGCCATGGGCCCGTTACCCGTGGCGGACGTGGTGTCCGCGGGCATCGCGGTGGCCGACGCGCTGGCGTTCGCGCACGGCCAGGGCATCCTGCACCGCGACGTGAAGCCGCAGAACGTCCTGGTGCTGCCCACCTCGTACGTCCTGGCCGACTTCGGCATCGCCCGAGGCGCCGACGCGGGCCACTCCGCGTCGCTGCAGATGGTCAGCTACCGCCATGCGGCCCCGCAGATGCTGGAGGGCGGCACCCCGTCGTCCGCCGACGACGTCTGGTCGCTCGGCTCCACCCTCTTCACCCTGCTCGAAGGCAAACCCCCGTTCGCCTCCGACAACCCGGACGAGGACACGCTGCTGTCCTACGTGGGCCGCGTCACCCGCGCCGAGCCCCGCCCGCTGACCCGCTTCGACGTCCCGGCCGCGCTGGTCGCCGTGATCAACCGCTGCCTGCGCAAGGACCGCGCCGACCGCTTCACCTCCGCGCTGGAGCTGCGCGACGCCCTGACCGCCGTGCGCGCGGGCACCGCTGTGTCCATTGTGGACCCCGACTCGACGGCGATGCTGGGCGAGCGCACGCTCTTCATCCCGGACGGCCCGACCGAGGCACCCGGCTTCGGCCCGCGCGGCTTCGTGCCGGAACCCGAGCCGGAACCGGAACCCGAGGAAGAACCCGACGACTCCTGGCAGGGCCGGCTCGCGGACCTGACCTACCGCCACACCGACCTGGTCACGCCGCCCGCACCGCCACCGCCGGTCGCCGTGCTGCCGACCGTCGACCTGCCCCCGCCCGAACCGATGACCGCCCCGGTCCGCAGGAGCAGGCGCGGCGGCGTGCTCGCCCTGCTGGCCGTGGTCGCGGTGACCGGCGGGGTCGTCGCGGGCATGCTGCTCAACCGCCCCGACGACAAGCGGTCCCAGCCACCGGCGTCGACCACCCTCCCGGCCCCGACCACGGAGTCGGCGGACGCGGGGCCGCCCCCGAACGCCGACCCGAAGTTCCTGCCGGTGCTCAAGCGCGCCGAGTACCGCGGCAAGGCGATCGAGCTGGAGTGGTCGGACCCGAGCGACGGCCAGGCCGAGTTCGTGGTGATCGACGTGACCGGCGCCAAACCGCTCGCCGTGAGCAGGGTGACCGGCGGGGCGACGAAGTACGTGATCGAGGACGGCGGCGGGTACCGGCGTTGCTTCCAGATCGCGGCCTTCGGGTACAACGGCGAACGCGGCAGCTCCGGCAAGGTCTGCGCCGCCAAGAACTGACCGGAACTGTCAGACCCCCTGAGTATTGTCGGGTTGATCAGGGGGTCCACACATCAAGGGGACGCCTGCGCGAGCACGCCCTAGCGCCGGAACAGCGGCCGCGGGTCCACCGCCCACACCACCCGCCGCCACCAGGAAGCCTTGCGCCGCACCGCTTTGCGCACCTGCCGGGCGAGCCGCCAGCTGCTGTCCCGCACCTCCGGCGCCGCCTGCCCGCTGCCGCCCGCGCTCGGCGCGAACGCGGCCTGGTCGACGATCGCCGCGAGCCGCACCCCGGCGTCGCCCCACTCGCGCCCGACGTCCGGCGCGGTGCGGCTCGCCCGCGGCCTCAACCCGGCCAGCTGCAACGAGTCCAGGACCTCGCGCCACGCCCCGACCGGACCGGCGGCCCGCAGCCTCAGCCGGCGTGCAGTGCGCGCCACGTACAGCACGAGCAGCACCAGCAACGGCGACAACACCCAGAACGGGAACCCGGCGGGCTCCTGCGGGGCGGCCACCACGTCCGGTTTCACCGCGGACGGCTGCACCAGCGGCGGCACGGACGGCAGCGAGGTCGGGGTCGGCTTCGCGGTGGTGGACGCGAGCCGGTTCAGCACCTCGCGCTTGGACGCGGCGCTGGGCCCGCTTCCGTTGCCGGACACCGGATCGAACGCCACCCAGCCCCACCCGGTGAAGTACACCTCGGGCCAGGCCGTGGCGTCCGCGGCACGGACGACGCGTTCGCCGTTCTGCTCCGGCACCGGCTGGAACCCGACCACCACCCGCGTCGGCAGCCCGACGGCCCGCGCCAGCACCGCGAAGGCCGACGCGAACTGCTCCGCCGTCCCCGCGCCCGCGCCGGCCTCGCCCGGCGCGCCGAACAGGAACGTCTCCAGCCGCGCGTACGACGACCCGACCGGCGCCTCGGCGTCCGGACGGCGGTTCAGGCGCACGACCTGTTCCAGCGCCACGGCCTTCTCGTACGGCGTGCGCGCGGCCGCCGTCGCCTGCCGCGCGTACTCGGCCAACGTGAACGGCAGCCGCGGCAGCGCGGTGTACCGGGTCGCGTTGGCCGGAACCGAGGCCTCCGCCAGGTCCGTGTCGGCCGGTGTCTCGACCACACCGCGAACCGTGTAGCTCAGACCCGTCTTCAGCCCTTCCGCGACGACCAGCGACCCGGTGTCCGGATCCACCATGGCGTCGCTCAGCGACACCGACTGCGGCTTGCCCACGCCCGGCAGCCACTCGCCCTGCAACCCGGTGATCCGCAGGTCGACGGTCGTGTCCTGGAACTTGCCGCCGACGGGCAGGTCCGGCGGATCGACGACACCCGGCGGCCCGTAGGTCGAGGCGGCCTCCCACGACGCCCCCGAGTACCGGCTGAGCGTCACCAGCCGCACCGGCACCTCGGGCCCGCGCATCCGGAAGAGCTCGGTCTCCCCCTGCGCGGCCCACGCGGCGAGCTGCGGCAACGGGTTCGCGATGGCCACGTCGGTGATCGGCGGGTGCACGAGCTTGCGCGGCTCGAACCCGTTGGCGGGCAACACGAACGCCAGCAACGTCAACGCCGCGATCGCCGTCGCCGGCACCGCGGGCGGCACCAGGGGACCACGCCGGTCGATGATCAGCCAGCCCAGCGCCAGCAGCACCACCAGCACCAACGCGACCAGGCCGTACCGGTCCGCACGCCCGGTGGTGAGCAGCGCCGCCGACACGTACAGCACCGCCGCGCCCAACGCCGGCACGAACAACGCCGTGCCGCGCTTCGTCACCGACAGCACCGTCGCGGTCGAGACACCGACGATCAGCAACAGCCCGGGCACCAGCAGCTCGGGCGTCGCGGGCGCCGGACGGGCCGCGGTGAGCAGGCGCGGCACGGTGTCGAGCAGCACCCACGCCGGGTCGCGGGCCGGTTCCGCGCCGCGGGCCGCGAAGAACCCGCCCGTCAGCGCGACCACCATGACCGCGAGCCCGGCGAGACCGGCGGGAACGAGCCGCTTCAGCAGCAGCGCGAGGAACCCGGCGAACGCCGCCAGTCCGAAGTAGACGAACGCGCCGTCCCAGGCCCGGGCCAGCTGGAGCGAGCCGACCAGCAGAACCGCGGCAACCCACGCGAACCTCATCGGGCCACCACCGCGTTCCACGAGTCGATCAGGTCCTCCGCGCGGCCGCCGCTGATCACCAGCACCGAGCCCGCCGCGCCGACCGGGCGCTTCTCGTCCACCACGAGCACCGTGCCGAACGCGGCGCGACCCGCCTCCAGCACCAGCGCGGGCACGGTGGTTCCACTGATCACGGCGACCACGTCCAGGTCGCGCACCGGCACGGTCGGGCGGCCGCCGGTGTCCCGCAGTTCCAGGTCCGCCAGCGCCGCCAGGATCGGTGCGGAGTCCTGGGTTTCCTCCAGGTCGGTGTCGCCGGAGGACGTCAGCAGGCGCACCGGGTGTCCCTGTTCCAGCGCCGAGGTGATCAGTGACGCCGCGACCTCCACGGCTTCCTCGAAGCGCTGCTCCTGCGCGTACGACGACGCGTTGTCGTCCAGCAGCACGGCCAGGTGCGGGCGGGCCGGGTCGGCGTCCTCGCGGATCATCAGCGTGCCGGTGCGCGCGGACGTCGCCCAGTGCAGGCGGCGCAGGTCGTCGCCCGGCACGTACTCGCGCAGGCCCACCAGGTCCGTGCCGCCGCGCTCGACGCGTTCGTCGGCGCCGACCTGACCGCGGCGGGCGCCGGACGGCAGGCCGCGCACCGGCAGCACGCGCGGTACGACGCGCACCTGCACGACCTCGCCGAGCACGGTCCGCGCCTGCGCGAGACCGGCCAGGCCCTTGCGCCGCAACGTCAGCGGGCCCACGTCGAACACGCCGCGGCGGGAAGTCGGGATCGCGTAGTCGACCGCCTCGACCGCGCCGGGCTTGAGCAGCGGCACCTCCACGGGCATCGGCGCGCCCGCCACCACGTCCACGGCGTCCACCGCGACCGGCCACCGGCCGACCGCCGACAGCTCCAGCCGCCCGCTGCACCGCGCGAGCCGCGGCACGGTGCGCGGACGCACCGTCCGTGACACCGAAAGCGGCGAGGCGACCAGCACCGAGACCCCGGAGGCGACGACCAGCGCGGTCAGCGCGAGGCCGAACGCCGCCATGCCCGCGTACCGCCACCACAGCCCGACACCGAGCATCAGCACGCCCAGCACCGCGGTTCCGGTGCCGCGCAACGTCAGTCTCATTGCGCTGCGGGCTTGGGCACCGGCACGCGGGAGAGGACGTCGGCCAGCACCTCGGACGTCGTGACGCCCGCCAGCACGCTCTCCCGCGTCAGCACCAGGCGGTGGGCGAGCACCGGGTCCGCGATGTCCTGGACGTCCTGCGGCACGACGAAATGCCTGCCCTTCGACGCCGCGTACACCTGCGCGCACCGCACCAGGGTCCGCAGGCCGCGGGTGGACGTGCCGAGCCGAAGCCGCTCATCGGACCGCGTGCCCGCGCCCAGGGCGGAGATGTACTGCAGGATCGGGTCGGCCACGTGCAGCAGCTGCAACCGCCCGCTGAACGCGCTGACCTCGCGCGGCGACGTCACCGTGCGCACGTCGGCGATCCGCCCGGCCCCGCTGCCGGGACGCAGGACGTCGAGCTCGGCCTCCACCGGGGGATAGCCGATCGAGGTCCGCAGCATGAACCTGTCCAGCTGCGCCTCGGGCAAGCGGTAGGTGCCGTCGAGGTCGATCGGGTTCTGCGTCGCCACCACCAGGAACGGGTCCGGCACCGCGTGCCCGACGCCGTCGATCGTGACCGTCCGCTCCTCCATGACCTCCAGCAACGCCGACTGCGTCTTGGCGGCGGCGCGGTTGATCTCGTCGGCCAGCACGATGTTCGCGAACACCGGGCCCGGCCGGAACCGGATCTGCCCCGTCTGCGGGTCGTACACCGACGTGCCCGTGACGTCGGACGGCAGCAGGTCCGGCGTGAACTGCACGCGCCGGGAAATGCCGCCCAGCGCACCCGCCACCGCGCGTGCCAGCGTCGTCTTCCCCGTGCCCGGCACGTCTTCGAGCAGCACGTGACCGCCCGCGAACATCGCCACCAGCACCAGGTCGATCACGTCGCGCTTGCCGCGCACCGCGCTCTCGACCGAGTCGCCGAGCCGGGTGTGCAGGTCGCGGAAGGCCGAAACCTCACCGGTGTCGATCACTTTTCCTCTTCTCTGCGCACACCGATGCGCAACAGGAACGCGCACGCCAGCAGACCCAGGCCACCCACTCCCGCCGGCGCGGTCCCGGCACCGGCGGGGGCCATCCGCGGGACGCACGTCGGCTTGCCCGCGCACTCGTCCGGCAGGTACATCACGCTCCTCGCCGCGGAATCGACCTGACCCGCGCCGGACGCCGCGTACGCGCGCACCACGAGCGCGTTGCTGCCCTCCTCCACGTCGATCACCGCGCTGGTGGCGTTGCAGGCGATACCCACCGAGTAGCCCTGCGTCCTGTTCACGAGCTCGCAGCGCCCGTTGTGGCTCGCCCAGTCCGCCGGCGGGGCCATGGTCACGGTGCGCCTCGACGCGAACTTCCCGCCGGACACCCCGGTGATCACCACGGCACCCGCGCTCGGCAACGACGGCGGAGGTGGTGGCGGAGGGGGCGTCGTGGTCGTGGTCGTCGGCGATGGTGGCGGCGGCGGAGGCGGGGTGTTCGGTGGAGGCGTGTTGGGCGGCGGGTTGTTCGGCGGCGGCGTGTTCGGCGCGGTCACCGTGAACGCCGCCATGCCCGCGGCACCGGCCTGCGTCGCCGTCGACGCCCGCACCGTCACGTCCAGCCGCCCGCTCGAGCAGAACGTGGACCCCGCGCACGGCACCGACAGATCAGCCGAGGTACCGGTCGACTGCGCCGACACCGAACCGCCGGAGAACGAGCCGGACCCCGTCACGGTGTAGCCCACGACCGGATCAGCCGACGCGGCGGCGCTCCAGCTCACCGTCACGACCACCGCCGAGGCGCTGCGCGACTTCTCCCGCACCGTCACACCCGCGGGCGCGGCCGGGGCCGAGCCACCGGGAACCGACGGCGTGGACGACCCCGTCGCCGGCGGAGGCGGCGGGACCTCGGTCGTCGGACCGTTGTTGCCACCGGGGTTGCGCGGCGGCTTCGCCGGCTCGTTCGGGTTCGGCGGCGGAGGCGGCGGCACGGACGGCGGCGGCGAGCGGTCCGGGTCCTTCACCGGCAGCTCGGGGCTGCGGATCGTCAGCGACCGCGTCGCGCCGTCGGTGTCGACCAGCACGCCCGTCGACGAACCCGGCACGTTCACGAACAGCCGGCCGTCGTCGAACACCAGCTCCGGGTCGGAACCGCCGGACGTGCGCACGTCGTCACCACCGCGACGACCGCCGCGGTCCAGGACGATGACCTTGCCGGAGCCCTTGCACGGCACGTAGACCTTGTCGCGGAACACCGCGGGCCGGCCAGGCTTCGGACAGCCCAGCGCGTTCACGTCGACCCGCATCACCTGGCCGTCGACGACGAGCACGACCACCGACGACTCGGGCACGGAGGCGGGCACCAGGTCGGTCGGCGCGGTCTGCGCGGCGATCACCTCGGCGTCGGTGCGGTCGGTCGACCTCGACACGTCCTGCCCCGTGCCGTCGCGCACGACGACACCGCCGTCGAGACCGATCAGCGTGACGCCCTGGTCGTGCGGCACCAGCACCGTGCGCGGCCCGGCACCGTCGACCTTCCGCTGCGAGCGCTCCTGGAACTTCTCCTCGTCGTCGGACCAGTCGAGCGACCGCAGCGTGCCACCGTGGTCGACCAGCCACAGCACGCCGCGCTCGTCCACGACGGCGTCGGCGAGCGGCTGCCCGGCCTCCCACGTCTGCCCGATGTCGGTCAGTGTCAGCGGGTCCGCCGTGTGGACCGTGCCGGCGGCGCGGTCGACGACGTACACCATCCCGTTGGACACCAGCACCTTGCTCGACGCACCGGGCGGCGCCTGCCGGCGACCGGAGGCGAGCAGCGTGGCCAGGTCGATCACCGTGATCTCGCCGGTCCGCCGGTTCAGCACGATCAGCCGGCCGTCCTCCTGCGCGATCTCCAGCTGCGAGTCGGGCCCGCTGATCTGCAACCGCGTCTGGGGCTTGCCCGAGACGGGGTTGACCTGCACGACCTCACCGCGCTGGTCGTCGCCCAGCCAGGTGAGCCCGTCCGACACCGCGACCGACGTGCGGGAGATGCCCTGCCCGAACGCGGCGCCCGCGAGCACCAGAACTCCCAGCAGCGCCGCGACGAAGCTCGCCGACTCCCGCCCTCCACCGGAGACAACGCGTCTGATCCGGTGCCACCAAGCCATGTGCGCCTCCCTCGCCCGCCGGGGATGCTAACCCCAGGCTCTGACAACTTCGGACGGTGCACGGTTCCCGGATCGCCCGGTCAGCCGACCGGCCGACATCAACGAAGGTAATGACGGGGTCTGACAATTTTGAAAACCGAATGGCGCTCCCCCAGAAAGATCAACGCGTGAGGCAGAGTGGACGCATGGAGATCCCCGGCATGGGACTGGCCAAGCAGGCGCTGAACACCGCGATCGGCACGACGGCCGCCGTGGCCGCGGTCCCGGGTCGCGTGCTGAGCCTGATCGGCGAAGTCGAGCAGCTGGTCCGCAAGGTCAACGGCACCATCGACGCGGTCGACGGCATCGTGCGCAAGGCCGACGCGCTCGTGGAACGCACCGGGCACGTGGTGGCCGACGCGGAGAAGGCCGTCGACGAGGTCCGCGCGATCACGGCGAGCGCGAGCGACGTCGCGGAACGGGCCGCGCACGTGGTCACGACCGCGGACCGGACCGCGCACACGGCAGGCGAGCTGATCGGCCTCTACGAGCCGATCGCCCGGCAGGCCCAGCCGCTCGCGAAGCGGTTCGTGGAGGAGCTCTCGCCGCACGAGGTCGAGGCCGCGATCAAGCTCGTGGACGAGCTGCCGGTGCTGACCGAGCACCTCACCAGCGACATCCTGCCGATCCTCGCGACGCTGGACCGGGTGGGCCCGGAGGTGCACCAGCTGCTCGAGGTCACGAGCGACATGCGCCAGGCCATCCTCGGCATCCCCGGTTTCGGGTTCATGCGCCGGCGCGGCGAGAAAAAAGAGGAGGAAGAAGGTGTGAGGGCGCTCGAAAACGGGTAACCGCCCCGCCATGACCTCCCGCCTGAACTCCGACCACCTGACCTGGTGGCTGCTCAGCTCCGTGTTCGCCCTGCTCACGCTGATCAACGTCGCCCTCGCCGTCACCGAGGACACGACCTGGCCCTACGCGCTCGCGGCGTTGCTTCTCGCCGCGAGCGCGTGGACCGCCAGACAGGGGTTCAGACCTTCCCCGTCGTCTGATGCGTCAGGTTCGACGGTGCTCCGAACCGGAAGGGCCGCACCCGATAGGTCGCGGTCTTCTCGTCTGGGAGTGTGATCAGCCCGAACGAGGTGACGTCCGGGTCGAGCCGCGCCGCGACGCGGTAGTCGGCCGCGCCCGCCGGCCTGAGCTCGATCAGGTAGCCCTCCTCGTCGGACGCGTGGTCCTCCCAGGTGAAGAGGATCCCGTTGGCGTGCTTCACCTCCGCCTTCAGGTTGCCCGGTGTCGCCTCCGGTGACGACACCGGATGCGTGCCCCCGCCGCCCTTGCGCGGTTCCGCCCACTCGTGCCCGTCGGTCTCCGGCACCTCGTCACCGGGTGGCAACGTGATGTCCACAGTGGCCGAAGACGGCCCGGTGTAGGGCCGGACGCGGTAGTAGAACTGCGTTTCGGGGATCAGGTCGGGATGCCGGTAGGAGGTCTTCCCCGGCGGGGCGAACTCCAGGACCACGTAGTCGCCGTCGGCCGCGTTCGCGTACTCGACGACCTGCCCGGCCGCCCCCGGCTGCGGACGCCAGTGCAGCGTCACGTCGGTCGGCGAGGTCAGCTCGGACGTCAGCACGGGGTCCTGCCGTTCCTGGCCGCAGGCAGCCAGGAACAGCAGTCCCACCAGGATGATCCTCACTTGCGCCAGAACTTGATGTCGCTCCACACGACCGTCGCCGGGCCCTGACCGCTCGCGGTCCGGTACGCGCCGAACTTGTCGTAGAAGTTCCCGCCGGGGCTCGACACCTCGTACTTCTTCGAGCCGTTGATGTAGGTGCGGTGCGTGCTGCCGACGACGTGCACGGTGTTCACGCGCACGGTCGTGCCGACGGTCGCCCCGGTGGCGATGGTGTTGCCACCGTGCACGGCGTACAACCGGCCACCGCGTTCCACGGCCAGCAGGTAGTACGGTCCCGCGCCGGGATCGTCCTTGAACGTCTGCTTGAGACTGATGCGGGTGCCGCCGAGACTCGTGATCCGGAAGCTCCCCTCGAACTGCCGCGTGCCGCCGGTGTAGGTGGCGTACCGGCGCTCGGCACGCTGGTCACCGCTCGAGTTCGAGCAGGTGAGCTGGAACGTGAGGTCGGTGACCTTGCCGCAGCCGCGTTCCTGGACGCTGAACGACGGCGAGTAGCTGGTCCACGGCCCTGCCTCGACCTGCGCCTGTGCGGGGGAGCCCGACACGAGCAGACCGGTCGCCAGCGCGAACCCCGCGATGGTGCGGAGTCGTTTCGACATACCGAAACCTCCTCAAGACGTGCTGAAGCCAGCACGTTTTCTCAGGGGGCGGTAACGGCAGCGTAGCCGATAATGATCCGATGTTCGACCTTCATCGGCTGCGCCTGCTGCGCGAGCTCTCCCAGCGCGGCACGCTCGCCGCCGTCGCCCAGGCGCTGAGCTACAGCCCTTCCTCGGTGTCGCAGCAGCTCTCGTTGCTGGAGACCGAGGTCGGCGTGCCGTTGCTGGAACCCGTCGGAAGGCGAGTGAAGCTCACACCTCAGGCGGAGATCCTGGTGCGGCACACCGAAGAGGTGCTCGCACGGCTGGAGCAGGCCGAGTCCGAGGTGGCCGCGTCGCTGCACGAGATCACCGGCACGCTGCGGGTCGCGACGTTCCAGACCGCGGCCCTCGCGCTGATCCCGGCGACGCTGGCGCGCATGCGGGACGAGCATCCGTCACTGCGGATCGAGTTTCAGGTGCTCGACCCCGCGGAAGCGCTTTCCGCCTTGAACGCGAGGGACTTCGACCTCGTGTTCGTCGAGGAGTGGCCGGACCAGCCGGAGGCCAGGTTCACCGGGCTGGAGTACCGGGAGGTGTGCCGGGACCCGATCCGGCTGGCCGTCCCGCGTGGACTGCCGGTCGACGGGATCGCGTCCTACCCGTGGATCATGGAACCGGACGGCTTCCCGCAGCGGACGTTCAACGTGAACTGGTGCCGCCACAACGGCTTCGAGCCCGACGTGCGGTTCTCCTCCACCGACGTGCTGGTGAAGCTGCGGTTCGTGGAACGGGGTCTCGCGGTCGCGCTGCTGCCGGACCTGGTGTGGTACGACCGCGAGGTCACCGTCGACCTGCACGAACTGCCGGTCGCCCAGTCGCGGCTGCTGTTCACCGCGGCACGGGCAGGACGAGGTCAGCATCCCGCGGTGCGGGCGTTTCGCGAGACGCTGGCGCGGTCGACAGCGCTGCTCCAACCCCCGCTGTGATGACCAGCGCGATGGCGCACAGCGAGATCAGGCTCAGGTGCTGCCCGAGCAGCACGGCACCGGCCAGCGCCGCGGCGGCGGGTTCCAGCGCCAGCGCGACGCCGAACGTGCCGGCCTGCAACGTCTTCAGCGCCCGGATCTCCAGCGTGTAGGGGATCGCGGACGCCAGCAGCGCCACCACCGCGCCCAGCATCAGGGTCCTGGGTTCGAACAACGCCGCACCGGCCGTGGAAAGCCCGTACGGCAACGTGAGCGCGGCCGCGACCAGGCTGGCGCCCGCGAGGCCGCCGGTGCCGAGGCCCTCGGTCGCGAGCCTGCGGCCGGCCAGCACGTAGCAGGCCCAGAACGCCGCGGCGAGCAGCGCGAGCACCACCCCGATCAGGTCCAGGTGCGCGCCCGTGTACTCGCGCACGCCCAGGATCACCACGCCGACGAGCGCGAGCCCCACCCACACGAAGTCCCTGGGACGCCTGCTCAGGACCGCCGCGACGCCCAGCGGCCCGAGGAACTCGATCGTCACCGCCACGCCGAGCGGGATCCGGTCCAGCGCCAGGTAGAACGTCCCGTTCATGCCCGCCATGGTCAGGCCGAGCACGACGGTCTCCTGGCGGAACTTCGGTTTGGTGACGACCGCCAGCATCAGCGCCGCGATGCCGAGCCGCAGCGCGGTGGCGCCGGGCGCGCCGATCTGCCCGAAGAGCTGACTGGCGAACGCCGCGCCGAACTGCAGCGAGACGACCGAACCGAGGACCAGGAAGACTGCCATGCGCTAGAGCTTCAGCCCTCGCTTCCATTCAGTACAGCGAATGTTTCCGAGCGGTATCGTTCGACTTTTCCGACCATTTAGACTGGCGGGTGCGATGAGACGCAAACCCTCCTCCCCGCTCCCCCAGCGCAACGGCCTGGACGCCGCGCGGCTGAAGCTGCCGTCTGGGGGCTCGTGGCTCTCCCTGCGCGACCACCTCGTGGAACGACTGCCGCGCGTGGCACCGGCGCGGATCGAGGAGATGCTGCGCGAGGAGCGGATCTGGGGCGTCTCCGGCCCGCTCGGGGTCGACGCGCCGTTCGTGCCCGACTCCTACATCTGGTTCCACCGCGACCTGCCCGTCGAGGTGCCGGTGCCGTTCGAGGTGGGCGTCGTGCACCAGGACGACGACATCGTGGTGGCCGACAAGCCGCACTTCCTGGCCACGATCCCGCGCGGCCGGCACATCATGCAGACGGCCCTGGTCCGCCTGCGCGACTCGCTGGGCCTGCCCGACCTCTCCCCCGCGCACCGGCTGGACCGCGTCACGGCCGGTCTCGTGCTCTTCGTGGTGCGGCGCGAGCTGCGGGGCAAGTACCAGACGATGTTCCGCGACCGCCTGGTGTCCAAGGAGTACGAGGCCATCGCCCCGTACTCCACTGAGCTCGATCTCCCCACCGTGGTGCGTTCGCGGATCATCAAGGAACGGGGCATCATCACCGCCTTCGAGGTCGACGGCCCGCCGAACGCCGAAACGCACGTGTCTCTTGTGGAGCATCGCAACGGCCTGGGCCGCTACCACCTGAAGCCGCTGACCGGCCGCACCCACCAGCTGCGCCTGCACATGTCCGGACTGGGCGTGCCGATCGTGAACGACGACTTCTACCCGGTGCTGCGGGAACGCCCGCTCGACGACTTCTCGTCGCCACTGCAGCTCCTCGCCCGCACGTTGTCCTTCGTGGACCCGGTCACGGGCGAGGAACGCTCCTTCACCTCGCGTCTGCGGCTGTCCGCCTGGTCATGAGATGTGCGTGCGCCGGGTCGCGATCGGCTGCGGCTCCCAGATCCGGTTCATCCGGTCGAGCAACCGCCGGGCGAGCGCGCTCATCGCGGGGTGCGTCTCGGTGAACCCCGCCACCACCCGCGCCCGGAACATCAACCGGCCGCGCGCGGTCGTGCTGTACCAGAACCAGTCCTCGTCGACGACCCGCGCGAGGTGGTCGGTGCCGTCCCGCTCGGCCCGCTGCACCAGCGCGTCACCCTGGACCAGCCACCGCACGCAGGCGTCCTCCAGCGGCTCGGTCCAGCCGCGTTCGGCGAAGTAGGCCCGCTCGGCGGCCTCCCGCAGCTCCTTCGGTGTCTCGGACACCGTCGCGCAGGTCGGAAAACCAATCCGCAGGTACACCAGCTCGGTGAGCCCGTCGCCGAGCATCGCGCCTTCGAGGTCGACGAACCGGGCTCCGCGTTCGGTGTACATGTCGTTGCCAGGACACGGGTCGCCGTGCAGGAGGTCGAACCTGCCGGTGTCGGTGAACGCGAGCTCGGTCTCCGCGTCCCCGACCTCGACCTCCAGCGCGCGCACGAACCGCAGGAACGGCTCCGGATCGGGAACCTCCTGGCGCGGCAGGGCTCCGGCGTGCTCGGGACCCGTGGCCTGGTGCAGCCGGGCGAGACCGCGGGCGTAGTCGATGACCCAGTCCTCGTCGAACGGATGGGACGGCAGCCGCTCCATCACGATCGTCCGGGTGTCCGGGTCGACGTCGAGGACGCGCGGCACCATGCCGGTGTGTCCGGCCAGCCGCAGCGCGGTGACCTCGCGGGTGAAGGCGGCCGCATCGCCGATGACCTGCTTGACGATGCGGTCGCCGTCGGCCCACACGCGGGACCGCACTCCACTTTCCAGTCGTTCCATCAGGCAAGTGTGAGCGCGTACAGCTCCACTCGCGGATCATCCGGCAATGTCACCGACCGGACCGTCTTCGCCGCGTCCAGTCGCAACGACTGCCCGAACAACCGGACCGCCGGGCCGTCCACCCCCTTGCCCGCCTTGATCCGGTGCGGCATCTCCAGCACCGCGGGACCGTCACCGGCCCAGTCCGGCACCGAGGCCGCGACCTCGGCCGACGTGCCGTCCGTGTACCACACGGTGAACGCCGTCGACACGGGCCCGTTGTAGGACGCACCGACAACGTGCAGCCACGAGAACTTCCCGGCGGGCAACAACAACCCCTGCCCGCGAGCCTCGACGAAGTTCGGCGCCGTCCCGGACGGGTCCGGTGCCTGGTAGGTGATCCCGCCCCACGTCACCGGCCCGGCCGCGGGCAGCAGCGCCGCGTCGTAGCTCCAGCCGCCACCGTCGAAGTCACCGGACGCCGGAGCGTCCGCGGTGGCCGTCCCGTCGTGGTTGCGCTCCGGCCCGACGTCCACCGAGCACGACGAGAACGCGCACACCGCGGCCGGTTTCACCTCGACCACGGCCTTCACGGACACGTCGCCGACCGAGACCGGGACCGGGTACGAACCCACCGGGGCACCGGCGGGCACGGTGACCGTCAACGGCACGGTCTTCTGCGTGGGCAGATGCCGCGACACGATCACGAACGGCGTGGCACCGCTCACCTTCCAGCCGTCCGGCGCGGTGACGGAAGGCCGCACCGGCACCGCGGACGGCGACTGCGCCAGCACGTCGAGCTGCAACGTCAGCGACTGCGCGGTGTCCGAGGTCGGCATGACGATCTCGGTGTTGCGCAACGACGCCGACAGGGCACGCCGCGAGTCCGCGTTGCCGTCGTTGAGCGAAGGCGGCTCGTCGGAACGCGCGGTGCCCCACGACGAAGGCTTCGCGGCCACCTCGTACGAGAGCTTCCCGCCGTGCCGCACCGAGGACCAGTCGAGCCAGGTCCTGCGCACGTCACGCCCGTTCAGCGAAGCGGACCGCACGTAACGGACCGAGTCCGAGACGTTCGGCGCCGACACCACCAGCGTGCCGCCCTGCGCCCCGTACTGTCCTATGCGGACGGTCGCGGACGGGAACTGCGGTGACGACAGCGCGAGGAAGCCCGACCCGCTGAAGGTCGGGTACAGGCCCAGCGACGAGAAGACGTACCAGGCCGACATCGTGCCCAGGTCGTCGTTGCCCGTCATGCCGTCCGGGCCGGTCGTGAACAACGTCATCGCCGCCCGCACGACCGTCGCGGTCTTCCACGGCGTGCCCGTCCACAGGTACATGTACGGCGCGAGCAGGTCGGGCTCGTTGTTCGGGTTGTAGGTCGGTTTGCCGTAGTAGTCGTACGGTTCGGTGATCCAGTCGTGCCGCGCGGTGCCCGCGGGGTCCACCAGCAGCTTCTCGTAGGCGAAGAAGTCGTCCAAGCGCTTCTCCGACGTCTCGCGCCCGCCCATCAGCGACACCAGCCCGGCCGGGTCCTGCGGGACCAGCCACTGGTACTGGTAGGCGCCGCCCTCGTGGAACTGGTGCGACGCGTCGACCGGGTTGTACGGCGTGAGCCAGGTGCCGGCGACCGTGCGCGGCCGGAACTGACCGATGGACGAGTCCCACAGGTTGCGGTACCACTGGCCGCGGTCGGCGAACAGCCGCGCGTCGGCGCCGTGGCCCAGACCGCGCGCCATCAACGCGAGCGAGGCGTCCGCCGCCGAGTACTCCAGGGTGGCCGACGCCGGGTGCACGCAGTCGTTGTCGCCGCCCTTGTGCGCGCAGTCCGTGCCGAGCTTCAGCCCCGACGGGATGTACCCGCGGTCCGAGTAGTACGTGACGCCCGACCGCCCGTTGTACGGCGATGAAGCGGGAGGCAACGACAAGGCGTTGGCGCGCAACAGCTGGTACGCCTCCTCCTCATGCCCGCGCAGCAACCCCTTCGACCACGCCTCGACCAGGAACGGCGTCACCGGGTCGCCGGTCATGATGTTGGTCTCCGACGACGCCAGCGCCCAGCGCGGCAACCACCCGCCGTCCCGTCCACTGGCCACAACGGACAGTGCGACGTCCCGGGCCACCTGCGGTTCCAGGATCTGCAGCAGCTGGTTCTGCGGCCGGTAGGTGTCCCACAACGAGAAGTTCTGGTACGGCGTGTAACCGGAAGCCGTGCGCACCTTCCCGTCGAAACCGGTGTACCTGCCGTCGACGTCACCGGCGAGGTTCGGGTGCAGCACCGAGTGGTACAGCGCGGTGTAGAAGGCGGCCTGCCGATCCCGGGACCCGCCGGACACCCGCACCGCGTCGAGCTGCTTCTTCCAGACCTCGCGCGCCGCCTTCGTGGTCGCGTCGAAGTCGTAGGAAGGCGCCTCCGCCGCGAGGTTGCGCCGCGCGCCCTCCAGCCCGGTGTAGGACAGGCCGATCTTCAGCACGACATCGCGGTCGGCGGAAGCGTCGAACGTGACCCACGCGCCGTTGCCCCCAGTTCCGGCAGCGTCACGGGAACCCGCCGTGGGAACGCTCCCCCGCCACGAGCCGAAGGACGAGAACGGCCGGTCGAACGACGCCGTGAAGTACACGGTGTGCTCGTCCTTGCCCGCGCAGAACCGGCCGTTGCGCACCCGGCCCTCGATGGTCCGGTCACCCACGACGTGGATCTCCGAGTCCAGCACGGTCTGGTTCGACCGTCCGGTGTTGAACAGGACGTTGGCCGCCGACGAGGACGGGAACGCGTAGCGCTGCCACCCCGTCCGCGGCGTCGCCGTGACTTCGGCGTTCACCCCGTACCGGGACAGCCCGACGCGGTAGTAGCCCGGCTGGGCGAGCTCGTCCGAATGACTGAAAGGCGACTTGTAGGCGTTGATGTCAACGTTGTCGACGGGCCCGACCGTCGGCATCACGGGCAGCTCGCCCATGACGCCGCAGCCGACGCCCGACAGGTGCGTCTGCGAGAAGCCGTAGATGGAGTTGGCCTTGTAGTCGTACCCGCCCTGACCTCCCGTGTCGGGGCTGACCTGCACCATCCCGAACGGCACCGAGGCGCCGGGGAAGGTGTTGCCGAAGTTCTGGGTACCGACGAAGGGATTGACGAGGGACGAGGGGTCTGCGTCTGTTTGTGCCTGTGCGGGGACTGCTAGACCCAGTAACAGCCCGGCTACAACCAGTGTCCGCATTGACGCAGTATTGCGTGATCGTCGCCGCCCCGACACCCCTCGGAGGTCGGGGCGGCGTGGAATCTAGCAGCGCTTGCCGGTGTACGCGGTGAAGTTGTCGTCCTGCGCCACGCTCACGAGACCGTAGGCGGCAGTGCACTTGTCGAGGGTGTCGGCGGGCTTGCTCCACAGCTCCTTGGGGTCGTAGGGGTTGCTGCTGCCACCCTTGTGACTGTCCGGCGTGCTGTCGCTCGCGCTGCTGTAGACCGCCACGGCGGTCTGGGTGATCCAGTGGTGACCGGAGTTGCGGAAGCTCTCCCACATGTACACGTACGAGTAGTTGGAGCCGCAACCGGCGAACTGCTTCACCGACGCGATGTTGTTGCCGCGGTACTTGACGTACGCGGTCGACCCGATCTGCGCGGCGCTCGAGCACCCCGGCGGCGTCTCGGCGTTCGCGACACCGGGGAAGACGAAGCCCAGCAACACCACGGCGACGGCGATGATCCCTCTCTTCATGGGGCGATCATCACCGGCCGCGCTGACAAGTCCCTGACAGCGGAGTAGGCAGGAGGTATGCCCGTACAGCTCAACCACACCATCGTCCACGCCACCGACCAGGAGCGCTCGGCGCGCTTCCTGACCGAGCTCCTCGGCCTGCCGGAGCCGGTGCGCTTCGGCCCGTTCCTCGTCGTCGAGGCCGCGAACGGAGTCTCCCTCGACTACGTGACCAGCCCGGCGCCGATCACCGTGCAGCACTACGCGTTCCTGGTCACCGAGGAGGAGTTCGACCAGATCTTCGACCGGATCTGCGAGCGCGGGCTCGACTACTGGGCCGACCCGTTCCGCAGTCAGCACAAGCAGATCAACCGCAACGACGGCGGTCGTGGCGTCTACTGGGACGACCCGGACGGCCACCGGCTGGAGATCATCACCAGGCCGTACGGCTCGGGTGCGTAATGGTATAGACCCCTTGACTGGTCTGGACCACCGATGCCAGTCTCAGCCTTGTTCACATCCTCGATTCCTCGGGCGCGCAGACTCCAGGAGTGGGTGACATTGCTGAGAAAACGCATCTTGGCGTCCATCGCGGCGGGTGTGATGACGGCGGCGCTGGCCGTCATCACACCGTCCGCTTCCTCCCAGGCGGACGTGTCGGCGCAGTCCTGCACGTTCACCGACTGGGTGCAGGGCCAGTGGTACGTCACCGGCGCCGTCGTCAGGTACCAGGGCGCCCACTACATCGCCGAGCACGACAATCCTGGTTACAGCCCAACGATTTCAACGTGGTACTGGGACCCGTACAACTGTGACGGCGGCGGCGGTGGCGGCACCTGCAACTACCCCGACTGGGTGCAGGGGCAGTGGTACACGGCCGGTTCCATCGTGCGGTTCGAAGGCAGCTTCTACATCGCCGAGCACGACAATCCCGGTTACAGCCCAACGGTTTCCACCTGGTACTGGGACCCGTACACCTGCAACGGCGGAGGTGGCGGCGGCGGCGGCTTCGTCGTCAGCGAGACCCAGTTCAACCAGATGTTCCCCAACCGCAACGGCTTCTACAGCTACAGCGGGCTCGTGGCCGCGATGAGCGCGTTCCCCGCGTTCGCGACCACGGGCAGCGACACCGTGAAGAAGCAGGAGGCCGCGGCGTTCCTCGCCAACGTCTCGCACGAGACCGGCGGCCTCGTGTACGTCCGGGAGATCGACCAGAGCGGCGACTACTGCGACGAGACCCGGTCCTACGGCTGCCCCGCCGGCGACCGGAACTACTACGGCCGCGGCCCGATCCAGCTGTCGTGGAACTTCAACTACTACGCGGCGGGCCGTGACCTCGGCCTCGACCTGCTGCGCAACCCGGACTGGGTGGCCACCGACTCCGCGATCTCGTGGAAGACGGGGCTCTGGTACTGGATGACGCAGACCGGGCCGGGCAGCATGACCGGGCACAACGCGATGGTGAACGGCAGCGGGTTCGGCCAGACCATCCGCAGCATCAACGGGTCGCTGGAGTGCGACGGCCGCAACCCCGCGCAGGTGCAGAGCCGCGTGTCGAGCTACCAGCAGTTCACCGGCATCCTCGGCGTGCCGGCCGGAGCGAACCTCTACTGCTAGCAGGACCCGGCCTGTCCTGGTTCGGCCATAGCGTCGCCGTCCGTGGAACGCGACGAACTGCTGCACATGCTCAACGACCAGCGCCGGGTCTTCCGCATCGCGATGCGGGGCCTGTCCGAGGCGGACGCCAGGAAGCGCACGACCGTCAGCGAGCTCACGCTGGGTGGGTTGCTCAAGCACCTCACCTGGTGTGAGCGCACCTACACGCACCTCCTGTGCGGACGACCGGGCCTGCCCGAGGGGATGCTCGACACCGGGCAGTACACCTGGGAGGGCGGCTCGTTCGACGAGCTGCTCGCCTCCTGCGCCGAAGCGGCGCGCGCGACCGACGAGGCCGTGCGCGCCGCTTCACCGGACCAGCTGATCCCGATGCCGCCGGCACCGTGGGACCCGGACCCCGCACCGCGGTCGGTCCGGCGGGTCGTGCTGCACGTGCTGCGCGAGACCGCCCAGCACTCGGGGCACGCGGACATCATCCGCGAGGCGCTCGACGGTGCCTCGACGACCGCGCAGCTCCACGGCTAGGCCGCGAGCTGTTCCTTGACCTGGGCGAGCGACGGGTTGGTGAGCGCCTTGCCGTTCGGGAAGTGGACGGTCGGCACCGTGCGGTTGCCGCCGTTCACGCTCATCACGAAGTCGGCCGCACCGGGCGTCTCCTCGATGTTGATCTCGACGTACTCGATGCCCTCGCGGTCGAGCGAGCTCTTCAGGATCCGGCAGTAGCCGCACCACGAGGTCGAGTAGACGGTCAGCTGGTCGGGAGCCATCAGGCGCACTCCTCGCGAGAGATCGGTCGTCGTCACCGGCATCAACGTCCGGGCGGGGCCGGTTCATCCCGGGATGCGGCCCAGATCACCTCCGGCGCCCGAGCGGATCACTCGAACGGCCCAGCGAACGGCGATCGTCAGACAATCGTCAGGTCAATTCGGCACACGGTGGGTGAGCATAGTTCGCGCACGGCCGAATATTTCGGGGCGTGCTCTTCGCCCTGCTTTCCGACGAACATTGCCGAAGAATTCGGTCACCCGATCGGCGGCCCTTCGCAACACAGGGTTTCCGATATCGTTTGACCTCCGCCGCCGGTATCGCACTTCTGGAAAGAAAGGCTGGCCATGCTGAAAACGGTGCTGGCTGCTGCCCTCACGCTGTCCGCGGTGGTCACCGCTCCCGCAGCGAATGCTGTTCCCGATGTTCCGGACTTCGTCACGATCGACGTCGTCACCGTGAACGGTTCCGGCTGTCCGGCCGGCACCGCGGCCGTCGCCTCCGCGGACGACCGCACGGCGTTCACGGTCACCTACAGCCAGTACCTCGCCCAGGCTGGCCAGGGCTCGTCACCGACGGACTTCCGGAAGAACTGCCAGCTCAACATCAGAGTGAGCTACCCGCAGGGCTTCACGTTCGGCATCGCCCAGGCGGACTACCGCGGCTTCGCCAACCTGCAGTCGGGGGCCACGGGCACGGAAAGAGGAAACTACTACTTCCAGGGAATGTCCGACACGGCGAGCCGCAGCCACAACTTCTACGGCCCGGTGAGCGACAACTGGCAGGCAACCGACCGCGCCCAGGTGGCGGAAATCATCTACGCACCGTGCGGAGAAGTACGGCACCTGAACATCAACACCGAGCTGCGGGTGAACGCCGGAAGCGCGTCGAAGGCCAACAGCTTCATGACCATGGATTCCACGGACAGCAGCGTGAGCACCAAGTACCAGTTCTCCTGGAAGCGCTGCTGACCCAGGCACCCAATGCCGCCGCCCGCGCATTGTTGAACCACAGACGGAAAGGTGCCCCATGCTCAACACAGTGGCCGCGGCCGCTCTCGCGATGTCGACCATCATCATCCCGCCCGGTGGCGCCCCCGGCACCACGCCGCCGCCGGAGATCATCACCATCGACGTCGTGACGATCAACGGGTCAGGTTGCCGGGCGGGAACGGCCGCGGTCGCCGTCAGCCCGGACAACAAGGCCTTCACCGTCACCTACAGCGAGTACATGGCGCTGGTCGGTGTCGGAGCCGGGCCGACCGACTTCAGAAAGAACTGTCAGCTGAACCTGCGGGTCAACGTGCCGTCGGGCTTCACCTACGGCATCGCGTCCGCCGACTACCGCGGCTTCGCGAGCCTGGAGCGCGGCGCCACCGCCATGCAGAAGGCGAGCTACTACTTCCAGGGCATGTCGCAGACCGTTCCCATGCAGCACGACTACAAGGGACCGCTGAGCGACAACTGGCAGGCGACCGACACCACGGACGTCGCCGCGATCGTCTACTCCCCGTGCGGCGAGAAGCGGAACTTCAACATCAACACGGAGCTGCGGGCCAACGCGGGTACCTCGGACCCGAAGAAGACCACCAGCTTCATCTCGATGGACTCGACGGACGGGTCGATCGAGACGACCTACCACTTCGCCTGGAAGACCTGCCCGAAGCCGTGAGCCCCTGTCGATGAAGGGAACCTTCCTCCACCTGAGGTGCAGGAAGGTTCCCTTCATCGACCACCCGGACGGGTGAGGGTCAAATCAGGAACCGGTAGGCCGTGGTGCCCGGCGCCACGTGCTGGATCTTGAGCGGGGACTCCTTCATCCGGCCCCGCAGCAGGTCGTAGTCCTCACGACGGCCCAGCTCGATGCACACCAGCGCGGCACCGGTCTCCCTGTTGTCGCGCTTGACGTACTCGAACAGCACGATGTCGTCGTCCTTGCCGAGCACCTCGTCGAGGAACCTGCGCAGCGCGCCCGGCTCCTGCGGGAACTCGACCAGGAAGTAGTGCTTCAGCCCGCGGTGCACCATGGACCGCTCGACGATCTCGGCGTAGCGCGAGACGTCGTTGTTGCCGCCGGAGAGCAGGCACACGACCGTCGAGTCGGGCGCCACCGAGATCTCCTCCAGCAGCGCCGCCGAGGCCAGCGCGCCCGCGGGCTCCGCGATGATGCCGTCGATCTGGTACAGCTCCAGCATCTCCGTGCACACCGCGCCCTCGGACACGCTCAGCAGCTCGGCGCCGCAGTCGCGCACCATCGGGAACGTCACGTCACCGGCCCGCCGGACCGCCGCGCCGTCGACGAACGAGTCGACCTCGGGCAGCGTCACCGGGTGGCCCGCCTGCAGGGCGGCGATCATGCTCGCCGCGCCCGCCGGCTCCACGCCGATGACACGGGTGCGCGGGAAGCGCTCCTTGAACCAGGTGCCGACGCCGGAGAGCAGACCGCCGCCACCGACCGGCACCACGACCACGTCGGGGGCGCCGCCGAGCTGCTGCACGATCTCCAGGCCGACGGTGCCCTGACCGGCGACCGTGCGGCGGTCGTCGAAGGCGGGGACCAGGGTCGCGCCCGTGCTCAGCGCGTACTCCTTGGCCAACGCGGCCGCGTCGTCGTAGGTGTCGCCGTCGACGACCAGCTGGACCATGCCCTGGCCCAGGGCGGAGATGCGGTCGCGCTTCTGCCGCGGTGTGGTGCGGGGCACGTGCACGCGGCCCTCGATGCCCAGGCGGCGGCACGCGTAGGCCATGCCCTGGCCGTGGTTGCCCGCCGACGCGCAGACCGCGCCGCCGAACGCGAACTCGGTCTGGCACAGCAGGTTGAACGCGCCGCGCAGCTTGTACGACCGGCCGACCTGGAGGTCCTCGCGCTTGAACCACACCCGCGCCCCGGTCCTCTCGGACAGCCGCTGGTTCACCTCCAGCGGCGTGGTGCGGGCGACTCCACCGAGCCGGGCTGCGGCTGCGGACACCTCATCAGCGAAGGACATGTCAACACATCTTCCGTGAACGACTCGGGCCTGGCACGCGTACCCCTAGAAAGACAGGGGAGGTGCTCGTGTTTCGCCTAGTGGGCGTACTGACGCTGCTCATGATGCTCTCCGCGGTTCCCGCGCACGCCCATGGCGCGCCCACCGACCCCGCGAGCAGGGCTTTCCTGTGCTCGCCCGGTCAGCCAACAGCATCATCCCCGCCCTGCCGCAGTGCCGTTCAGGCGGGGTTGCCGTCCAAGGAGTGGGACAACATCCGGTTGCCGAACGTGGCCGGCCAGGACGCCGCGCGCGTGCCGGACGGCAAGCTGTGCAGCGCCGGGCTGCCCAGGTACGCCGGGCTCGACCTGCCGACCGCCGAGTGGCCGGCGACGAAGCTCACGAGCACCGACTTCACCTACCGGGCGACGATCCCGCACCAGGGCTCGTTCCGGTTCTACGTCACCCGCGACGGCTACTCGCCGGCGCAACCGCTGCGGTGGGCGGACCTGGAGCAGTTCCTCTCGGTGCCCAGTCCCCCTCTGGTCAACGGCTCCTACGAGTTCAAGGTGCGGCTGCCGCAGGACCGCACCGGGCGGCACCTGATCTACACCGTCTGGCAGAACACCGACACCCCGGACACCTACTACTCGTGCACGGACGTCGAGATCGCGGCGCCTGAACCCGCACCCGCGCCCGCCGTGGCCGCTCCTCCTCCCGCCCCGCAGGTGAAGCAGGTCCCGCCCGCCCCGGCCGCGACGACCACGACCACCACCACGCCGAGCACCGCCGCGCCCTCCACGCCGAAGCCGAGCACGCCGCGGCCCGTTCCCGTTGCGTCGACCGTCGAACAACCTCCTTCCGACACCATGAGGTTCGGCCTGTCCGCCGTGGTGGCGGCACTGGGCGGTTTGGCGGTGCTGGGCGGGTTCATGGTGTGGCGCAAGAGAATTCTGTGAACGTCCCGGTCCCCAACAGGTCTGGACCATCCCTACGATGATCTTCGGGCGCGCAACCCCTGCGACAGAAGGTGCGTGCCCGCATGGCAAGAAAACTGCTGGCGTTGCTGGCTCTGCTCGCCGCGACCCTCGTCCCGGTTTCCGGAACCCACGCGGCGAAGGCCGCGTCGTTCAAGGTGCTCGGCTTCTACTACGGCACCAACGACCTGGCCCACATCTCGTTCGTGAAGGAGGCGAACCCCTGGCTCGCCAGGGCCGCCCAGGAGAACGGGTTCACCTACGAGGCCACCACCGACTGGAACCGGCTGGTCGGCCTCACCCCCGCGCAGGCGCAGGTCGTGATCTTCCTCGACGACCTGCCGAACGGCGCGCAGCGCGCCGGGTTCCAGCGCTACATCGAGGCGGGCGGCGCGTGGCTCGGCTTCCACGTCTCGGCGTTCACGCAGAACGCCGACGAGTGGCCGTGGTACCACAACACGTTCCTGGGCAAGGGGAACTTCGTCAGCAACACCTGGGGTCCCACCACCGCGACGCTGAAGGTGGAGACCCGCACCCACCCGTCGACCCTGCGCCTGCCGGAGAGGTTCACCTCGTCGGTGAGCGAGTGGTACAGCTGGTCGCGCGACCTGCGCACGAACCCGGACATCCAGATCCTGGCGAGTGTCGACCCGTCGAGCTTCCCGCTCGGCACCGACCCGAACCAGCAGTGGCGCAGCGGCTACTACCCCATCATGTGGACGAACCGGAACTTCAAGATGATCTACGCCAACTTCGGCCACAACGCGATGGACTACGCGAACAACCGGCCGTTGTCGTCCACCTTCGCGAGTCCCGACCAGAACAACTTCCTCATCGACAGCCTGCTGTGGCTGGGCGGCGGCTCGCAGCCACCGCAGCCGGAGTGGACGACGCTCGTCAACAAGGGCAACGGCAAGTGCGTCGACGCGCGCTCGGCCGGCGCCGGCAACGGGACCGTCATCCAGCAGTACACCTGCAACTCCACCACCGCGCAGAACTTCCGCGCCGTGGCGACGAGCGACGGCTACTCCCGCGTCGAGTACCGCAACAACCCCGCCAAGGTGCTGGACGTGAGCGACGTGTCCACTGCGGACGGTGCCGGCATCCACCTGTGGGACTACGTGGGCGGCGCCAACCAGCAGTGGCGCGTCACCACCGGCGCGGACGGCTACTCGGCGCTGACCGCCCGCCACTCCGGCAAGTGCCTGTCGGCGCCGGCCGGCACCGGTGACGGCGTGCAGCTGGTCCAGGCGACCTGCACCGGCTCGGCGGCCCAGAGCTTCCGCCTGGGCTAGGAGGACCGCGAGTGGTGCCGGTCGCCGAAGCGGCCGGCACTGCTCACGACCACCCGCTCCCTCGGCACCGGACGTGCCGCCTGCGACGACGCCAGGAACCCGTACATGTCATTGAGCTGGTGCAACGCCGACACCGCGTCCCGCCACACGGGACAGGGCCACGCCCGGTGCCGTCCGTACCAGGAGTGGCAGGACTTGCACCGGTGCCGCTCGTTCGGCTCGTGCATCCGCAGCAGCCCCCGCCACCACGGCAGGGCGGCACGCAGCTGTTCGCGCAGTTGGAACACCTCGTTGGGCGAGTCCGTCTGCGCCAGCTGGTTCATGGTCTTGTAGACGACGTCGATCACGGTCCGGTGAAAGGATCCCTGCCGTTCGGCAAGCGCCATGTCCGAGCTCCTCCTCACCGCAGTTGAGACAGGCTCGCCAGGAGTCTATGTTGACGATTGGACGGGTTTCAACTGGTGAAAATCCCGTCACCCAGATAGCCCTTTCCATGGGTGGAAACGCTCACTGCGCGCAACGGGGGGAGCCGGCAATGGCGGGGGAACGGTCCCTGGCTGACAAGCTCAACCACCTCTTCGCCCGGCACACCTCCCGTTCCGGCCAGGAGTACAGCAACGAGCAGGTCGCGGCCGCCATCGCGGACACCGGCGTGACCATCTCGCAGAGCTACATCTGGCAGCTGCGCAAGGGCAAGAAGGACAACCCGACGTTCAAGCACCTGCAGGCCCTGGCAGGCTTCTTCGGTGTGCCCGTGAGCTACTTCTTCGACGACGAGGTCACCGACCGCGTCGACGAGCAGCTCAAGTCGCTGCAGGAGGAGCAGAACCGCCTCAACGAGATCGCCGCGGGCAGCGAAGCGCAGCTCATGGCGATGCGGGCGGGCGAGCTGTCACCCGACCGCCGGCGTCTGGTCATGGAGCTGCTCGACGTCGTCTACCGACAGGAACAGGCCGAACGCGGCGAAGGATGATCGTGGCCGAACGTGAGCTGCGCAGGCGGTGCCGCCGTCTGCTGAACGAGCTGGACATCCAGCCCCCGCTCGACGTGGAGGAGCTCTGCCGGCGCGTCGGCGACCAGCGGGGCAGACCGATCCGGCTGATCGCGCATCCGATCCCGGTGCCCGGCCCGTACGGCGTGTGGATCGCCACCGCCAAGGCCGACTACATCCTCTACCAGCAGGAGACGTCGAAGGCGCACCAGAACCACATCATCCTGCACGAGCTCGGTCACCTGCTGGCCGGTCACACCAGCGACGAGCAGGACGACGAGCTGCTCACGGGCCTCTACCCCGACCTCGAACCGGACGCCGTGCGGCGCGCGCTGCGGCGCACCTCCTACGACACCGAGCACGAGCGCGAGGCCGAGACGGTCGCGACGATCATCCTCGAGTGGGCGTCGGTGCTGGACAAGGTGGCGCCGCGCAACGCGGAAGGCCCCGCGCGCCGGATGGCGTCCTCGCTGGCCGACCGGATCGGGTGGCTGTAGATGCAGTACCTCAAGGAGACCCAGGGCGTCGTCGCGTTCACCGCGCTCGCCGTGATGCTGTACCTGCTCTTCCGCCGCCCGCACGACCCACGCCTGCGCAGCGTCACGGGTCTCGTGGCCGGCTGGGCGGTCGGCTACCCGTTCGGCCGGGCCGCGGCGAACGGCCGGTGGTTCCTCGGCCTCGACCCGATGGTCTGCCAGCTGATCCAGCACGCGTTGCTGCAGGTCGGCGTGTACGGCCTGATCTGCTTCTTCATCTTCTCCGCCCTCGACGACACCCGAGCGCGCAGACAGGCGTGGCTCCAGCTCGCCCCGCTGGTCCTCTGCGTCACCGCCATGACGTGGGCGGTGCTGGCGATCCCGGACGACCTGCGCGTCGCGGCGGCGCGCGTGCCGAACTCGCTCGGCGGCGGCCCCACCGGCGTCCTCGCGATCACGGTCTTCTACGCGCTGGGCAACGGTTATCTGCTCTACGGGTTCGCGGCGATGTTCGTCTGGGCCCGCCGCTACGCCCGCGGCGCCGACCCGCGGCTGCGCCGGGGCCTGCTGATCACCTCCACGGGCCTCGGGCTGCTGGTGCCCGCCGACGCGATCTTCGTGTCGTCCAACGTCTCCCGCTACTTCGGCACACCGCTGCCCCGCTGGCTGCTGACCACGGCCGTGTGGTTCCTGCTGCCCGGCGTGCTGCTGATCGTCATCGGCGTCGTCTACCCGATCGCCGCGATGCGGTTCGCGGCGATGCGGCTGTGGTGGCGGCACCTGCGCGCCTACCACCGGCTCGCTCCGCTGTGGACGCTGCTGAACGAGTCGTTCCCCGAGGACGCGCTGCACCGCGTGCCGTCGAGGCGCGACGCGTTCTCGTTGCGCGGCGTGCACCGGCGCTACTACCGGCGCGTGATCGAGTGCCGGGACGGGCTGGTGCGGATCAGCCCGTACGTCGCCGAGACGCCGGACGAGCTGCCGCTGGCGCAACGGCTGCGCGCCGGGCTCGAGACGCGCAGGTCCGGGCAGGTGTCGCTGCGGCGGCCGATCGCGCTGGCCGTCCCCGAGGACGAGGGCATGGACGCGGACGTGCGGGAGCTGGAAAAACTCGCCGTCGCCCTGCGCTGAGCCTATGGTCACGGGCGTGGACCTGCCCGTGATGCCGCCGGTGAAGCCGATGCTCGCGAAGTCCGTGCCCGAACTGCCGCGCGCGGACGGTCTCGCGTACGAGCCGAAGTGGGACGGCTTCCGCTGCATCGTGTTCCGCGACGGCGACGAGGTGGAGCTGGGCTCGCGCAACGACAAGCCGCTGACCCGCTACTTCCCCGAGGTCGTCGAGCTGCTGCGCGAGGCCCTGCCACCGAAGTGCGTGGTCGACGGCGAGATCGTGCTGGTCACCCCGGACGGGCTGAGCTTCGACACCCTCCAGCTGCGGCTGCACCCGGCCGCTTCGAGGGTCCGCAAGCTCGCGGTCGAGACCCCGGCGAGCTTCGTCGCGTTCGACCTGCTGGCCTGCGGCGACACCGACGTCACGACCCGCACGCTCGGTGAGCGCCGCAAGCTGCTGGAGGAGGTCGTCACCGAGATCCCCGGCGTCTACCTCACCCCGTCCACGACGGACCCGGACGTCGCGCAGGACTGGTTCACGCGGTTCGAGGGCGCGGGCTTCGACGGCGTGATGGTGAAGGCGCTCGACGGCGTCTACGAGCCCGACAAGCGGGTGATGTTCAAGGTCAAGCACGCGCGGACGGCCGACTGCGTGGTCGCGGGCTACCGCCGGCACAAGGACGGCGAGACGGTCGGGTCGCTGGTGCTGGGGCTCTACCAGGACGGTGAGCTGCGCAACGTCGGCGTGGCGAGCAGCTTCACCGCGGCCCGCCGCCGCGAGCTCGTCGAGGAGCTCGCACCGCTGCTCGACCCCGCCGAGCACCCGTGGGCCGCGTGGGCGACCTACGAGGGGCCGGGCATGAACAGCCGGTGGAACCCGGAGAAGCAGCTGCAGGTCGTGCTGCTGGAGCCGTCACGGGTGGCCGAGGTGCGCTACGAGCACGTGCAGGGCGGCCGGTTCCGGCACACCGCGCGGCTGGTGCGCTTCCGCCCGGACAAGACGCCTGCCGAGTGCACGTTCGAGCAGCTGGAGGAGGTGCCGCCGGCCGAGCTGGACGCCCTGTTCGGGGAGGCCGAGCAGAGGCGGCGCACAATCGAGCGGTGAAGGTGATCAAGCGGGACGGCACGCACGAGATCGAGATCGGGCGGTCGCGGTTCCTGTGCCACGTCGCCCGCGTCGCCTCGGAGCGGGAGGCGGCCGAGTTCTTCGCGCGGATCCGCAAGGAGCACTGGCAGGCCACGCACAACTGCACGGCGTTCCGCACCCGCGACACCCAGCGCTCGTCCGACGACGGCGAACCCGCCGGCACGGCCGGGGTGCCGATGCTGGAGGTACTGACGCGGCGGGATCTCGTCGACACCGCCGTCGTCGTCACCCGCTACTACGGCGGCATCAAGCTCGGCGCCGGTGGCCTGGTCCGGGCGTACGGGCGGGCCGTGTCGGAGGCCATCGACGCCATCGGCACGTTGACCCGTGAACGCCACGAGAGCGTGCTTCTGGCCGTGGACCACGACCAGGCGGGCAAACTGGAGAACGCGTTGCGCGCGTCCGGGTACCACGTCGCGGACACCGAGTACGGCCACGACGTCACCTTCACGGTGCTCACGAAGGAGCCGGAGGCGTTCGAGACCTGGCTCGCCGCGCAGACCGGCGGCGCGGTGACCGCGATCAGGGGCGAGCCGGTCGACCTCGACCACTAGCCATCTACACCCCAACCAGTGGTCACCACGGCGGCCAAGGCATATGCGAACGCGAAGACCCCGATGGCCGCGAAATCGAAGCGAGTGCCGACGCCGGCGTTGGCGGACACGACCAGCCCGGCGACCACGATGATCACCGCGCTCATGCAGCCGGTCGGCCACGCGGGGCGCAAGCCCAGCAACCGCAGAACCAGTCCGGCCAGCACCAGGACCAGGACCAGCCCGCCACCCGCGGTGAGCAAGACGGCGCCAAGGCACTCCAGCCCGCCACCGGGGCACAGCACCTTCTGGGTGAACGGTCCGGTCAGCAGGTAGTAGCCCCATCCGAAGACGGCGCCGACCAGCGCGCCGATCACCACACGTCGCAGCACCTCCACGGCGATGATCATGCGTGAAGGGGGCAGGTCGTGTCGTGAGTGGAACTACTCAACGATCTAGGGCTTGGGGTCCGGCGGCGGGTTGTCGGGTTTGCGGGTCTCGACGATCAGGTCGCGAATGTCACCGTTCATGTGCTCTTCATAGAGCGAACGCGTTGTTCGGTTCCGCCGACTGGACGCCGGACGAACAACGGGAGAACAATCCGGCGGGTGCCGAGACCCGAGCGCCCGCTGGATTCCGACGATGACGAGCTGCTCAGGTTCGCCGCCGACTTGAGATTGTTGCGTGAGAAAGCAGGTAGGCCGACCTACCGCGAGCTGAGCAAGGTCGCGCACTATTCGGTGACGGTGCTGTCGGAGGCCGCGAGCGGCCGGAAACTGCCCAGCCTGGCCGTGACCACGGCCTACGTGCACGCGTGCGGCGGCAACGTCGAACAATGGCGGCGGAGGTGGCACGAGCTCGCCGAAAGCGCGAAGCCCGCCGATCCCGGCCGGGAGCCGCCCTACCTCGGCCTCGGCGCCTTCCAGGCGCAGGACTCCGGCCGCTTCTTCGGCCGGGAAAAGCTCGTCGCGCAACTGCTGGACAAAGTGAGCGAACGGCCATTCGTGGGCGTTTTCGGCGCTTCCGGATCGGGCAAGTCGTCACTGCTGCGCGCCGGGCTCGTGGCCGCGCGGCCCGCCGATCTGCTCTCCCCCGGCCCGCACCCGCTCGCATTGTGGAACGGGGTGACGGCGGACCTCGTGGTGATCGACCAGTTCGAGGAGGTCTTCACCCTCTGCCGCGACGAGGACGAACGGGCCGCGTTCATCGAGGCCATCACGCATTCAACCGGACGCAAAGTGGTGATCGGCGTCCGCTCGGACTTCTACGGCCATTGCGGCCGTTATCCGGCACTGGTCGACGCGTTGCACGACGCGCAGCTCCTGGTCGGCGCGATGAGCCCGCAGGAGCTGCGGCGCGCGATCACCGAACCGGCGTTGCGCTCCGGCTACACCGTCGAGGGCGCGCTGGTGTCGGTGCTGGAGGCCGAGCACGCGCCGTTGCCACTGGTCTCGCACGCGCTGCTGGAGACGTGGCGTCGTCGTCGCGGCACCCGTCTGACCGTGGCGGGCTACGAGGAGACGGGCGGCGTCCGGCACGCGCTGGCCCAGAGCGCCGAGGCCGCGTACCTGGCGCTGGACGCCGATCAGCAGGAGATCGCGCGCAAGATCTTCCTGCGGCTGACCGCGCTCGGTGAGGGCACCGAGGACACCAAGCGCCGGATCAGCCGCGACTCTCTCGACAACGATGACGACACGTTGTTCGTGCTGGACCATCTGGCGCGCGCACGGCTCATCACGCTCCACGACACCGGCGTCGACCTCACGCACGAGGCCGTGATCCGCTCGTGGCCGCGCCTGTCCGGCTGGCTGACCGCGAACCGCGACGGCCTGCGCGTCCACCACCAGCTCACCGAGGCCACGACGGCCTGGGAGTCGCTCGACCACGACTCGGGCGCGCTCTATCGGGGCGTGCGGCTCGCATTGGCGCGTGAGTGGGCGGCGGGTGACGACGACGCGATGTCCGCGCGCGAACGCCGGTTCCTCAACGCCAGCATCGAGGCCGAAGAAGCCGAACAGCAGGCCGCGCGACGGCGCGCCCGCAGGCTGCGGCAGCTCGTCGGGCTGCTGACCGTGCTGCTGGTGCTCGCGGTGACGGCGGTGGGGTTCGCGATCAGGGCCCAGCGCGAGACCGCGGTCCAGCGGAACCTGGCCATCGCGCGCAAGGCGGTGAGCGACGCGCGGGGCCTGCGGCCGGTCGACGCCACGCTGTCCACCCAGCTGAGCCTCGCCGCCCAGCAGCTCTCCGACAACGCCGAGACCCGCGACAACCTGCTGAGCGCCACCGCGGACCCGTACTTCACCCGGATCGCCGCGCACGGCAGCGACGTCCCGGCCGTGGCCACGCGCGGCACCACGCTCGCGACGGTCAGCTGGGACCACGAGCTGAAGCTGTGGGACATCGCGGACACCCGCACACCACGGCACCTGAGCACCACCGACACCGGCGAGGAGCTGCACGGCGTCGTCTTCGCCCGTGCCGGACTGCTCGCGCTCACGACGGAGCAGGGCGTCCTGTTCTACGACGTGACCACCCCCGGTGCCCCGAAGAAGCTGGGCACCGTTCCCGGCCCGGGCGGCACCACCAAGATCAGCGACGTCACGTTCACCCCGGACGGCACGGCGGCGGCGGTCGCGGTCGGCACCGTCGTTCAGTTCTGGCAGGTCACCGACCCCTTCCACCCCGTCCTCACCTCCACGCTGACCGGGTTCGGCTCCGACACGCGACGGGTCCGGTTCCGGCCGGACGGCAAGGCGCTCGCCGTGGCGGTGGACAAGGTCGTGACGCTGTGGACGTACGGCGACGGCGAGCCACAGCCCAGGAGCGTGCTGCACGGCCACACCGGCGGCATCGAGTCGCTCGCGTTCACGCCGGACGGACGGTCGATGGCGACCGGCGGCTGGGACCACCTGGCCAAGCTGTGGGACGTGGCCGACCTCGCGAACCCGCGGCAGCGCGCCGGGTTCGCCGACTTCACGGCCATCGTCTGGGGCGTGTCGTTCTCCCCCGACGGCACGACGCTCGTCGCGACGGGCGACCGGCGCACCCGTCTGTGGGACCTCGTCCACCTCGACCCGGAAGGCCGGCCGCGGCTGCTCGGCACGCTCACCGCCGGCGTCTACGCCGCCGAGTTCACCCAGGACAACGCCACCCTGGTGATCTCGGAGGGCGCGAAGTCGGTGCGGCTGCAGCGGTTGAGCGACCTGCCGTTGCTGGGCCACGAGAACAACCTCTCGGCGACGTCGTTCCGCCCCGACGGCCAGGTGCTCGCGACCAGCAGCTGGGACAGCACGGTGTGGCTGTGGCGGATGACGCCGCACCGCGGCCGCGAGCCGATCACCCGGATCACCGGCGCCCGCGGCTACCTGCGGTTCACCGCGTTCAGCCCGGACGGCAAGCTGCTCGTGGTGCCGAGCGACGACGGGTTCTGCCGCCTCTACGACGTCACCGACGTGACCGCGCCGGTGCTCCGGGCGACGCTGCCGGTGCAGACCGACCGCGCGGTGTCGGCGGCGTTCACCCCGGACAGCAAGACGCTCGCCGTCGGCACGTACCGGCAGGTCATGCTGTGGGACATCACGGAGACCAAGTCGCCGGAACTGCTGTCGTACCGCGAGGCCGCGAACAACTACCTGTGGGCCGTGCACTTCAGCCCCGACGGCACCAGGCTGGTCGCGGGCACCGGTGACCAGTCGAAGCTCTACGACGTGACCGATCGGCGCGATCCCCGCGAGATCTCCTTCCCCGGCACCGGGGACACGACGTTGCGCGGCGGGTTCAGTGGCGACGGCAGGCTGCTCGCCACCGCGGTCGGCGACAAGGAGATCCGGCTGACCGACCCGCGCACGCTGCGGGAGGTCGGCAGGCTGACCGGCCTGACCGCCGGACCGTACGCGGTGACCTGGCACGGGAGTTTGATGGCGACCTCGCACACCGACGGCGTGCTGCGGCTGTGGGACCTCGCCGACCCGGCGCGCCCGCGGCTGGTCACCAGGTTCACCGGCCACGAGCGGGACGTCGCGGCCATCGAGTTCTCGCCCGACGGCACGTATCTGGCCTCAGGCGGCAACGACACGACGGTCCGGTTGTGGGACGTGGACGTCGATCGGGCGCGTGAGCGGTTGTGCGCGCGGCATCCCGAACCGCTCACGCGTTCGCAGTGGGAGGAGTACTTCCCGGACGTGCCCTACCGGCCGGTCTGCCGGTAGGGCACGTCCTGTGCCTTAAGTGCAGGGAAGTACGTCCGGATCAGCGCCCGCCTTGGGCACCCACCTCACGTTCGCGAACGACGCCTGGAACGTGCCCTCGGTGTAGACCAGGAACGGCGTGTTGACGTTCTCCAGGTCCAGCCCCTTGCTCGCCAGGCACTCGACCGAGACCTTCACGGTCGACTTCTGTCCGATCGGGAGGTTCCGGAACGCTTGCGTGGCATCGAGCTCCGCCATGCACGGGTAGTTGCAGTGCGCGCTGATGACCGTGCGGGCCGCCGGGGCCTGGTGCACGATCACGTCGAACTCGACGGCCGCGTTGGCGTTGCCGTAGCCGCGCAGGTCGGTGCCGGTCGGGCTCTGCAGGTACACCTGGCCCGGACCGGTGCCGGTCCACGTCGTCTTCAGCGCGTCCTGCTGCACGTTGACGTCGGACTGCACGACGTTGATGTTCGCCTGCGAGGCCTGGCCGTCGGGGCCGATCTCCAGGCCCCAGTTCTCCGGCGAGCCGAGGAAGCTCTTGTACGGCGCGACGTCCGCGCGGTTGAAGATCTCCAGGTCCTCGGTGGCCGTGCCGCCACCGCCACCGGAGCAGCTGCCGCCGGGGCTGGACTCGTCGAGCTTGCCGACGTTGCCGGTCTGCCAGTCGCGCAGGCCGTAGCCGAACTTGAACAGCGGGTCCTGGCTCGGGTCGTTGAGCGGCGTCTGGCAGGCGCTGCGCGGCCACGAGTACGACAGCTTGCCGGTGAACCCGTTGTGGCGCCCCCGGATCAGCAGGTCCGCGATGCCCTGGCCCTCGGTGCCGGGCAGCCAGGCGGCCACGAACGCGTCGGAGCGGTTGATCTCCTTGTTCATGTACATCGCGCGGCCGCCGACGTAGACGGTGACGACCGGCTTGCCCTTGCCGGACACCTTGTCCAGCACCGCGAGGTCCTGCGGGTACAGGCGCGCGGTCTCCAGCGTCCGCTTGCCGATGTCGCCCACGCCCTCCGCGTACGGCGTCTCACCGATCACGGCGATGACGGCGTCGAAGTTCTTGGGATCGACGTTGTCCGCGGTCTCGGAGAACGTGACGTTCGCGGCGCCCAGCGTGTCCTGGATGCCCTTGAGGATGCTGGTGGCGTTCGGGAAGTCGGCGTTGGTGTTGCCGGTGCCCTGCCAGCTCAGCGTCCAGCCACCGGTCTGGTTGCCGATGTTGTCCGCGCTCTTGCCGACCACGAGAACCTTGCTGCGCTTGGGCAACGGCAGCACGCGGTCGTTGTTCTTCAGCAGCACCGCGGACTCCCGCACCGCCTGGCGCGCGAGCTCCTTGTGCAGCAGATCGCCCTGATCTCCCGCGTGCTCGCGCTGCGAGGGCTTCGGCTCGTCGAACGTGCCGGCACGCAGCTTGACGCGCAGAATCCGGGTGACCGCGTCGTCGATGCGGGCCATGGGGATCACGCCGCTCTCGACCTGCGTGATCGTGTTGGCGATGAACGCCTTCCAGTCGTTGGGCACCATGATGATGTCCAGACCGGCGTTGATCGCCTGCGGGCAGCTGGCGTTCGTGCACCCGGTGACCTGCCCGATGCCGTTCCAGTCGGAGACGAGCAGCCCGTCGAAGCCCATCTTCCCCTTGAGGATGCCGGACTGCACGTACTTGCTGCCGTGCACCTTGCCCTCGTTGATGACGTCGTTCGTCCAGCTGTTGAACGAGATCATCACCGTCTGCGCACCCGCGGCCAGCGCCCCGTAGTAGCCCTGACCGTGAATGTTGATCATCTCTTGCTCGGTGCTGGCGTTGACCCCCTGGTCCTTGCCGCCGGTCGTGCCGCCGTCACCGATGAAGTGCTTGGCGGTGGCGATCACGCCGTCCTCGCCGATGCGCCTCTTCGCGTTGTCCTGCAAGCCCTTGATGGCCTCGAACCCGTAGGCGCGCGTGATCCGCGGGTCCTCGCTGAACCCCTCGTACGTCCGCCCCCACCGGTCGTCCCTGACCACGGCCAGCGTGGGCGAGAACGCCCAGTCCTGCCCCGTGACCCTGATCTGCTCGGCCGTGGCCGCGGCGATGTCGCGGACGAGGCACGGGTCGTGCGCGGCGCCAAGCCCGATGTTGTGCGGGAACACCGTCGCGCCGTAGACGTTGTTGTTGCCGTGCACCGCGTCAATGCCCCAGATGACGGGAATCTTGGTGCGCGTGGCCTTCGACGCCTCCCAGTAGGCGTCGGCGAGCTTCAGCCAGTCCTGCGGCGTGGCCTTCTTGTTGGCGTTGGGCCAGCTGCCGCCGCCGTTGAGCACCGACCCGAACCCGTACGTCGTCACGTCCTGCGGCGTGATCGAGCCGATCTCGGGCTGCGTCATCTGACCGACCTTCTCGGCCAGCGTCATGTCCTTCAGGATGGCCTTGATGCGGGCCTCGTCCCTGCGGTCACCCTTGAGCTGGCTCTCGACCTTCGGCCAGTCCTCGAGGGTGGGCAACGACTTCTCGATGCGGGCACACCCGTGCTCGGTGCGGGGCTGCCCGATGACCGGCTGCTTCGGTCCGTGCTGCGCGTCGTCCGGCGCGGCGGCCGCTGTCGCGCTGGCGGCGAGCGTCAGCCCCAGCACTGCGGCAAGAGTGCTTCTCCAATGCATGCCGCAGATCCTCAACTTTGTGTTACGTCTGCGTCAATGGGAACGCTCTCACGACTTTTTCCCGGCCTCCTGCGCGCGTCTCGCTTGGCCTCCGGATGGCCGGTCGTGGCGGTGGTCCGGTTGGAGGGGGTGGCTTGCGTTGGCTGGCGCCGGTTCCAGCGGAGGGGTCGCCTGCCGTGCGGTGGGTCACCCCGCGTTGGTGGTTGCGTTGGGCCGTCCTGACGAGCCGGGTCATTTCATCGCCGCTTCGCGACGATTGCGATTGGGGCTTGACTTCGAGCCTCTGGCGAGATGCTTTTCGGCCTTCAAAAGCCGGGCATGAGGAGCCCGGCCGATCCGAACACGGTAGCATCTCGCACTCAAAGTCAAGCCCCAATCGCGTGGGCTGGGCACGTCATCACCGCTCACCGAGTCGGCATTAGGCCCTTTCGGGCTCGCTTCGCTTCGCCACGGCCAGGCGCCGGGCGGCGGCGGTGGCGGTGGCGGTCACGCGACCGAGCCGACGATATTTCGTCTCGGCTTTTGATCCGGATCGAGCCAACTGGGCGGATAGAACGTCGGTAGGCCGTGCACCATTCTCACTTCCCACTCACTGCGGTGGATAAGCGTGTGGTGATGGCGGCACAGCAGCACCGCGTTCTTGACCGACGTATCGCCACCGTTCGCCCAGTGGCGGATATGATGCGCGTCGCAGTGTTTGGGCGGTCTGCCACAGCTGGGAAACGCACAACCCTTGTCACGAGCCACCAGAACCCGGCGGATTCCGGCGGGGAAGCTGCGGGTCTTGCGGCCGATGTCCATCGGCTGCGACCGCTCACCCAGCACCAGCGGAATGATCCCCGCACCACAGGCCAGCCGACGCACCTCCGCGGCCGCAATGCGCTCACCGTTGTCCAGCATGCCCTGACCGAGCTTGTCGGCCAGGTCCTCGTAGCGCATCGTCACCGTCAACGTGACCGGCTCACCACCATGCTCCGGCAACTGATCCGCCCGCAACATGAGGTCGACCAGCTCGGCCAGCGCATCACCCTCACGCTCAGCCCGCGACCGCGGGTCCGGGCCTTCCTCGGCCGTGGTGGGACGGGGCTTGGCCAGCGGATCCAGCAGCGCCTCGTACTTGACACCGGTGACCTTGTCCAGCCTCGCCCGGATCTCTATGCAATCGCCCTTCCACTGCATCACGTGCTGGTTGACCTGCCGCACAGGCTCGGGATCGCGTGGCTCCGGATCGTTCTGAAGAAGCGCGTAGACCAGCTTGCGGCCCATCGCCCGCAGCTCCACCGGATCATGCGCACGGGCGAGGTCGACCACCGTCTGCTCGCACTCGGCGGGCAGGTCCTTCATGATCTCGGCGACCACCGCGACATGCTCGATCGACAGCACGCCCTCGGCCGCCGCCGACGCGGTCACCGGCAGCTCAGGCGCGATCTCGCTGCCGGTCGGCGTGATTCCCGACGCGAGCAGCGCGGCATTGGCCACCCACTGCTTGGCGGTTTTCCGGCTCCAGCGGACCGCGTGCTGCAACACCTGCGGCAAGTCCTTGTACCCGAGTTCGCTCGCGGCACCACGCCGATTCAACTCGGCAACCTTACGCATCACCGCGTACTGACGAGCCTGAAGATTTGCCACCTCATCGACGAGAGCGCTCAGCACCTCGCCGGTGGAGAGAAGTGGAAGGTCAGGTTCGATCACGTGTTCTACTCTACCGCAAGATCACGAGACAATAACGGCTAAATCCGTACACAAAAGTGTGAACCGCCCGCCCGGCCCACCCGAAGCGACGGCGAAGCCGAGCCCGAAAAGGCCTCATACCGACTCGGTAGGCGGTGATGACGTGCCCAGCCCACGCGATTGGGGCTTGACTTTGAGTGCGAGATGCTACCGTGCTCGGATCGGCCGGGCTCCTCATACCCGGCTTTTGAAGGCCGAAAAGCATCTCGCCAGAGGCTCGAAGTCAAGCCCCAATCGCAATCGTCGCGAAGCGGCGATGAAATGACCCGGCCCGTCAGGAACAACCCAACCCAGCCACCAACGCAAACGGCCCCCAGCTCCCGAAGGAACCAGGGGCCGTCAAACCCAGCGAAGGCCTCAGCCGACGAGCGCGCGCACCCGCCGCAGCACCTCGTCACGGCCCAGCGTGCGCGCCACCGAGTGCAGGTCGGGGCTGCGGGTCGACCCGGTGAGCGCGACGCGGATCAGCTGCGCCGCCTCCTTGATCGAGCCGGGGTAGGCGTCGGGGTTCTTCTTGTACTCCTTGGGGTTCGGCGCGAAGCCGTGCTTGCCCGCGAGCTCGCGGATCTGGCCGAACCACTCCTGGCCGTCCTCCAGGTCGACGTACCCGTCGGCGAAGTCGGCGGCGAACGCGGAGATCAGGTCCGGGGACAGGCCGCCCAGGCGCTCGTCGGAGCGGTCGGAGACGAGCGGGAACAGCGACGGGAAGAAGAAGCCGTAGGCGGTGCGGAAGTCCGACCACTTGCGGAGGTCCTTGCGCGGGTTCGCGACCTCCGGGCCGCGCTCGACCTGCAGGGCCGCCAGTGCCGCGTCGCGCTCGGACGTGAGCACGGTGACCAGCTCGGGGTCGTACGTGGCTGCCCACGCCGAGATGCGGGAGATGATCTCCTCGCCCGACAGGGTGGCCACGTAGTCGGCGGCGATGTCCTCCAGCTTGACGAGGTCGACCAGCGGCCCGGCGACGCCGCACTCGGCGAGCGAGATCGGGGCGGCCAGGGCCTCCGGGAGGGGAAGCTCCGCCAGGCGGGCGTTCACGAGGCCGCGCATGTAGTACTGGACGGCCTCGGCCGGGAAGCCCGCCTCGATGAAGAACTCGACGGACGCCTCGGGGTCCTTGCGCTTGGAGAGCTTGCGGCGGGAGCCGCCCTGCTGCTTCATCAGCGGCGCGATGTGGGCGTACTCGACGCGCTCGAAGCCGAGGGCGTCGAAGAGCTGCAGGTGGGTCGGGACGGAGGAGATCCACTCCTCGCCGCGGATCACCAGGTTCACGCGCATCAGGTGGTCGTCGACGGCGTGCGCGAAGTGGTACGTGGGCAGGCGCGGCGACTGGTCCGACGCCTTCAGGATCACCACGTCGTTGCGGTTGGCCTCGTGCTCCAGCGGGCCGCGGATCGCGTCCACGAACGAGGTCCGCTCCCCCGCCTTGCCCGGCGAGCGGAAGCGGACGACGTACGGACGGCCCTCGTCCAGAGCGGCCTGGACTTCCTCGGCGGTCTTGTCGCGCCAGATCGCCCAGCGGCCGTAGTAGCCGGTGGGGAGCTTGGTGGCCTGCTGGCGCGCGGTGATGTCCGCCAGCTCCTCCTTCGTGGCGAAGCACAGGTAGGCCTTGTCCTGGCGCAGCAGCTCACGCACGTACGTCAGGTAGATCCGCTCGCGCTGCGACTGGTGGTACGGGCCGTACGCGCCCACCGAGTCGGCCTCGTCGGGCTCGATGCCGAAGTAGGCGAACGCCCGGTTGAACTGGTCGACGGCGCCGGGGACCTCACGGGCCTGGTCGGTGTCCTCGACGCGCACGATGTACGAGCCGCCCGACTGCGAGGCCAGGTCGCGGTCGATCATGCCGACGTACAGGCCGCCGATGTGCAGGAACCCGGTCGGGGACGGGCCCAGGCGGGTGACCTTCGCGCCCTCCGGAAGCTGTCGTGGCGGGTACTGCTCCTCCCAGAAGGACGGCTCGGGCAGGTCCGAGGGGAACAGGGCGTCGACGACGGCACGGTCGAGCATCGCTGAGGGTCTCCAAAACCGGGGAAAGAAGTACGCCCAGGTTATCAACGTCAGGGCGTGGGGAAAGCCACTGGGCATGAAGGCAGTCACTTGGCACGGCAAACGCGACGTCCGGGTCGACAGCGTGCCCGACCCGGCGCTCAAGGAACCCGAGGACGTGATCGTGAAAGTCACGTCGTCCGGCATCTGCGGGTCCGACCTGCACCTCTACGAGGTCCTGGGCCCGTTTCTCACCGAGGGAGACATCCTCGGGCACGAACCCATGGGGGTCGTGGAGGAGGTCGGCGCGCACGTCACGAACGTCAAACCGGGCGATCGGGTGGTGATACCGTTCAACGTCTCGTGCAACTCGTGCGTGATGTGCAACCAGGGCCTGCAAAGTCAATGTGAGACCACGCAGGTTCGTGAGCACAATTCCGGTGCCGCGCTCTTCGGGTACACGAAGCTCTACGGCCAGGTGCCGGGCGGCCAGGCGGAGTACCTGAGGGTGCCGTTCGGCAACTCGCTGCCGATCAAGGTGCCGGACGGGCCGCCGGACGACCGGTTCGTGTACCTCAGCGACGTGCTGCCCACCGCGTGGCAGGCGGTCGAGTACGCGAACGTGCGGGAGGGCGGCGTCGTCGCGGTCCTGGGTCTCGGCCCGATCGGCGACATGTGCTGCCGGGTCGCGCAGCACAAGGGCGCGCGGGCGATCGGCATCGACCTCGTCCCGGAACGGCTGGCCCGCGCCAAGGCGCGCGGCGTCGAGACGATCGACCTGCGGGGAGCGGGCAAGCGGCTCACCGAGGTCGTCAGGGACCTCACCGCCGGCCGCGGCCCGGACGCCGTCATCGACGCGGTCGGCATGGAGTCGCACGGCGCGCCCGCCGCCAAGATCGCCCAGCAGCTCACCGGCCTGCTGCCGGACCCGGTGGCGCAGCGCGTGATGAAGGAAGCCGGCGTCGACCGGCTCAAGGCGCTCTACAGCGCGATCGACATGGTCCGCCGCGGTGGCACCATCTCGATCATCGGCGTGTACGGGGGCATGGCCGACCCGATGCCGATGCTGACGATGTTCGACAAGCAGCTGCAGCTTCGGATGGGTCAGGCCAACGTGTGGCGGTGGGTGCCGGAGATCCTGCCGCTGCTCACCGACGACGACCCGCTGGGTGTGGACGACTTCGCCACGCACCGGCTGCCGCTCGAAGACGCCCCGCGCGCCTACGACACGTTCCAGAAGAAGAACGACGGCATGGTCAAAGTGCTGCTCAAACCTTGATCGGCATATCCTGCCCCGCATGGCCAAGTACCTGGACGTCCACCCGGTCAACCCGCAGAAGCGCGCCATCGACCAGGCCGTGCGGATCCTGCAGGAGGACGGCCTGATCGCGTACCCGACCGACTCCTGCTACGCGCTCGGCTGCCGGCTCGGCAACAAGGACGGCATCGACCGCATCCGCGAGATCCGCAAGCTGGACGACAAGCACCACTTCACGCTGATGTGCGAGAACTTCGCCCAGCTCGGCCAGTTCGTGGTGGTGGACAACGCGGTGTTCCGCGCGGTCAAGGCCTCCACGCCGGGCAACTACACGTTCATCCTGCCCGCGACGAAGGAGGTGCCGCGCCGCATGATGCACGCGAAGAAGAAGACGGTGGGCGCGCGCATCCCGGACCACGTCGTGACGCAGGCGCTGCTGCAGGCGATGGGCGAGCCGCTGCTCACCTCGACGCTGCTGCTGCCCGACGAGGCGGAGCCGCTGATCGACGGCTGGGAGATCAAGGAACGGCTCGACCACGTGGTGGACGCGGTGATCGACTCCGGCGAGTGCGGCACGACGCCCACCACGGTGGTGGACTTCTCCAGCGGTGAGGCCGAGATCATCCGCTACGGCGCGGGCGACCCGACCCGCTTCGAGTGAAAAGGTGACGCGGGGGCCTTTCGTTTCCTCCCGGGGAACGAAAGGCCCCCGCGTTCACGGCGTCCGCGTCGCGAGCCGGGCGGTCTGACCGGAGCCGGGCACCGCCATGATGTGCTCGCGGTCCTGCGACACCACGGTCACCGCGCCGCCCGACGACTTCGCCGGGTAAGCGCTCTCCGCCGCGGCGGCGACCGCGGGCACACCGCTGATCAGGGCTGATGCGAAGACGGTCGAGATCATTGTGCGCAGCACGATTACAACCTCCATCGGCAGGGGTGGCGGTGACCGGAGGAAGTCACCGTCCGTGACCAGCACGTTACCGTGAAAGAGCAGGTCAGGACATCAGTCGATTGGCGGTGATCATCTCGGCCGGCGGTGTAGAACAATCCCTTCGGCCGCCGACATTCAGTTTCACCCGGATGGTGCATCCGGAGTAACGTCCGACGAGGTATGCCCGACATGCCCGGCAAAGCATTTCCGCGCGGAGGACGGATGTCTGTCTCACCTGAGCAGCTGATGGAAGAACTGCGCACGTTGTGCCGGGGGCGCGGGGTGCAGACTCCCGGAATCGACCTGCACGTCGGACCGGCGCTGCGCCAGGTGTGCGGCATCGTGGAGTCGGACGGCGCGGAAGCCGTGCGGACGAAACTGCGGGACTGGGTGACGAACGCGGCGCGCGCTTTCCCGGCGGAGGTCCGCAACGCAGTTCTGGCGCCGCTCGGACTGCACGAGGAAGCGCAGTTCCGGTTCCTCAACGAACGCATCGAGTGGCTGGCGAAGCAACAGGACCGCGGTGCGCGCACGGTCCGCAGGAGGATGGAGTCCGGACTGCAGCGCCTGGTGGAGGTGGCGCTGCAGCCGGCCCCGTCGACGGCACGCGTGGCGCCGTCGGAACTCTGGCACGTCAAGGAGTTCGACGCGCTGCTCAAACTGGACGGACCGACGCCCGCGTGCACGGAACGCCGGACCGTCGTGGCCGACACCGACGGTGTCGACGAGATCGCGTGGTCCATCACGATCCCCGCCCCCACTCCCGACGGCGCACCGGGCGACATCGACATCGAGGTGTTGCACGGGGTGGAGCTCATCGGCCACGAGCGGCCGTCCCCACGACGGTTCCTCATGAAGCTGCGGTTGCCCCGACCCCTCAACGCGGGACAAACGCACCAGTTCGCGCTTGAGGTCAAGGTGCCGCGGGGACAGTCGATGCGTCCGACCTACGTGTTCTGGCCGGAGCGGATGTGCGAGTCGTTCCGGCTGAGGGTCCGGTTCGACCGGGACGACCTGCCGGAATCGGTGTGGCGCGTCGAGGAGGCCCTGGCGCGCGACACCGATGACCTGACGCCTTGGCCGAAGAAGCTGCCCATCGACGAGATCGGTGAGATCGACGTGTCGTTCCCACATCCCCGTCAGGGCCGCGGCTACGGCGTTCAATGGACGCCACGGGCTCAACCGAGCACGTTCAGCTGAACACACCACTGATCAGCAAAAGAAATGCGGTTCCACGGCTGACACCTCCCTTTGAGATCAGGGAGAACCGCAGTCCGAATTCGGTCAGATCACCGTTACCATGAAAAAGCTGCCGACCATGAATCCCACGAACAGGCAGATCGCGGCAACCTTCACAACGGTGGCGAGTGAGCAGATCATTCTCATCGAGAAATTCACCTTCTCATCCTGACTGGCTTTCGGGCTGAAGTTCTCGCCGATGCACCAAGAGTGGCTTTCCGCCAGTCGAATGAGAACGGGTTTCCTGTTTCCTGCCGAATGAGGAAACCCTCTGTTATTTCTGGGCCGAGCGGCGCAACGCCATCACGAGCAGGGCGTGCGAGCTGCCGGCGTGCGGGAGCATGCCCTGCTCGACGAGGTCGAGGGCGCGGCAGAACGGCATGGTCCGCACGCGCAGGTCGGCCTCACCGGGCCCGAGGGTCGGTTCGCCCTGCGAGAGGCCGGTGGCCAGGAAGATGTGGTCGACGTGGTTGCTGAGGCTGTCCGCGCCGTGGATCTGCCCGAGGCGCTCCCACCGCGAGGCCTGCAGCCCGGTCTCCTCGGCGAGCTCGCGGCGTGCGGCGGTCTCGGGGTCGCTGTCGCCGTCCTCGACGGCACCGCCGGGTAGTCGCCACTCGGTGCCGCCGTGGGTGTAGATCCACTGTCTGGTCAGCACGACGTGATCGTCGTCCTGCAGCGCCAGCACCGTGACGGAACCGGGTGCCACCACGTGGGTGTACGTGCCGAGTCCTCCGTCCGGCAGCACGACGTCGTCGCTGCGGACCTCGAACCACGGGGAGCGGTGCACCACGCTGGTCGCCAAGCGCTGCCAGACCATCACCACACCAGCTGCCTCGTCGGAGCGTGTCATCGCCATGACTCACATGGAACCATCGACGGCAGCTCCAGATGATCCCAGTTGATCGTCAATCTCCGGACAATTAATGGACATTCCGCATCTGTGCGTTTGAACCCGTAGACACTGGCGGGAGGGGGGTGAAGCCGTTGGCGCCCACGTTCGCACGGGAGGTACGCCGACTGCGCACGGAGCGCGGGCTTTCACTCACCAGACTCGCCGAGAAAGTCCGGTACAGCAAGGGCTACCTCAGCAAGATCGAGAACGGTCAGGTGCGGCCGACGCCCGAGATGGCGCGGGCGTTCGAGGACGCGCTGCAGGCCGACGGCGTCCTGATGGCGCTGGCGGACACGCCGGCCCGGCCGATTCCAGCCGACGACAGGGTTCTGCTCACCTACGACGCGATGTTCGACCATCACCGGATGCTGGGCTATCGCAGCGATCCGGTGTCGGTGCTCGCCGCGTTGCGCCCTCAGGTGGACGTGCTGAGCACGATGGCCCGCTCCGCCGACGATCCCGGCCTGAGCAGCGGCCTGTGGCTGCTCGCCGCGAGGTACGCCGAGTACGCGGGCTGGATGGAGCAGGAACGCGGCGACGACGCGTCAGCGGCCGAGATGACCAAACGCGCCGTGCACTACGCAGTCAAGGGCGGCGACCACGAACTGGAGGCGTGGGCACTGGTCCGTGCTGCCGAGTTCGCGCTGTACCGCGGCGACGCGCGCGCCACCGTCGAATGCGCGCGCCGGGCGAGCAGGTCCCGTTCACCGGCGATCCAGGCCGTTGCCGCACAACGGGAAGCACAGGGCTACGCGCTCGCGGGTGCGGCCACGTTGTGCGAGGCGGCGCTCGACCGGGCCGCGACGCTGCAGGAGAACATCGGCGCGTCCCGGTACGGCAGCACCAGCGTGCCCGACCAGGTGGCCATCGCGACCGCGTGGTCGTACCACGACCTGGGCCGCCACGCCGAGGCCGCCGCGATGCTGGACGTCGCGGTCCCGCAGATCGCGCCCGCCGCGATGCGCGCCCGCACCCGGTTCGGTCTGCGCCAGGCGCTCGCGCACGCCGAGGCGGGCGAGCTCGACCACGCCTGCGTGCTGATCGCCGACCTGCTCGACGACATCCGGCAGGTGCAGTCGGCGACCGTCCACATAGACCTGACGTCGTTCAGCAAGCTGCTGTCCCGCGCCCGCCCGGCGGCGGGCAAGGAGCTCGCGCGCGAGATCAGCGCGATCCTGTTCGCCGTGTAGCGCCATTTGCTCGATGAAGGGCTCCTTCATCCACCTCAGGTGGAGCAAGGCGCCCTTCATCGACGGCGAACGCGCGCAGGACCTGTGGCCGGATGCCTAGACGGCTTGGCGGCGGTTCTCCCGTTCCAGCGCCTCGGCCATCTCCGCCCACACCTCGGCGCAGCCGCGTGCCATGTCCGCGACCAGCTCCCGGCAGTGCGACGGCACCCCGTCCACGACCGGGGCCCACTCGCCGGGCGACACCGCGTGCGCCTCCAGCCACCGCAGCAGCGAGCGGCCGTGTTCGTTGAACCGCAACGAGGGATCGCGGCGCAGGATCGGCAGGGTGGTGCTGGGCGCGCGGACCTCGCCGCGTGCCGCGGGCACCTCGACCTCGGCCGATTCGGCGGCCCGCATCCGTTCCGGCACGGGGTCGAGGCCCGCGAGCAGGCGCCGCCGCACGTCGCGGACGGTGCCCGGCGACACCCCGGCCGCCCGCGCGATGTCGCGCAACGACGCCGTGGGCCGTGCCTCGATCATCTCTCCCGCCAGGCGGCGGCCGGCGGCGGAGTTGACCGGGCGGACCTTGCCGTCGCGCCCGATCCGGGTGGCCGCGCGGCCGCCGACGGCGCGGCGCAGCACGCCGACCGACTTGGCCGCGAGGCCGGTGGACGCCGCGATCGCCCGGTCGGACCACTGCGGATGCGACCGCAGCACCCGCCGGGCGGCGGCCTCGCGGTCGGCGGTGGTCAGCGTCGCGAGGTTCAGCGACACCGACAGCACGAACACCTCGTCCGCCGGTCCGTCGACGTACTCGACCTCGACCGAGCGGGATCCGCGCAGCACGGCCGCCCGCAGGCGATGCGTTCCGTCGACGACCCTCATGGACCCGCGGTGCACCAGGATCGGCGCGAGCTGGGCGCCGGACGTCGCGAGCGAACGAACGAACTCCTCGCTGCAGCCTCCGAGTCGCGGAGAGTCCGCGGGCCGCAGCACATTGATGTCAACGAGCATGCGAGACAAAGCCCCCCAGGCTTGGTGTCCCCGGAACCCCCAGGCGTCCGAGGACTTCTCGCCGCAGGGTATCCAGTCGGTCAACCGGTGCGCCACTCGATCGCGGGGCAGACGTCCATGACCATGCGCAGCCCGGCGGCCTTCGTGCGCGCGTACGCCGCGTCGTCGACCACGCCGAGCTGGAACCACACGGCACGGGCACCGATCGCGACGGCCTCGTCCGCGAACTGGCCGGCGTCCTCGGAGCGGCGGAACACGTCCACGACGTCGACCGGGAACGGGATGTCCGCCAGTGACGCGTAGCCCTGCTCGCCGTGCACGGTCTGCGCCGACGGGTGCACCGGCACGATCTTCTTGCCGTGCTGCTGCAGGAACCTGGCCACGCCGTGGGCCGCGCGCGACGGGTTGTCCGAGAGCCCCACGATGGCCCAGACCTGGCAGTTCCCGAGAATCCACTCGACGTCTCCGCGCATGCGACCGAGCCTACGCGTGTGACACCGGTCACAATTCGGGCTTGCTCGTCGAAAGGCGGCCGGCCCGATCGACGCGTGAGTGGAATAAGGGCACACCGGGACATCGAGGAGATCGAGATGCGGTTCATGGTCATCGTCAAGGCCAACGAGGACAGCGAGAACGGCGTCATGCCGACCGCGGAGGAGCTGGCCGCGATGGGCGACTACAACGAGGAGCTCGTGAAGGCCGGCGTGATGCTCGCCGGTGACGGCCTGTACCCGAGCTCCAAGGGCGCGCGGGTCGCGTTCGACAGCACCGGCGCGACCACGGTGACCGACGGGCCGTTCGCGGAGACCAAGGAGCTGATCGCGGGCTTCTGGATCTGGGAGCTGCCGTCGCTGGAGGAAGCCGTCGAGTGGCTGAAGAAGGCGCCCTTCCGGACCGGCGAGGTCGAGATCCGGCAGGTCCACGGTGCCGAGGCGTTCGCCGACATCGTGACGCCCGAGATCCAGCAGCAGGAGGAACGGCTGCGCGAGCAGCTCTCCGCCCGCACTCAGTGAGTGCGCGGCAGCGGCACCTGGGGCGACGAGTGCGCGGTCAGCGCGATGCTCAGCGTCAGCAACGCGCGCGGCGAGGTCGGACGGCAGCCGGTGAGCCGTTCGACCTGCCGCAGGCGGTGATCCAGCGTGCTGCGGTGGATGTCCAGGCGGCGGGCCGCGGCGGCGCGGTTGCCGTCCTCGGCGATGAACGCCCGCACCGCGTCCAGCAGAGGTCGTTGCGCCACCACGGGTTCGATCATGCGGGCCAGCCGTTCCGCGACGTGCGGCTGGCGCAGCACGGCGAAGTCCGCGAGCACGGAGCGCAGCTCGTAGACGCCCGGCGCGCGGCCGGAAGCGATGCGCAGCACATCCTCGGCCGTCGCGCGGGCCGCCGCCAGGTCGCGGCGGGGCGCCCAGGCGACCGCCATCCACACCTCGCCGGCGAGCCGGTCGTGCAGCTCCCGCGCCAGGCCCGCGTGCTGGTCCTGGGCGCACGGCAGCAGCAGGTAGCCACCGCGCACGCCGTCGAGCACGAAGACGTCCGCGTCGTCGCGCACCGCGGCGAACACCTCGGCGGCACCGTCCTCAGTGGACGCGCAGAACGCGATGACGGCGTAGGCCAGAGCGAGTCCCTCGAATCCGTTGTCACGCCCGGCGAGCAGCGTCCTGGCGAGCTGACGTCGGGTCGCCACGTCCTCCACGGGCGGGAGGTCGAACGGACTGAGGATGTCTCGCAACACATCGCCCAGCAGCCTGCTGTCCGCAACGGTGGTCACGCGTCGCCTCCCTGAGGTGTCTCGCCCCGCAACCGTAGGCAACTGTCGACAGTTGGCACAGATGGCTTGAGGCACCCTTAACGTTCGCCGGAGACGTTCGGAACCGTTTCAGCCCAACGCGTTCGCGCGGCTCATGCCGATCGCCGTGCCGAGAACGGCGAGGTCACGCGGGCTGACCGGGCTCAGTCCGGTGAGCTGCTCGACCTGCCACAACCGGTAGTCGATGGTGCTGCGGTGGATGAACAGCTTCTTGACAGCTACCGCCCGGTTGCCGTCGGCCTCCAGCAAGGCGAGCACCGTCTCGACCAGGACGGGGTTCGCGAGCAGCGGCGCGACGACCTTGCCGAGCTCGTCGCGGACCTCGGGCGTCTGCAGGACCGCGCTCTCGAACAACATGTCGTCGATCCGGTACACGCCCGGCGGCCGGCCGAGTGACGCGGCCAGCGCGTCGATCTCGTCGACCTCCTTGCGCGCCAACGCGACGCGGGCGGCGGGCCGTTCCGCGACGCAGAACCACACCTCGCCGCCGAGCTCCGCGCACACGTCCCGGCACACCGGCAGCGCGGCCGCCTCGGCGAACGGCAGCAGCACGTGCCCGGACGTCGCCCGCAGCACCGGGCCGCGCTTCCGGAAAGCGCTTACCGCCCTGTCCGCCAGTACTCCCCGCACGGAGACGACCGAGTAGAACGGCGCGGCGTCATCGGGGGCGTGCCCGGCGAGCAACGCGTCGGCCAGTCCGTCATCGTTGTCACAGAACGCGGACAGGAGCTCCGCCGCCAGCGCGGTGCCCGCGGCGGCGAGTGCCCGCGCGTCGCCGTCGTCGTCCAGCATGGACTCGGTCAGCAGCCTGTCGGTGGACCGCAGGGCCACGACCACCTGGGCGAGGGGGACTTTCGCCGCGGCGAGCCGGGAGCCGACGCGGTGCGCGACCGTCACGGCCTCGTCCTCCCAGCCGTCGGCGTCGGCGGCGGCCGCGCGGTAGACGGCGAGGAACTCCTCGTGCAGCAGACGACCGACGTCGAATAGCACGGGTTGCTCCTCCCCTGTGTCGTGCCCCTGAAGGATTTCAGGCTCCGCCGTGGGGAAAACCCCAGCGTTTTCGAGCGCCACGCCAGTGTCGGCCACCCTAACGTCGAGTGCGCGCCCGGTCGCGGCCAGTCAGCTCGCACGAAGTGGAGACCGAAGTGGCACCTCAGCTGCTCGCCCCGCCCCGGCCGGCGGTCCTCGCACCCTCCAGCGAGGCGTGGCGCCAGTTCGCGCACGCCCTGGAGCCCGTGGAGTTCGCGCGCGGCGACGTGCTGCTGCGCCTGGGCGCGCGCACCGAGGAGCTGTTCGTGCTGCGGTCGGGCAAGGCCAAGACCTGCTGCACGTCCGCGGACGGCCGCGAGATGGTGCTGGACTTCCACTGCGCGGGCGACGTGCTGGTGGAGCCGACGCTGTTCGACGCCGCGCCCGCGGTGTCGACGACGGTCGCGATCACCGACGTGCGGGCGGGCCGGATCTCCCGCGCCGACCTGACGAAGTGGCTGGCGTTGTGCCCGGAGATCACCGAGCGGCTGCTGGGCTGCATCGCCCGCCGTCAGCGCGAGTCGCACCGGATGCGCATGGACGTGGTGCAGCTGGACGCCCCCGCCCGGCTCGCGAAGGCGTTGCTGCGGCTGGCGGGGCGGTTCGGTGCCGCGCAGCGCGGTGCCCTGCTGATGATCGAGGACCTCACCCAGGAGGAGCTCGGCCAGTACATCGGCTCGCGGCGCGACACGGTCAACAAGACGCTCTCGGACTTCGCCCAGCGGGGCTGGATCTCGATCGAGCGCAAGAGCATCTTCCTCACCGACCCGGCGCAGCTCTCGCGCAGGGTGCGCGTCGGCATGCCCGCCGTGCCCGCCCAGCGCTGAACGTCCTGCGCTGAAGAATCCGCCTGTCCGAAGAGGAGTCGCTCCATGCCAACACAAACCCGGACCAGCACGGGCAAGGTCGTGCTGGGTGTCGCCGCCGCAGTCGTCCTCGCCTGCGCCGGCAACGCCGTCGTGTCGTTCCTGGCGCAGGCGCTCGGTGCCGATCCGAACGCGGTCGAAGGCCTGCAGCCCAAGGGTTACGTCGTGCTCACCACGATCGGCGTGGTCATCGCCGCGTTCGCGTGGGCGTCGATCCGCAAGCGCGCCGAGGATCCCGCGCGCACGCTCGGCAAGCTCGTGCCGATCGTCGTGGCCGTCTCGTTCCTCGCCGACGTGCCGGTGTTCTTCCTGCCGGGCGCGTCGGCGGTCGGCGTGGTCGCGCTGATGGTCATGCACGTCGTCGTGGCCGCGGTCGCCGTGCCCGTCTTCCACCGCGTGCTCCCGATCGGGTGATTGATGAACGGCGCATTTGTCCACGTGAGGTGGACGAATGCGCCGTTCGTCGTTCCCACGGTTACTCGGAGAGACTGATGTCGGGCCACACCAGGGTGGTGGCACCCCAGGTGAGGCCGCCGCCGAACGCGGTCAGCAGCACCTTGTGGCCTGCCCGCAGCTCACCGGACCGCACGCCGTGGGCGAGGGCGAGCGGGATCGAGGCGGCGGAGGTGTTGCCGACGTCGGTGATGTTGGAGACGAACTTGTCGCGCGGCACGTCCAGCTCGGCCGACACGGCGTCGAGGATCCGGGTGTTGGCCTGGTGCGCGATCACTCTGTCCACATCGGACGCGACCCAGCCCTGCCGCTTGATGGCGTTGCGGGACGCGGCGGACATGCGCGCGACCGCGTTGGCGAAGACCTCGCGGCCTTCCATCTGGAAGAACTTGTCGCCGTGCGGCACGATGTCGCGCGTCGACCGCTGCCTCGACCCGCCCGCGGGCACGGTGATCAGGTCGGACAGCTCGCCGTCGGAGCCGAGGTCGAACGGTCCGAGCGCGCCCGGTTCGTCCGGGGATCCGGCCCGCAGCACGACCGCCCCGGCGCCGTCGCCGAAGATGACGGACGTGGTGCGGTCCTGCGGGTTGAGGATCGTGGAGTAGGCGTCTCCGCCGATCACGACGAGGCTGTCCGCGATGCCGGCCGTGATCAGGCCGGCGCCGACGCCGAGCCCGTACACGAAGCCCGTGCACACGGCGGCGATGTCGAACGCGGGGACGTCGACGAGGCCGAGCCGCGAGGCGATCTCGGGTGCCGTCGCGGGGCAGGGCCGGTCGGGGGTGGTGGTCGCGAGGATCACCCCTCCCGCGCCCGGCACGCCCGCCGACCGCAGGGCCCGCCGCGCCGCCTGCACCGACAGGTCCGAGGTCGCCATGCCGGGTTCGACCACGTGGCGCGTGGCGACCCCGATCCGCGACCGGATCCACTCGTCGGTGGTGTCCAGCTTGGCTGTCAGCTCGTCGTTGGTGACCACTCGCGGCGGGAGCCATGACCCCAGTCCCGCGACCACCGCTGCGCGCATTCTCCGACCTTCCTCACGGTTGGTCCGCCAGCACTTCCGGCAGGAAGCGGCTGGGAAACCCTTGGAACACCACAGGACGCTGGAACCTCTCGACCGCGCGCACGCCGACGGAGGTGTGGAACGGGGACGTGGTCGCGGGCCACGGCCCGCCGTGGTGCATGGCGGGTGTGGTCGCGATGTCGTTGGGCCACTGGTTCCACACGACGCGCCCGGCCCGCCCGGTCAGCTCGCTGACGAGCTCGGGCAGGACGTCGTCGTCCTCACCCTGGACGGTCGCGGTGAGCTGCCCGGGCAGCGCGGCGGCGAGTTCGAGCAGCTCGTGGCTGTCGCGGTAGGTGGCGACCACGGCGACGGGCCCGAAGCACTCGGACAGCGCCTCGTCGTGGCCCTCCAGGATGGCGGCGGCGGTGGTGCGCAACAACGTCGGTGCGTGCCCGCCGGCGCCGGACCCGCCTTCGACCACCACGTCGAGGAACGCGGTCAGCGCCTCCACGCCGGTCTCGAAGCGCTTGGCGACGAGTTTGTTGAACAGCGGTTCGGCCCGCAACGCGCGCACCTCGGCGGCGACGTCGTCGGCGAAGTCCTCCGGTACGACCACAAGTCCGGGTTTGGTGCACAGCTGCCCGCTCCGCTGCGCCAGCGCGTGGGCGAACCCGCGCGCGATCTCCGCGCCGCGTGCCCGGACGGCCTGCCGGGTGACGAACACGGGGTTCACGCTGCCGAAGCCGCCGTAGAACGGGATCGGCTCGGGCCGGGTGGCGGCGAGGTGGTGCAGTTCGCGGCCGACGCGTGAGCTGCCGATGAACGCGACGGCCTTGATCCGCGGGTCGAGGACGAGCTGCCGGGCCCGGCGCTGGCCGTGCACGAGCGCGAACACGCCTTTGGGGAGCACTTCCTCGACGATCTCGGCGGTGCGGTCGGCGAGGTCGGGGTAGCTGTGGCTCGCCTTGACGACGACCGGGCAGCCGGCGGCGAGCGCGGAGGCGGTGTCGCTGCCCGCCACGGAGAAGGCGAACGGGTACGACGTCGAGCCGAAGACGGCGACCGGGCCGAGCGGGATCAGCATGCGGCGCAGATCCGGCCGTGGTCCGGGTGGCCAGTGCGGGTCCTCGCGGTCGATGACGACGCCGTTGACCGCGCCGGAACGCAGGTACTCGGCGAACGAGCGCAGCTGGAAGGTGGTGCGGGCCACCTCGGCGCGCAGCCGTTCGCCGGGCAGCCGGCACTCCCACTCGGCCAGCGCGACCAGCTCGCCGCTCTCCCGGTCGAGCGCGTCGGCGAGGGCGCCGAGCGCGGCCGCGCGGTCGTCCGGGCTGGTCGCGCCCCATTCACGGGCCGCGTCCGCCGCCCGGTCCAGCACCGTGTCGATCGAAGACGGCATGACCTGGGACCCGTCCTACTTGATGTAGTCCGCCGAGACCCGGGGCGGCCAGCTGGCCACGCTCAGCACGCCGAGGCTGTAGGCGCGGGACACGAGCGCGGCCCGGTTGGGGGCCTTGAGCTTCTTGAGCATCGTGCCGACGTGGTATTCGACGCCCTGCCGCGACAGGAACAGCCGCGAGGCGAGCCGCACGGTCGACTCGCCGGTGGCGATGCCCTCCAGGATGCGGGCGTCGAGCTCGGTGAGGATGCGGTTGCGGTCGACGACGACGGCGTTGGGCTGCTCGCCCTTCTCCGGGTTCACGACGACGACGAACTGGACCAGGTCACCGTGCGCGTCGTGGACGGCGATGCCGGTGATGTCGCCGGTGAAGACGGCGTGGCGGGGGCCGATGCCGGCGAGGTGCTCGACGAAGCGCTCGCGGCGGCCCTCGGCGAGGCGGTCGAACTGCTTGCGCATCGGGCCGTGCACGCCGGGGTGCAGCAGCTCGTAGAAGCTGCGGCCGAGCAGGGTGGCGCGGGAGTGCCCGAACTGGGCGACGAAGTCGTCGTTGGCCTCGACGACGCGCAGCTGGAGGTCGAGGCGGGCGAGGCAGAGACCGGACCGCTCGAGCAGGGAGCGGAACACGTCGGCGTCGGGAACGACGGTGGTGTGGTCAGGTGCGAGAGAACCAGCGGCAACAGTGTGCATGGGAGAGAAACCCTCTCGATCTCGGACTCGGCGTTCCGCGACTGCAGCAGAAGAGAAACTTGCGGCGGTCGCCAGGCGATCTAGGTTTATTTCCTGATTCCCGCCTTGACACGATGAATCGTAGGAAGATCTGCCGAACGCGGTCAACGAGGTGTGAGGGGTGGCCCCTAATGTTGTGGTAGGGGTGGCCGGGGGGTTCGGGGAGGCGTCCGAGTATTTCGGTCGGACGTTTCGGGTGCGTCTCACCTGATGGTGTGCCACCGCGCTGAGCTGGGCAGATACCTACCGGGCCGGTTGAGACGGCACCGCACGGTAACTGAGGTGCGACTCAACTGTGCGCGAAGTGCGCACAAGAAATTCGTAGATGTGTCGCGGATGTTACGCGGGCGGCGGGAAGGCTCTCGCGAGCGCGGCGGCGAGTTCCGTGCGGCGGCGGATGCCGAGCTTGCGGAACGAGTTGGTGAGGTGCTTCTCGACCGCGCGCGAGGTCACGGCGAGCTCTTCCGCGATTTCGGCGTTGGTGAGTCCTCGGACGACCAGCCCGGCGACCTTGAACTCCGTGCGGGTCAGTGCCACGGCAATGCCCGGTGAATTACCGTCGAGTTCCCGCGCGATTCTTCCGGCGAGCCTTTCCGCGCCGGAGGCGAGTGCGAGCCGGTGTGCCTCGTCGAGGTGGCGTTGTGCCTGCGGGTCGCCGTCGGCGCGTTCGCGGGCGCCGAGGTGCAGCAGGGCCTTGGCGCGTTCGAACGGGTTGGCGTGCAGGATCTGGGCGGCCTCGTGCAGCATCGCGAGCCCCTGCCGGCCGGGGGTGTAGCGGCCGAGCACCGACAGCGCCCGCCCGATGCCGACCGGCGCGCCCCACTCGACGGCCCGGTCCCAGGCCCGGGCGGCGGTGTCGCGTGCGGCGCTGAGGTCGCCGAGCCGGGCGTGCAGTCCGGCGGCGGTGACGCACCACGGCAGCAGCACGGGGTTGCGCCAGCCGACGCTGTCGAGCACGCGGCCGCAGTCCAGCAGTCGTTCCAGCGCCTGGGCGTGCCGTCCGGCCAGGCCCTCCCCCGCCGCGTGCAGCATGCGGTAGGCCGCGTCGACGCCGGGCGTCTCCTCGCGGTCGGGGCGGGAGGCGAGGATCCGGGCGATCAGGTCGGGGTCGCGCAGTTCCATGGCGGCGGCGGTGAGCCCGATCGCGGCGGTCGTGTCGCCGCGCCAGTCCAGCACGGCGAGGTCGACGGCCTGTTCGGCGGCGCGGTGCGCCTCCCCCGGTCTGCCCAGGTGCATCAGCACGTACGACTGCTGGGCGCGGATCAGCGCCTGCTCGACGGTGGTGGTGGCCTGGCCGAACGCGCGGTCGAGCCACGGCACGGCCTCGTGCGCGGCGTCGGCGGCGGCGAGCACCTTGATGAGCAACGGGATCGCGGTGTGGACGTGCCGCGGGTGCGGTGGTTCCTGCTTGAGCACGGCGGTGGCGAGGTCCGCGACCTCGTGTGCGGGCAGGCGCGCGGTGAGCATGGCGGCGTCGAGCAGGACGATCTGCAGCTCGCGCCGGGCGGGTGTGCCGCCGTCGATCTGCTTGAGGCGCTGGACGGAGTCGGCGAGCAACGCGGGGTCGGAGTGCCACACGTACCGTTGCCGGGCTTCGAGCCGGTAGGCGAGCTCCTGGTGGTCGCCGAGCTCGGCGGTGACCTGGTCGATGAGGTCGCGCACGGGTCGTGGCGCCTGCCCCAGCGCGGTGGGTGCGATCCGCACGAGCGCGGCCGCCCGGTCCTCGACGTCGCGGAACAACGGCACGGCGTAGGAGATGTGCCGGACGGACGCGGCGGGGTCGAAGAACCGTTCGGCGGTGGCGAGGTCGACGAGCAGCCGCGCGCGGTGCTCGGAGTCGTCCGGCACGTCCCGCAACGCCCTGCGCAGATACCGGGCGGCGACCTCGGGCGCGCCGCGGCGCAGCGCGGTGGCGGCGGCTTCCCGCAGCGTCTCGACCGCCCAGCGGCCCTGGGTGGCCGTGATCGCGAGGAGCCGGGCCGCGACCTGTTCGGCGGGCCTGCCGTTGTCGTGCAGCAGCCGCACGGCCCGTGCCTGCCAGTCCTCGCGTTCGCGGACGGGCATCGACTCCTCGACGGCGTCGCGGACGGCGGGTCTTCTGATCACGAACCCGGCCAGGGTGAGGGTCCGGTGTGCCGCGCGGGCCTGCTGCTCGGTCAGCCCGGCGAGCTGTCCGGCGAGGTCGTCGTCCTCTCCCAGCACCGCGAGGGCTTTGGCGAGGTCCCGCACGTCCTTCGGTTGCGTCGCGAGCCCGCGCACGAGCCGTTCCTTGAGGCGGGCGGGCCGCAGTTCGAGGACGTGCGGGACCTGGTCGGCGGTGGGGGTGGTGACGTGGTGCAGCACCGCGTTGAGGAACAACGGGTTGCCGCCGGTGACGGCGTGGCAGGCGGTGACGAACTCGTCGTCGGGGTGGCGGCCGGTGCGGTGTTCGACGAGCTCGGCGACGGCCTGGCGGGACAGCGGTTCGAGCCGGATCTCGGCACTCCGGAAGTCCTCCCGCTCGCCGTCCCTGGTGGCCGCGACGAGCAGGATCGGGTGCTCGGGCAGGGTTTTCGCCAGTGCGGTGAGCCAGCGCGACGACGGGTCGTCGGCCCACTGCAGGTCGTCGACCAGCAGCAGGGTGGGCCGGTCGGCGCCCATGGCGCGGGTGAGGGCGGTGAGCCCGGTGACCGCGGCTTCCTGCACGGCGAACACCGTGTCGGCCGCGGTCTCGGGCGGGAGGTCGTCGGAGAACACGGGGCGTGCGAGGCCCGCGGTGCCGGTGAGCCAGCGTTGCGCGGACTGCCCGGCTCGTGCCAGTGCGGGGTCGAGCAGCTGGCGGGCGACGCCGAACGCGAAGTCCTGTTCCAGCGGCGAGCAGGTCGCGGTCAGCACGCGCATGCCGGTCGCCCGCTCGTGCAGTGCGCCGAGCAGTGCGGACTTGCCGCAGCCGAGCGGTCCGGTGATGACGATCCGGTCGCCGTGGCCGTCGCGGGCGCGGTGCAGGGCGCGGGTGAGCCGGCGCAGGGCGCCGGCGCGTTCGAGCAGGATCATCACGAGGCCAGGACGTGCGCGAGCTCCGCGCGGCTGGAGATGCCGAGCTTGCGGTAGGCCCGCGTGAGGTGCACCTCGACGGTCCGCAGCGTGACGAACAGGTGGTCGGCGATCGCGCGGTTCGTGACGCCGGCCGCGGCGAGCTCGACGACCTTGCGCTCGCTGGCGGTCAGCACCGCCAGGCAGTCCGCTGTGGACGGAACGCGCATCCGGCCGCCGACGCCGTGCAGCATCGTCCTGGCCGCGTCCGCGAGCGTCCTGCTGCCCGCCCGCAACGCCAGCCCGACCGCGGCCCGCAGGTGGGTGCGGGCCTGCCTGGCCTGTCCCGCGCCGGTCCACCGCTGTCCGAGCAGCAGTTCCGCGCGTGCCTGCTGCAGCAGCGACGGCACGGCGGCGAACCCGTCGGAGGCGGCCTTCGCCAGGTCCAGCGCGGCCGGTCCCGAGGTCGTGAAAGCCCTGGCCAGCAAGGAGAACGCGACGGCTTCCCTGGTCGGCCAGGCCTTGGCCAGCCGGTCGACCTCGCGCATCGCGGCGCTCGCGTCGCGCCCGGCGAGGGTGAGCACGTGGACGATGTCGGTCCAGGACGGCAGGGTGCTGGGGTCGCTGAGCCCGGTGGCGGTGAGCACCGTCGCGCACGCGGCCATCCGGTCCGCGGCGGTGGGGAGGTCGTTCTGCGCGAACGCGAGCCACGCGCTGGTGCGCAGGTATTCGCGGTGGACCGGGGTGAGGTGCCGGATGTCGTCCTCGTCGACCTCGTCCAGCAGCCGGGCCGCGAGGTCGGTGTGGCCGGTCTGCACCGACAGCCAGGCGAGCAGGATCACCGCGCGCGGCAGGTGCCAGCCGCCTGCGCGCATGGCCTGGACGGCGGTCGACGCGTCGTGCGTGGCCTTGGGGAGGTCGCCCAGCGACATGTGCACCAGCGCCCGTTGCACCAGCGATCGGCACTGGGCGAGCGAGTCGCCGTTCTGGGAGAAGGCGTCGACGGCCCGGTCGAGCACGGTCAGCGCTTCGGCGGTGTGCCCGGCGACGCGCAGCACGGACGCCGCGGACAGCATCGACCAGTCGGTGAGCGCGTCCGGGTCGGCGAGCGCGGCGCGGGCGTGCCCGACCGCCGTGCCGATCGGCCCGCCGCCGCGCATGGTGGCTTCGGCGACGACGCCGAGCAGGCACCGTTGTGCGGTGGTGTCACCGGCTTCGGGCGGGACGGCGCCCGCGACGGCGGCCGCGACGGCGTGGACGTCGTCGAGGTCGATCGACAGCTGCACCGCGTCGAGCAGGGTGGTCAGGTCCGGCGACACCGCCGGGTCCCTGGCCAGTCGCAGGAACGCGCGGGTGCGGCCGGTGAGCGCGTGCTTGACGGCCAGGGCGGCCCGCAGGTCGGGGTCGGTGGTGCGGTGGAACGCGGCGGCGAGGTGCTCGCAGGCCTGCGCCGGGTCGTGCCGGGACAGCTCGGTCGCGAGGCTGACCCGCAGCTCGACGTCGTCGGGGTTCAGCTCGACCAGGCGCCGCAGGTACCGGGCGGCGTCCCGGGGTGGTCCTCCGGCCGCGGCCTCGTGCAGGACCTGCGACATCCAGGGCGTGTCGACGGCGGGCAGGTGCACGAGCTGGTCGGCGACCGCGCGGACGTCGTGCCCGGCCTCGTCCAGCACGACGGCCGCCCGGCGCCGCAGGTCGGCGACCTCGGCCGGGTCGAGCACGTCCAGCACGCCCGCCCGGTACCACTCGCGGACGTGGTCGGGCAGGCCGTCGCCGAGCAGGTGCTCCTCGCGCAGTGCGGAGATGCCGTGTTCGGCGACGCGTGCCGAGACGCCGGCGAGCGGCCCGACGAGCTCTTCGCGGTCGACGACCACCAGTGCCGCGGCGATGGCCCGCAGGTGTTCCGGCTGGTCGCGCAGCCGTCGTGCGGCGACGAGCGCGACCGACTCCTGCCGGAGCGCGCGGGCGGCGCGGATGTCCGCGAGCACGGTGGTGAGGTGGCGCGGGTTGCCGCCGGACAGCCGCAGGCACAGGCCGGTGAACACGGCGTCCGGGCAGAAGTGCAGGGTCGTGGAGATCATGTCGGCGACCTGCGGCGAGGTCAGCGGCTGCAGGTCGACGACGTGCGCGCGGGCCAGGTCGGCGGGAAGCGGCGAGGTCTGCGACAGCACGAGACTGATCGGTTCGCCGCCGAGCCGGCGCAGGACGAAGTCGACCCAGCGCACGGTCGCGTCGTCGCACGCGTCCAGGTCGTCGAGCACCAGGCAGACGGGTGTGCGTTCGGCGAGCGCGACGACGTCGCGCCACATGCCGAGGTAGGCGCGGTGCAGGGCGGCGGCGGACGGGTCGGTGAGCTCCGGGACGGGCACGGCCGCGCCGGCGAGCAGGCGGCGGGCGACGGTGAGGGGCCGGCGTTCGCCGCGGCCGACCGCGGACAGCACGGTGGTGCCGGCGCGGGACTCGGTGCCGGCGGCCAGGCGCAGCACGGCGGACTTGCCGGACCCGCGGGCGCCGCGCACGAGCACGGCCCGGCCTCCCGCGCCGCGGCGAGCGGCGGTCGTGTGGTGCGCCACCGTGGTGAGCGCGCTCTCACGTCCGAACAGCTCGGTGACGGGTCTCGGCTGGTCGTCCACCACCTACCGCCTCAGGCTCGAAGAGATGACCTGCGCCGAGGATAATTGCCCCCGGTGACCGCTCCGCAAACTCCGCGAGGCAAGTGTCAAATTCTGGCACGGTGATTCCGCAATGTGCGCACGGTGATTGCGCGGTGGTTCCAGCCTGTGAGCTAATACGCGGCCACGCGTCCCGGCACGACCCGGTAGAGGCTGGGTTTCTCGGGCAGGAACGCGAGCCCGAACCGGGTGAGGAACTCGCCGAACTCGGCGTCGACGAAGTCGTCGTCGGGCAGGCCGTCCCAGGTGTCGGCGGCGGCTCTGGCGACCTCGACGGCGGTGCTGTCGTAGACGACGAGGTCGGGCAGGTCGTCGGCGAAGTACCCGCGGGCCAGGGAGATCGGCGAGGCGCTGTCGTCGAGGAAGCCCACCACGTCCCACCTGCCCTCGGTGGCCGCGGTGAGCGCGAGCCGGGCGGCGACCTCGGACGAGGTGGCGTAGGTGACCCGGTAGCCGCGCCGCACGAGCTCCTCGATGACCGCGAGCGCGGGTAGTGCCTGTCCCCGGGAGGGATTCGCGAAGATCGCGACGTGCCGCCGTCCCGTACCGACCTCCTCGGCCATCTGCGATGACCACCTCTCTGCGAACGACGAGCTGTCTGGTGGGAGTTCTACGGCATCGAATGCTCGGGAATCCCTCACTTTCCTTTGTGCGCGCCCCGGAAACCGCTTCCCGTTTTGACCCCGAGGTGGCCGGCGGCGACGAGCTGGCGCAGTTCCTCGGCGGGGGCGGGGTCGCCGGTCGGCGATGCCGCGCCGAGGGTCTCCAGAATGGCGAGCGAGACGTCGAGGCCAATGGTGTCGAGGAGCGTGAAAGGTCCCATCGGGTGGTGGAACGCGGTGACGACGGCGGTGTCGATCTCCTCGACGGTGACGTCGGTGCGGGCGAGCAGGCGAACGGCGTCGTTCAGATACGGGAACAGCACGCGGTTGACGATGAAGCCGACGCGGTCGGGGCAGTCGACGGCGGTCTTGCGCAGCCACTTGACCAGCGCGTGGGCGGTGGCGTGCACGTCGTCGGCGGTGTGTTCGGTGCGGACGATCTCGACGAGCTTCATGACCGGTGCGGGGTTGAAGAAATGCGTCCCGATCACGTCGGCGGGGCGGCCGGTGGCGTTGGCGCAGTCGGTGACGGAAAGGCTGGACGTGGTGGTGGCGATGATCGCGCCGGGTTTGAGGACGGCGTCGATTCCTTGCAGGACAGCGCGTTTGACGGACATGTCCTCGGCGACGGCTTCGATGACGATGTCCGCGCCGGCCAGTGCCTCGTAGCCGGTGGCGACGGTGAGCCTGGCGAGGACGTCCTGGCGGTCCTGTCCGGACATCCTCCCTTTGCGCACGAGTCTGTCGAGGGACGAACGGATCTGTTCCCGCGCGGCTTCGGCTTTGTCCGGGGTGCGGGCGACGATCGTGGTGGGAATGCCCGCCACGATCAGGGTTTCGGCGATGCCGCGGCCCATCAGTCCGGCGCCGGCGACACCGGCTGCGCGGATCTCGCGGGGGCGGCCGGCGGGGCCGCGGCCGCGGGGTGGCGGCACGATCTCGCCGCGGTCGTCGTAGCGGTGGAAGCCTCTGCCGGTCTTGCGGCCGAGATGTCCTCGTTCGACCAGGCGGTCGAGCAGCGGGCTCGGGCGGCAGGAGTCGGAGCCGGTGGTCTCGTGGAGCTTGGTGAGCGTGCTCCTGACGGTGTCGAGGCCGATGAGGTCGAGCAGGTGCAGCGGCCCGAACTTGAGGCCGCAGCCCAGTTTCACGGCGGTGTCGAGGTCCTCGACGGTCGCGTGGCCGGCGTCGGCGAGGTCGATCGTGCGGTTCATGCACGCGTGGAGCAGGGCGGTGGCGGCCTCGGCCGCCCGGCCGCCGAGATCGGTGATCTCGGTGCCGGCCAGCCGGGCCGCCTGGCGCGCCAGGTGAAGTGCCTCGGGTGAGGCCATGGCGGTGCTGATGAGGCCGGCGTGCCGCCCGTACGGCGGTGGGATGCAGTAGCGCAGTCCGACGACGCGGTCCGGCGCGCCGGACGCGATCGCGAGCTTCGCCACCGAGAGGGTCGGCGTGGTGGTGAGGAAGACCGTGCCGGGCGCGCACTGGTCGACCAGCCGGCGCAGCACGGTTTCCTTGGTGTGGAAGTCCTCCGGCAGTGCCTCGACGACGAGGTCGGCCCGTTTGAGGTCGACGAGCTCGGTCGCGAGGCTCAGCCGGGGAGCGTTCAGCCTGCGGTGGACGCGGGACAGGACGTCGAGGTCGCTGTCCACGCCGATGACCTCGGCCCCGTTCGCGAGCAGGACCCGGGTGAGGCCCTCTCCGAGGCTGCCGAGCCCCACCACGCCGATCACCAGTGGCATGTCCGTCTCCTCGCCTACAGACCGAGTTCTTCGTCGAGCATCGCGAAGATCTCGTCGTCCGAGGCGGACTCGAAGTCCTTCACGGTGCTGGCCTGGCCGGTGTTCTTGGCCCACTTGGCGCGCAGCACGTCGAGCCTGCCCGCGATCTGCTGGTGCAGCGCCTCGTCGACCTCGGCCGCGGCGAGTGCCTTCTCGAACGCGTCGAGGTCGGCGAGCACGCTCGGCAGGCCGGCCTCGGGTGCGCCGGCCAGCAGCTCGGACTTGAGATGTGCCACCAGGTCCGCCGGGGTCGGGTAGTCGAACACCAGCGTGGCCGGCAGCCGCAGCCCGGTCGCGCCGCCGAGGCGGTTGCGCAGCTCGACCGCGGTGAGCGAGTCGAAACCGAGGTCGGAGAACTGGCGGTCCTCCTCGATGGCCTCGCTTTCCGCGTGGCCGAGCACCTCGGCGACCTGGCCGCGGACGAGTTCCAGCAACGCGTCCGTGCGTCCCCGGTCGGTGAGTCCGGTCAGGCGCTGCACGAGCGAGTCCGCGGTTTCCTGTCCTGCCACGGCTTTCTTCGACCTGGTGCGGACCAGGCCGCGCAGCAGCGGTGCGACCTCTTGGTTGCGCAGGACCGCGAAGTCCAGCTTGACCGGGATCGTCTGGGCCGTGCCGGTCCGCAGCGCCTCGTCGAAGAGGGTGGTGCCGAGCTCCGCGGTGATCGCCGGCATGCCGGTGCGGGCCATGCGTTCCGCGTCCTGGGCGGTGAGCATGCCGGTGTCCCAGGCGCCCCAGGCCATGGTGGTGGCCTTCTGGCCGCGGGCCCCGCGGAGTGCGGCGAGCGCGTCGAGGAACGCGTTGCCCGCCGCGTAACTGGCCTGGCCCGCGTTGCCGAACGTGCCGGCGACGCTGCCGAACAGGATCAGGTGTGCCTGCGGTGCCAGTTCGTGCAGGTACCAGGCTGCGTCGGCCTTCGGCTGGAGGACCGGGTCGATCCGGTCCAGCGTGAGCGACTCGATCGTGGCGTCGTCCAGCACGCCGGCCGCGTGGATGATCGTCGCCGGGTTGTGGGCGTCGAGCAGTGCGGCGAGCTCGTCGCGGTCGCTGACGTCGCACGCCGCCACGGTGACGTTCGCCCGCAGGTCGCTGACGTCGGCCTGGCCGCCGCGGCTGGCGAGCACCAGGTCCTGAACGCCGTGGTTCTCGACGAGGTGTTTCGCGATGATCCGGCCGAGACCGCCCGTGCCGCCGGTGATGAGCACCTTGCCGTACTCGACGGTGTGGTCGCCGCGTTCGGCCCTGGCGAGGCGGCCGGCGAGGATCTCGCCGTCCCTGAGCACGATCTGGGGTTCGCCGGCGTTCACCGCCTGACGCAGGACGGCGAGGCTGGAGCGCTGGTCGTCGAGGTCGAGCAACCCGAAGCTGCCGGGGTGCTCGGACTGGGCGACCCGCACCAGGCCCCAGACGGCGGCGGACACGGGGTCCGGTGCCTCGTTCTCGTCGGTGGCGATGGCGTTGCGGGTGACGAACCAGAGCCTTCCGCCGCGGTGACCGGTGATCCACTCCTGGACGTTGATCAGGGCGTCCGACACGGCGGCGTGCGTGGAGTCCACGACGTCGTCGGAGTAGGCGGTCACCTGGGTGAGGACGACCTCGGCGTCGGCGGTCTCGATGGTGTCGTAGACGCGTCCGGCGACGAAGTGGTCGGCCAGGCCGAAGTGGTCCTCGCCCGCGATCGCGACCGTGGCGGTGATCGGGTCGGTGGCGGTGATGGGCGTCCAGTCGAGCGTGAACAGGGCGTCGCGCGTGGTGTTCTCGTTGAGCTGTCCGGCGTTGACCGCGCGGACGACCAGCGACTCGACCTCGGCGACCGGGTTTCCCTGCGGGTCGGCGACGACGATGTGCATCGCGCCGCTGCCGTCCCTGCTCATCCTGACCCTGACCGCGGCCGCTCCGGTGGCGTGGATCTTCACGCCCTCCCAGCTGAACGGCAGTCCCGGCCCGCCGTCGCCCTCGGCGAGCAGCGCGGTGTGCAGGGTGGCGTCGAGCAGGGCCGGGTGCAGGCCGAACGTTCCGGGTTCGACACCGTCGGGCAGCGCGACCTCGGCGTAGACGGCGCCTTCGTGCCGCCACGCGTTCCTGAGGCCCTGGAACGTGTCCCCGTACGCGAAGCCGATCTCGGCGAACTTGTCGTAGATGCCGTCGAGCGCGATCGGTTCTGCCGCAGGAGGCCAGGTGTCGAGCCGTTCGCCCTGGTTGTCGCTGCTGCTCAGGGTTCCGCTCGCGTTCTCGGTCCACGGCAGGTCGGTGTCCTCGGGCCTGCTGTAGACGGTGACGGCGCGCTTGCCGTCCTGCTCGGCGCCGACCGCGACCTGCAGCTGCACGCCACCCTGGTCGGGCAGCATCAGCGGTGCCGCGATGGTCAGCTCTTCGAGCGTGTCGAGCCCGAGCTCCTCGGCGGCCTTGAGCGCGGCCTCGACGAGTGCCGCGCCGGGCACCAGCGCCCGTCCCATGATCACGTGGTCGGCGAGCCAGGCGTGCGTCCTGAGCGCGATCCGGCTGGTGAACAGGTGCCCGTCCTGCCCGGCGAGCTGGACGGCCGCCCCGAGCAGCGGGTGGCCGACGCCGCTGAGCCCCGCCGCCTTCACGTCGCTCGCGCCCTCGACGACCTTGGGCCAGTACGACTGCCTGCGGAACGCGTAGGTGGGCAGGTCGATCTTCTTGGCGCCGTGCAGGAGCGGGCTCCAGTCGACCGCGACGCCCTCGGTGTGCGCCTGTCCGAGCGCGGTCAGGACCTGCCTGACCTCGTCCGTGTCCCGCCTGGCCGTCGGGATCGCCCCGTCCACCAGCGGCGTGAGGGCCGCGTCGGGCCCGATCTCGATGAACGTGCAGTCCTGCAGTGCGGTGACGTTGTCGTGGAACCGCACCGCGTCGCGGACGTGTTTGACCCAGTAGTCGGCCGTGGTGACGTCACCACTGGCCCGGAACGCGATCCGCGGTTCGCTGAAGGTGATCTCGGCGATCGCCTCGCGGAAGTCCGGCAGCATCGGTTCCATCAACGGCGAGTGGAACGCGTGGCTGACCTTGAGCTGCTTGTACTTCCACTGCTTGGCGATCTTGAGGACCTCGTCCTCCTCGCCGGCCAGCACCACGGTCCGCGGCCCGTTGATGGCCGCGATCGACACGTTGCCCGTCAGGTATGGCGTCACCTCCTCCTCCGAGGCGATGACCGACACCATGGCGCCCCCGGCGGGCAGCATCTGCATGAGCGCCGCCCGTGCCGTGATCAGCTGGCAGGCGTCCTCGAGCGTGAGAACGCCGGCGACGTGCGCCGCCGCCACCTCGCCGATCGAGTGCCCGGCGACGTGGTCCGGCTTCACCCCGAACGACTCGACCAGCCGGTACAGCGCGACCTCGACCGCGAAGAGCGCGGGCTGCGCGTACCCGGTCTGGTTCAGCGCCTCCTGGTCGTCACCCCACATGACCTCCCTGAGCGCCGGGTCGAGGTGCTGCAGGACGGTGTCGAGCGCCTCGGCGAAGACTCCGAACGCCTCGTACAGCTCGCGTCCCATGCCGATCCGCTGCGCCCCCTGCCCGCTGAACAGCAAGGCCACGGGCCTGCGCTTGGCCGATCCACGCGCCACCACCTCGCCGTCCAGCACGACCGCCCGGTGGTCGAACAACGTCCTGCTGGTCAGCAGCGAGTACGCGACGTCCTTGGCCGACCCGCTGACCTGCCTGATCCGCTCGATCTGCCCGTCCAGCGCCGCCTCGGACCTGGCCGACACCACCCACGGCACGCTCGCGCCCTGGATCGATCCCGCCTGGGGGCCCCAGGGGGAGACCGAGGTCCCCACTCCAATCGTCGCACGAGAGGCCGACAATTCCGGGCTTGCAAGATCGACAACCGCCGAGTTGTCCACAGTCACCGGGTTGTCCACAGAATCCGAGGTGGCACTTGCGGATTCGAGGATCACGTGCGCGTTCGTGCCGCTGATCCCGAACGACGACACCGCCGCCCGCCGCGCCCGTCCGACCGCGGGCCAGGGCGTGTTCTCCTGCAGCAGCTCGACCGCGCCCTCGCTCCAGTCGACGTGCGTCGAAGGCGTGGAAGCGTGCAGCGTCCGCGGCAGCACGCCGTGCCGCATCGCCTGCACCATCTTGATGATGCCCGCGACACCGGCAGCAGCCTGCGTGTGCCCGATGTTCGACTTGATGCCACCCAACAGCAGCGGCACGTCCCGCTCCTGCCCGTAGGTGGCCATCAGCGCCTGCGCCTCGATGGGGTCGCCCAAAGAAGTGCCGGTGCCATGCGCCTCAACGGCATCCACATCAGAAGGACGCAAGCCGGCAGATGCCAACGCCTGACGGATCACCCGCTGCTGCGATGGTCCGTTCGGCGCCGTCAGTCCGTTGGAAGCACCGTCCTGGTTGATCGCCGACCCCCGCACGATCGCGAGGATCGTGTGCCCGTTCCGCACAGCATCGGACTGACGCTCCAACACGAGCAGACCGACGCCCTCAGACCAACCGACACCATCAGCGGAGTCTGAGAACGCCTTGCAGCGTCCGTCTTCCGACAGACCCCTCTGCCGCGAGAACCCGACGAACGAGCCCGGCGTCGACATCACCGTCACACCACCGGCCAACGCCAGTGAGCACTCACCGGCCCGGAGAGCCTGCATGGCCCAGTGCAGCGCCACCAACGACGACGAACAGGCCGTGTCGATCGACACCGACGGCCCTTCAAGCCCGAGCGCGTAGGACACCCGGCCGGAGATCACCGAGGGCGACGCACCGGTCGAGCCGAAGCCCTCGGTGTCCGCACCGCCGATGAGCTGCGTGTAGTCGTTGTACATGACACCGGCGAACACACCGGTCGAGCTGCCCCGCAACGAGGCCGGCGCGATGCCCGCCCGTTCCAGCGCCTCCCACGCGGTTTCCAGCATGAGCCGCTGCTGCGAGTCCGTCGCGACGGCTTCACGCGGCGACATCCCGAAGAACTCCGGGTCGAACAGGTCGGCGTCGTGCAGGAACCCACCGGCACGCACGTACGAGGTGCCGGGGTGGTCGGGGTCCGGGTGGAACAGCGTGTCGAGGTCCCAGCCGCGGTTGGCCGGGAACGGCGTGATCGCGTCCACACCGTTCACCACGAGCTCCCACAGGTCCTCCGGCGAGGAAACCCCGCCGGGGTAACGGCAAGCCATGCCCACGATCACAATCGGATCGTCTGAAGTGGACATCAGCGCGGGCAGGTCGGACACCTCGGACACCGTGCCGAGCAGCTCGTCCTTCAAGTACGCGGCCAGTTGCGCGGACGACGGGTAGTCGAACACCGCGGTCGCCGGCAGCTTGAGCCCGGTGACCGCGGTCAGCCGGTTGCGCAGCTCGACCGCCGTCAGCGAGTCGAACCCGAGCTCCTGGAACGCCCGCGCCGGGTCGACCGCCGCGATCGTGTCGTAGCCGAGCACGGCCGCGACCTCGCCGCGCACCAGGTCCACCAGCGCGTCCAGGCGACCCGCTTCGTCCATGACGGACAGTCGCTGAACCAGTCCGGACGCCGTCTCGGAACCGGCGACCTTCCGGCGCGCCTTGACCCGGATCAGCCCGCGCAGCAGCGGTTTGACGTCACCCTGCTGCTTGAGCGCGGTGAGGTCGAGGCGCACCGGAACCACGGCTGCCTCGGTCCCGGCGACCGCCGCGTCGAACAACCGCAGTCCCAGTTCGGCGGAGATGGCAGGCATGCCCGAGCGCCGCATGCGTTCCGCGTCCTCGGCCGACAGCATGCCGGTGTCCCAGGCACCCCATGCGAGTGACACGCCGGGCAGCCCGTTGAGCTGCCGGTGCGCGGCCAGCGCGTCGAGGAACGCGTTGCCGGCGGCGTAGTTGCCCTGTCCGGCGTTGCCGAACACCCCGGCTGCCGACGAGAACACCACGAACCGGGTGGCTTCGGTCGCGAGGTCGTGCAGGTTCATGGCCGCATCGACCTTGGCGCGCAACACACCGTCGACCCGCTCCGGCGTGAGCGACTCGATCACGCCGTCGTCCAGCACACCGGCCGCGTGCACGACGCCGCGCACCTTGTGCTGCTTCAGCAACTCCCACAGCGCGGCCCGGTCGGCGGCATCGCAGGCGACGACGGAAACCTTTGCTCCCAGCGCTTCCAGCTCGCTGACGTCGCCCTGGCCGCTGCGGCTGACCAGCACCAGCTCGGTCACGCCGTGGTTCTCGACCAGGTGCCGCGCCACGATCCTGCCGAGGCCGCCGGTGCCGCCGGTGATGAGCACCGGGCTTTCCCACGCGGTTTCCTCGTCACCGGCCGCGACCCTGCCCAGGCGTGCCGCCCGTGCCTCGCCGTCGCGGATGACCAGCTGCGGTTCGTCGAGGTCGAGCACCCCGAGCAGCGTCGCGAGCGACGACTCCTCGGCGTCCAGGTCGATCAGACCGAACCGGTCGGGGTGCTCGGTCTGCGCGGTCCGCAGCAGACCCCACACCGCGGCGCCGGCCAGGTCGTCGCCTTCGACCGCGCCGCGCGTGACGAACACGAGCCGCCCGTCGCGGTCCTCGCGGATCCACTCCTGCACCAGCTCCAGCGCCCGGTGCGTGACCGCCCGGACCGACTCGGCGTTCTGCTCCCCCGCGACCGGCACGAGCACGACATCCGTGTCGGTCAGCGACAGCAGGCCCTCGACCCGCCCGACGGAGAGCCCCAGCACGTCCGGCCCGAGCACGCTGACCGTCTTGCCCGCCTCGGCCGGCGGCACCGCGACCGGCGTCCACCGCACCGCGAACAACGCGTCCAGCTCGGCCGGCTGCTCGGCCGCGACGGCCCGCATCACCAGCGACTCGACCGAGGCCACCGGGTTGCCGGCGGGGTCGGCGAGCGCGATCCGCAGCCCGTTGTCGTCGCGCGTCATCCTGACCCGCAACGCCGTCGCCCCGGTCGCGTGCAGGGACACGTTCTCCCACGCGAACGGCAACCCCGCCGATCCGCTCTCGTCGAGCAGCGAGGCGTGCAGCGCGGCGTCGAGCAGCGCCGGGTGCAGCCCGAACTGCTTGACGCTCACGTCGTCCGGCAGCGCGACCTCGGCGTAGGTCGCGTCGCCGTCGCGCCAGGCGGCCCGCAGCCCGCGGAACATGCCGTCGTAGGCGAACCCGGCCTCGGCGAACTTCTCGTAGCAGCCCTCGACGTCCACCGGTTCGGCCTTCGGCGGCCACACCGACGCGGCGAACTCGACCCGCTGCTCGCCCTTGGCCAGCACGCCGCTGACGACCTGCGTCCACTGCGCGTCGCCGGCCTCGTCGGGCCGCGCGTGGATCGTGAACGTGCGGCGGTCGTCCCCGGCGGACACCTTCATCTGCAACGCCAGCCCGCCGTGCTCGGGCAGCACCACCGGCGCCGACAAGGTGAGTTCTTCCAGCCGGTCCAGCCCGACCTCGTCCCCGGCCCGCAGCGCGAGCTCGACGAGGGCCGCGCCCGGCACCATCACGCGTCCCATGATCGTGTGGTTGCGCAGCCACGGGTGCGTGCGCAGCGCCAGCCTGCTGGTGAACAGGAACCCTTCCCCGTCGGCGAGCTCGGCCGACGCGACGAGCAACGGGTGCCCGACCGCGACCATGCCCATGCCGGACGCGTCGTCCCCGCCGATCCGCACCGCGGGCCAGTACCGCTGGTGGTGGAACGCGTAGGTGGGCAGGTCGATCTTCCTGCCGCCGGCGCAGAACCCGCTCCAGTCGACCTCGACACCGTCGACGTGCAGGCGAGCCAGCGCGGTCAGCGCCGCGACCCGCTCCCCCTTGTCCTTGCGCAGCACCGGAATCGCGTCTTCGACGAGCGCGGAGAGCACGCCGTCCGGCCCGATCTCCAGGAACGTGGTGGCGCCCCCGTCCCGCAGCTTCTGCACGTTCTCGTTGAACCGCACCGCGTCCCGGACGTGGTTCACCCAGTGGTCGACCGTCGTGACGTCCCCGCTGGCGACCACGGGAATGCTCGGCGGGTTGAACGTGACCTCCGCCAGCGACTCGCGGAAGTCGTCGAGCATCGGCTCCATCAACGGCGAGTGGAACGCGTGGCTGACCTTGAGCCGCTTGTTCTTCCACCGCTCGGCGATCCGCAGCACCTCGTCCTCGTCACCGGCGATGACGACCGACCGAGGCCCGTTCACCGCCGCGATCGACACGCGCTCGGTGAGGTGCGGCACCACCTCGTCCTCGGCGGCGATCACCGACACCATCGCGCCGCCCTCGGGCAGCGCCTGCATGAGCGCCGACCGGGCCGTGACGAGCAGGCACGCGTCCTCCAGGCTCAGCACCCCGGCGACGTGCGCGGCCGCGATCTCACCGATCGAGTGCCCGGCGACCTGTTCCGGCTCGACCCCCCACGACTCGACCAACCGGTACAGGGCCGTCTCGACCGCGAACAGCGCGGGCTGCGCGTACCCGGTCTGGTTCAACGCCTCCTGGTCATCGCCCCACATGACGTCCCGGACCGCCGGGTCCAGGTACATCAGCACCGCGTCCAGCGCCTCGGCGAACACCGGGAACGCCTCGTACAGCTCACGCCCCATGCCGACCCGCTGCGCCCCCTGCCCGGAGAACAGCACCGCGAGCGACCGCTGCGACCGCGCGGTCCCCTGCGCCAGCACGTCGTCCCCGAGCACCACGGCCCGGTGGTCGAACCGCGCCCGCGTGGTCAGCAACGAGTGAGCGACGTCCTCCGCCGCCCCTTCCGCCGCCTTGATCCTCTCGACCTGCCCGGCCAGCGCCTCCTCGGTCTTGGCCGACACCACGAACGGAATCGATCCCGACTGGGGGCCCCGAGGGGAGACCGAGGTCCCCACTCCAATCGTCGCACGAGAGGCCGACAATTCCGGGCTTGCAAGATCGGCAACGGCCGAGTTGTCCACAGGCGCCGGGTTGTCCACAGATTCCGCAGCAGTGCCCTGACCAGCGTTTTCTGCGAGTACGCTGGAAATCGGGGGGATCCCCGACGGCGCCTCCAAGATCACGTGCGCGTTCGTGCCCGAGAACCCGAACGACGAGACGCCCGCCCGGCGCGGCCGCGACACCTCCGGCCACGGCGTGGGTTCGGTGACCAGCTCGACCGCGCCCTCGCTCCAGTCGACGTGAGTGGACGGCTCGGTGATGTGCAGGGTCGGCGGCACGATGCCGTGCCGCATCGCGTGCACCATCTTGATCACACCGGCGACACCGGCGGCGGCCTGCGTGTGGCCGATGTTCGACTTGATGCCGCCGAGCAGCAGCGGCACTTCTCGGTCCTGCCCGTAGGTCGCGAGCAGCGCCTGCGCCTCGATCGGGTCACCCAGCGTCGTGCCGGTGCCGTGCGCCTCGACCGCGTCGACGTCCGAAGTGGACAGACCAGCCGACGCAAGCGCTTGCCGGATCACCCGTTGCTGCGATGGCCCGTTGGGCGCGGTCAGCCCGTTCGACGCGCCGTCCTGGTTGATCGCCGAGCCGCGCAGGACGGCGAGCACGGTGTGATCGTTGCGGCGAGCGTCCGAAAGCCGTTCCAGCACCAGCAGACCGACGCCTTCGGACCAGCCGACGCCGTCCGCGGAGTCCGAGAACGCCTTGCAGCGCCCGTCCTCCGACAACCCGCGCTGCCGCGAGAACCCGACGAACGCGCCCGGCGTCGACATCACGGTCACACCACCGGCCAGCGCCAGCGAGCACTCACCCGCCCGCAGCGACTGGGCCGCGAGGTGCATCGCGACCAGCGACGACGAGCACGCGGTGTCGATCGACACCGACGGCCCTTCGAACCCGAAGGTGTAGGAAACGCGGCCCGAGACAACGCTGGGTGACGTTCCGGCGCCCTGGTGTCCCTCGGAGTCGGCTTCGACGATCTGCGCGTAGTCGTTGTACATGACGCCGGCGAACACACCGGTCCGCGAGCCGCGCAGCGAGGTCGGGTCGATGCCCGCCCGCTCCAGTGCTTCCCAGGTGGTCTCCAGCAGGATGCGCTGCTGGCCGTCCGTGCCGAGCGCCTCCCGCGGTGACATGCCGAAGAACGCCGGGTCGAACTGGTCCGCGTCGTGCAGGAAGCCACCGGCGCGGGCGTAGGACGTGCCCAGGTGGTCGGGGTCCGGGTGGAACAGGGTGTCGAGGTCCCAGCCGCGGTTGGTCGGGAACGGCGTGATCGCGTCCGTGCCCGAGACCACCAGGTCCCACAACGACTCCGGCGATGTGACGCCGCCGGGGAACCGGCAGGCCATGCCGACGATCACGATCGGGTCGTCCGAAGTGGACTGCAGCACGGGCAGCGCGTCGAGTGCGTCCGCGGCCCCGAACAGCTCGGTGTGCAGGTGGTCGGCCAGCGCGAGCGCGGTCGGGTAGTCGAAGACCAGTGTGGCCGGCAGCCGCAGCCCGGTCACCTCGGTCAGCTGGTTGCGCAGCTCGACGGCGGTGAGCGAATCGAACCCGAGGTCCTGGAACGCCCGCGTCGCGTCCACCGCGTCGATCGACGAGTGTCCGAGCACCGACGAGACCTGCGTGCGCACCAGGTCCACCAGCGCCGCACGCCGGTCTGCGACGGCCATCGCGCCGAGCTTCTGCACGAGCCCGGCCGCCGTCGCCGATCCAGCCGCCGCGCGTCGCGCCCTGACCCGGATCAGCCCCTGCAGCAACGGTGCCACCGCACCACGTGCCCGCAGCGTCGCGAGGTCGAGCCGCACCGGAACGGTCAGCGCCGCCCCGCTCGCCACGGCCGCGTCGAACAGCTCCAGGCCCTGCCGCAGCGTGATCGGCGGCATGCCGGCTGCGGTCATGCGCGCGGCCTCGGCCTCGGTCAGCTCGCCGGTCATGCCGCTGACCTCGGACCACACACCCCACGCCAGCGACGTGGCGGGCAGGCCGTTCGCCTTGCGGTGCGCGGCGAGGGCGTCGAGGAACGCGTTGCCCGCCGCGTAGTTCGCCTGACCGGCGTTGCCGAACACCCCGGCCGCCGAGGAGAAGACGACGAACGCCGTCAGGTCACTCGTGAGCTCGTGCAGGTGCCACGCCGCGTCCGCCTTGGGCTTCACGACGTTCGCGACGCGCTCGGGCGTCATGGACTCGATCACGCCGTCATCCAGCACACCGGCCGCGTGCACGACACCGCGGATCTCGTGCCGGGCAAGGAGTTCCGCGACGGCGTCCCGGTCGGTCACGTCACACGCGGCGACGGTGACCTGTGCTCCCAACGCTTCCAGCTCGGTCGTGTCGGCTTGACCGCGGCGGCTGACGAGCAGCAGCTCCCGGACACCGTGCGCCTCCACGAGGTGCTTCGCGACGACCGCGCCCAGCCCGCCGGTGCCGCCGGTGACGAGAACCTTGCCCTCCCACCGGACCTCCTGCTCGCCTGTGACGCGGGCGAGTCGTCCGGCCAGCACCTGACCGTCACGGACGACCAGCTGCGGTTCGTCGACCCCGAACGCCACCGAGACCATCGCGGTGGAGAGGGTGGTGCCGCACAGGTCGATCAGTCCGAACCGCCCGGGGTGCTCCGACTGCGCCGACCGCACCAGCCCCCACACCGCCGCGGCACCCAGGTCCTCGCCGGTGGTCGCGCCGCGCGTGACGAACGTGAGCCTGCCGTTCCTGCCGCTGCTGATCCACTCCTGCACGAGTCCCAGCGCGCGGCCGGTGTTGGCGTGCGTGCTGCCGAGCACGTCCTCGGTGCCGGTGATGGGCACGAGCACGAGTCCGGCGTCGGTGTCCGCGATGCGGTCGGCCACCGGGAACCCGAGGCCGAGGACGTCCGGCCCGATCACGGCGACCGACTCGGGCGCCGCGACGTCGTCCTGGGTGACCGGCACCCACTCGAGCCCGAACAGCTCGCTCTGTGCGGCCTGGCCGAGCTGGTCGGCGTTGACCGCGCGCACGACCACGGCCTCGACCGTGGCGACCGGCGCGCCGGTGACGTCGGCCAGCGCGATCGTCCTGCGCATGCCGCCCTCGTCGCGGGTGAGTTTGACGCGCAGCTCGCCGGCTCCGGTGGCGTGCAGGGACACGCCTTCCCACGAGAACGGCAGGCCCGCGTCGAGCGTCTCGTCCAGCAGCGCCGCGTGCAGCGCCGAGTCGAGCAACGCCGGGTGCAGCCCGTACCGCGTGCCGTCGACGTCGTCGGGCAGTGCGAGCTCGGCGTAGATCTCGTCGCCCACCCGCCACGCGGCCTTGAGGTTCCGGAACGCGTGCCCGTAAGCGAAGCCCACGGTCGCGAACCGCTCGTAGCACTCCTCGTGGTCCATCGCCACGGCCCCGGCAGGCGGCCACACCGCGGTCTCGAAGTGGCTGCTCGTGGTGCCGCTGGCGAGGAAACCGGTCGCGTGCTGCGTCCACGGCGCGTCCGGCGCGTCCTCGGGCCGCGAGTGGATCGCGTACTGCCGGCGGCCGCCGGTGTCCGCGCCGACCTTCAGCTGCACCTGCACGGCACCGCGCTCGGGCAGCACGAGCGGTGCGGCGAGCGTGAGATCGTCGACCCGGTCGAGCCCGACCTCGTCCGCGGCCCGCAGCGCGAGCTCGATCAGCACGGCGGCCGGCACCAGCGTGCGTTCCATGATCACGTGGTCCGCGAGCCACGGGTGCGTGCTCAGCGACAGCCTGCTGGTGAACACGACGCCTTCGCCCTCGGCCAGCTCCACCGCGGCCCCGAGCAGCGGGTGCGCCACGCCGACCAGGCCCAGCCCGGACGCGTCCGACGGCCGCCCGGCACTCGCCGGCCAGTACCGCTGCCGGTTGAACGGGTAGGTGGGCAGCTCGATCCGCTTGCCGCCCTCGTAGAACCGCATCCAGTCAACATTGATTCCGTCGACATGTACTTGACTGAGTGCAGTCAACATTGACTCAACATCAGACTTGACGCGCGTCAACGTCGGAATCAACCTGTCAACCATCGCCGTCAACTGCGCATCCGGCCCCACCTCGACCACCGTCACATCACCCAGCGCGGTGACGTTGTCGTGGAACCGCACCGCGTCCCGCACATGCCGCACCCAGTACTCGGCCGTGGTGACATCGCCGGACGCACTGATCGGGATGCTGGGCGCGGTGAAGCGAAGCTCCGCGATCGCTTCGCGGAAGTCGTCCAGCATCGGCTCCATCAACGGCGAGTGGAACGCGTGCGACACCTTCAGCCGCTTGTTCTTCCACCGCTGTGCAACGGCCAGCACCTCGTCCTCGGCACCGGCGATGACCACCGAGCGCGGCCCGTTGACAGCGGCGATCGACACGTTCGCCGTCAGATGCGGCAACACCTCTTCTTCGGAGGCAATGACCGACACCATCGCCCCACCGGCGGGCAACGCCTGCATGAGCGCCGACCGCGCCGTGACGAGAAGGCACGCGTCCTCAAGACTCAACACCCCGGCAACGTGCGCCGCCGCGATTTCACCGATCGAGTGACCGGCAAGCTGAGCGGGCTTGACCCCGAACCACTCCAGCAGCCGGTACAGCGCCACCTCGACCGCGAAGATCGCCGGCTGCGCGAACCCTGTCTGGTTCAGCGCGTCCTGGTCCTCGCCCCACATGACGTCCCGCAGGCCCGGATCCAGGTTGACGAGCGCAGCGTCCAACGCCTCCGCGAACACGGGGAACGCCTCGTAGAGCTCCCGGGCCATGCCGAGCCGCTGCGATCCCTGCCCGGAGAACACCACGGCAAGCGGCCGGTTCCGCACCACACCACGGGCCAGCTCAACGCCGTTCCACACCACGGCCCGGTGCTCGAACAACGCGCGCGTGGTCGCCAACGAGAACCCGACATCGACCGCCGGCACGCCGCTTTCCACCAGCTCCGCGATCCGCTCGACCTGAGCGTTCAACGACGCCTGCGACTTCGCCGACACCACCAGCGGCACACCGCCGACCTGGACCGCCCCCGCTGCATCGATCCCGTTTGGGGCCCCTCCGGGGGAGACCGAGGTCCCCACTCCAATCCTCTCAGAGGGGTCTGACAGTTCCGGGCCGTTCGGCGCCTCCAAGATCACGTGCGCGTTCGTGCCCGAGACGCCGAAGGAGGAGACGGCGGCGCGGCGTGCACGGGAGACGGCAGGCCACTCGGCGTTGCCGGTCAGCAGCCGGATCGAGCCGGCTTCCCAGTCCACGTGGGACGACGGTTCGTCGACGTGCAGGGTCTGCGGCGCGACACCGTGGCGCAGTGCCTGGACCATCTTGATCACGCCGGCGACACCGGCGGCGGCCTGCGTGTGGCCGATGTTCGACTTGATCGAGCCGAGCAGCAGAGGCGTGGTGCGGTCCTGGCCGTAGGTGGCCAGCAAAGCCTGCGCCTCGATCGGGTCGCCCAGCGTGGTGCCGGTGCCGTGCGCCTCGACGACATCGACGTCCGCAGTGGACAGTCCGGCCGAAGCCAGCGCCTGCCGGATCACCCGCTGCTGCGACGGACCGTTGGGCGCGGTCAGGCCGTTGGACGCACCGTCCTGGTTGACCGCAGAACCACGCACGACAGCAAGAACGTCGTGGCCAGCAGCGACAGCGTCAGACAGACGCTCCAGCACGACCACACCGACACCCTCGGACCAGCCGACACCATCGGCCGAGTCGGAGAACGCCTTGCAACGCCCGTCCGGCGAGAGACCGCGCTGCCGCGAGAACCCGATGAACGCACCCGGCGAGGCCAGCACGGTGACACCGCCGGCGAGTGCCAAGGAGCATTCACCGGCGCGGAGGGCCTGCATCGCCCAGTGCATCGCGACCAACGACGACGAGCACGCCGTGTCGAGAGTGACCGCGGGCCCCTCGAAGCCGAACGTGTAGGAGACGCGGCCGGACACGACGGAAGGCGAGCCACCGGTCGTCTGGTAGCCCTCGGAGTCGCCTTCGAGCAGCAGCGAGTAGTCGTTGTACATGACGCCGGCGAACACACCGGTCGGGCTGCCCTTCAGCGCGACGGGGTTGATGCCCGCCCGTTCCAGCGCCTCCCACGACGCCTCCAGCAGGAGCCGCTGCTGGGCGTCGGTCGACACGGCCTCGCGCGGCGACATGCCGAAGAACTCCGGGTCGAACAGGTCGGCGTCGTGGAGGAAGCCGCCGGACTTCGTGTACGAGGTGCCGACGTGGTCGGGGTCCGGGTGGTAGAGCGAGTCGAGGTCCCAGCCGCGGTTGACCGGGAACTCGCTGATGGCGTCGCGGCCGTCGATCACGAGGTCCCACAGCTGTTCCGGCGTGGTGACGCCACCGGGATAGCGGCAGGCCATGCCGACGATCACGATCGGGTCGTCCGAAGTGGACACCAGCGAGGGCGGCTGAACCGCGGCGTCGGCGGCGCCGAACAGCTCGTCCCTGAGGAATCCGGCCAGCACAGCGGCCGTCGGGTAGTCGAAGATCAAAGTGCTCGGCAGGCGCAGTCCGGTGACGTTGGTCAGGCGGTTGCGCAGGTCGACCGCGGTCAGCGAGTCGAAGCCGAGGTCCTGGAACGCCTTGGCGGGATCCACGGCCGCAGCACCGTCGTGGCCGAGCACGGCCGCGACCTCGGTCCGGACCAGGTCGAGCAATGCGGCAAGGCGTGCTTCCGGTGCCATGGCGCCCAACCGCTGGACGAGTCCGGAGTCCGCCTGGGCCGCGGCGCGGCGCGCCCGCGTCCGGATCAGGCCGCGCAGCAACGGCCGGATTTCGCCGTGGTCGCGCAACGTTGCGAGGTCGAGGCGCAACGGCAGCAGCACCGCGTCGTCGCCGGCGATCGCCGCGTCGAACAGCGCGAGGCCCTGCTCCACCGACAGCGGCGGCGTGCCACCGCGTGCCATGCGCTCGGCGTCGGCCTCCGACAGCATGCCGGTCTGGTTCCACGCGCCCCACGCGAGCGAGACGGCCGGCAGGCCGAGTGCCCTGCGGTGCACGGCAAGCGCGTCGAGGAACGCGTTGCCCGCCGCGTAGTTGGCCTGCCCCGCGGCACCGAACGTCCCGGCGGCGCTGGAGAAGATGACGAAGTTGTCGAGGTCCTTGGTGAGCTCGTGCAGGTGCCAGGCCGCGTCGACCTTGGGCCGCAGGACAGCCGCCAGGCGTTCCGGTGTGAGCGACTCGACGACGCCGTCGTCCAGCACACCGGCGGTGTGCACGACGCCGCGGACCTTGTGCTTCTTCAGCACCTTCTGCATCGCCTTGCGGTCGCTGACATCGCACGCGACCACGGTGACCTTGGCGTCCAAGTCGGACACGTCGGCTTTGCCGGTCCGGCTGACCAGCACGAGATCCTTGACGCCGTACCGTTCGACGAGGTGCTTGGCGATAATCCGGCCAAGCCCGCCGGTGCCGCCGGTGATCAGCACCGGCCCGGTGAACTCACCCGGCTCCGCCGCCTCGGCCCGTGCGAGCCGTGCCGCGAACACCTGCCCGCCACGCACCCGCAGCTGCGGCTCGTCAACCGCGAGAACCTGCTCGGACACCTCGGCATCGGTGTCGATGAGCGTGAACCGGCCGGGGTGCTCGTTCTGCGCGGCCCGCACCAGACCGTGCACCGCACTCGCGGCCAGGTCGTCCTGGCGCGTCACGAACACCAGCCGTTCCGCACGCTCGTCGGCGATCCACCGCTGCACCAACTCCAGCGCACGGGCAGCAAGGGTGTGTGTCTGCTCAACGACCTCGCCGTCGCTGACGAACTCCTCCACCACCACAGCGGCCGCACCGGACTGAGGCAGCGTCACCGGTACCCAGTCGAGCCGGAACAGCGAGTCGCGTTCCACGGCGCTGACCTGCTGCGCCGACACCGCCCGCGTCACCAGCGACCCGATCGTGGCCACCGGCGCACCCGCCGTGTCCGCGACCGCGATCACCCACGCGTCACCGTTGCGCCGCAACCGGACCCGCACCGCCTCGGCACCTCCGGCGTGCAGCGACACGCCTTCCCACGAGAACGGCAGCCCGGCCTCGACTCCGTCGAAGAACCCGCCCGCGTGCAAGGCGGCGTCGAGCAGTGCCGGGTGCAGCCCGAACGCTCCGCCGTCCTCGCCCTCGGGCAGCGCGACCTCGGCGAACACCTCGCCGTCCGCGCGCCACACGGCCCTCAGTCCCTGGAACACCGGCCCGTACTCGAAGCCGTTCTCGGCGAACCGCTCGTAAGCACCCTCGACGTCGACCGCCTCGGCACCCGCCAGCGGCCACACCGTCGCGTCGAAGTCGCTGCTGGTCGCACCGCTCGCCAGGAAGCCGGTCGCGTGCCGCGTCCACGGCACGTCCTCACCGTCGGGCCGCGAGAACACCTCGATCGCGCGTCGCCCGTTCTCCTCGGCTCCGACCGCGACCTGAACCCGGACCGCGCCCTGCGCGGGCAGCACGAGCGGTGCGGCCAGCGTCAGCTCGTCGACGCGGTCCAGCCCGGCCTCGTCCCCGGCGCGCACCGCGAGCTCCAGGAACGCCGTGCCCGGCAGCAGCACCTGCCCGAACACCGCGTGGTCGGCGAGCCACGGGTGCGAGCTCAGGGACAACCTGCTGGTGAACAGGTATCCGTCCGCGCCGGCGACATCGACCGCCGCCCCGAGCAGCGGGTGCTCCACCTTCGTGAGTCCCAGCGCCCCGACGTCACCGGCCTTGCGCACCGCCTTCGGCCAGAACATCTGGTGGTCGAATGCGTAGGTGGGCAGATCAACCTTTCGTCCACCCGTGTACAGCTGCATCCAGTCAACATTGATTCCGTCAACATGTACTTGACCGAGTGCAGTCAACATTGACGCGACTTCACCGCGGTCCCGCCGCAACACCGCCGTGGCGCCGTCCACCATCGCGCTCAACTGAGCGTCGGGCCCGACCTCCAGCAGCGTCGCGTCACCCAGTCGAGTGACGTTCTCGTGGAACCGCACCGCGTCCCGGACGTGCCGCACCCAGTAGTCCACCGACGTGACGTCGCCGGATGTTGACATTCCGACAAGCGGCTTGGAGAACGTGATCCCGCTGATCGCCTCGCGGAAGTCGTCGAGCATCGGCTCCATCAACGGCGAGTGGAACGCATGCGACACCTTCAGCCGCTTGTTCTTCCACTTGGCCGCAATAGCGAGCACTTCTTCTTCAACACCGGCGATCACCACAGACCGAGGCCCGTTGACTGCCGCGATCGACACGCCATCGGTCAGATGCGGCAACACCTCGTCCTCGGACGCGATGACCGACACCATCGCCCCACCGGCGGGCAACGCCTGCATGAGTGCCGCACGAGCCGTCACCAGCAAACACGCGTCTTCCAGGCTCAACACACCCGCGACGTGCGCCGCCGCGATCTCGCCGACGGAGTGCCCGGCCACCTGTTCCGGCCTGACCCCGAACGACTCGATCAGCCGGTACAGCGCCACCTCGACCGCGAAGATCGCCGGCTGCGCGTACCCGGTCTGGTTCAGCAGCTCCTGGTCGTCACCCCACATGACGTCCCGCAGGCCCGGATCCAGGTTGACCAGCGCGGCATCCAACGCCTCCGCGAACACGGGGAACGCCTCATACAGCTCACGCCCGGCCCCGACCCGTTGCGATCCTTGCCCGGAGAACAGGAACGCCAACGGCTTCCCGCCCGCAACACCTTCGGCAACAACTTCACCGTCAAGCAAAACCGCACGGTGATCGAACAACGAGCGAGTGGTCACCAACGAGAACCCGACGTCCACGGCGGACACACCGCTGTCCACCAACGCCTTGACCCGCTCGACCTGCCCGGCCAGCGCCCCCGCCGACTTCGCCGACACCACCAACGGAATCGATCCCGACTGGGGGCCGCGGGGGGAGACCGAGGTCCCCACTCCAATCGTCCCACGGGAGGCCGACGATTCCCGGCCGGCAAGATCGCCAACAGCCGAGTTGTCCACAGGCGCCGAGTTGTCCACAGAATCCGGAGTGGCGCTTGCGGATTCGATGATCACGTGGGCGTTGGTGCCCGAGACGCCGAACGACGAGATGCCGGCCCGGCGCGGGCGGCCGGCCGACGGCCACGTGCGGGCGGAGGTCAGCACCTCGACGGCGCCGGACTCCCAGTCGACCTGGGTGGTCGGGGTGCCGACGTGCAGGGTCTGGGGCAACACGCCGTGGCGCAGCGCCTGCACCATCTTGATCACGCCGGCGACACCGGCGGCGGCCTGCGTGTGGCCGATGTTCGACTTGATCGAGCCCAGGTAGAGCGGCTCGTCGCGGTCCTGCCCGTAGACCGCCAGCAGTGCCTGGGCCTCGATCGGGTCGCCGAGCTTCGTGGCGGTGCCGTGCGCCTCCACGGCGTCGACGTCCGCGGGCGACAGACCGGCCGAAGCCAGCGCGGCGCGGATTACGCGCTGCTGCGAGGGACCGTTCGGCGCGGTCAGACCGTTGGAAGCGCCGTCCTGGTTGACCGCCGAACCGCGCACGACAGCAAGAACGGTGTGGCCGTTGCGCACAGCATCGGACTGGCGCTCCAGCACCAGCAGACCGACGCCCTCACCCCAGCCGGTGCCGTCGGCGTCGTCGGAGAACGCCTTGCACCGCCCGTCGGCGGAAAGACCGCGCTGGCGGGAGAACTCGACGTAGGTGGTGGGCGTCGACATGACCGTGACACCACCGGCGACCGCCAGGGAGCACTCACCCGACCGCAGGGCCTGCGAAGCGAGGTGCAGCGCCACCAGCGAGGAGGAGCAGGCCGTGTCGACCGTGACAGCCGGCCCCTCGAAACCGAACGTGTAGGAAACACGGCCCGAGGCGATGCTGCCCGCACTGCCCTGCCCCTGGTGCCCCTCGAACTCGGCACCGTCCAGAATGGACGCGTAGTCGTTGTACATGACACCGGTGAAGACGCCGGTCGCGCTGCCGCGCAACGAGGCCGGGTCGATGCCGGACCGCTCCAGCGCCTCCCAGGTGGTTTCGAGCAGCAGGCGCTGCTGGGAGTCCGTGGCCAGCGCCTCCCGCGGCGACATCCCGAAGAACGCCGGGTCGAACGCGCCCGCGTCGTGCAGGAATCCGCCCGAGATCGAGTAGGTCGTGCCCGCGTGGTCGGGGTCGGGGTGGTAGATGCCGTCGACGTCCCAGCCGCGGTTGACCGGGAACTCGGTGATGGCGTCGACGCCGTCGGCCACCAGCCGCCACAGGTCCTCCGGCGACGACACGCCTCCCGGATAGCGGCAGGCCATGCCGACGATCACGATCGGATCGTCCGAAGTGGACTCCAGCGCGGGCAGTGAGGACACCGCGTCCGCGCCGCCGAACAGCTCGTCCTTCAGGAAGGCGGCCAGCACCGCGGCCGTCGGGTAGTCGAACGTGAGCGTCGCCGGCAGCCGCAGTCCGGTGACCTCGCCGAGCCGGTTGCGCAGCTCGACGGCGGTCAGCGAGTCGAAACCCAGCGACTGGAACGCTCGAGACGGGTCGATCGTCTCGCCGCCGCTGTGCCCGAGCACCGCACCGACCTCGGCACGCACCAGGTCCAGCAACGCTTCCGTGCGACCGGCATCGTCGAGCCCGGCCAGCTTCTGCACCAGCGACGACGCCGTTCCGGACGCGGCCGTGCGCCGCGCGCGCACCTTCACCAAGCCCTGCAGCACCGCGGGAACCTCGCCGCGCGCCCGGAACACCGGCAGGTCGAGCCGCAGCGGCAGCACCAGCGGCGCACCGGAAGACAGGGCGGCGTCGAAGAGTTCCACGCCTTCCTCGGGCGTGATCGGCGGCATGCCCGACTTGGCCAACCGGTCGGCGTCCGCGTCGGCGAGCATGCCCGCACCGGCCCAGGCACCCCAAGCCAGCGACACACCCGGCAGCCCGGCGGCACGCCGGTGCTCGATCAACGCGTCGAGGAACGTGTTGCCCGCCGCGTAGTTGCCCTGCCCGGACGACCCGAAGATGCCCGCACCGGACGAGTAGACGACGAACGCCGACACGTCGCCGGCGAGCTCGTGCAGGTTCCACGCGGCGTCGACCTTGGGGCGCAACACAGCCGACAAGCGTTCGGGCGTGAGCGACTCGATGACGCCGTCGTCCAGGACGCCCGCGGTGTGCACGATGGACCGGATTCGCTGGTGCGCAAAGAGGTTCGCGACCGCGTGCCGGTCGGCGACATCACACGCCACGACCGTGACCGACGCATCCAGCTCTTCCACCCAGCCCGGCGTCTCGCCGCGCCTGCTGACCAGCACCAGGTCACGAACACCATGCGCGGCAACGAGATGCCGCGCGACGACCTGACCGAGCCCACCGGTGCCGCCGGTGATCAGCACAGGTCCTTCCAGCACAACGCGCTCACCGGCGGCAACCCTGGTGATGCGCGGCACGAACACCTCGCCGCCCCGCACCCGCAGCTGCGGTTCCGCGCTCGCGAGCACCGCGTCCGGCAGGTCGCCGTCCGTCTCGACCAGCGTGAACCGGCCGGGGTGCTCCGACTGCGCAGCCCGCACCAGGCCCCACACCGCCGACGCACCCAGGTCGCCTTGCCGCGTGACGAAAACGAGCTTCTCGGCCCGTTCGCTCGCGATCCACTCCTGGATCTTCGCGAGCACGCCGGCCGTCAACTCGTGCGCTGCTTCGACCGGAGACCCCTCCGACACCACGTGTTCCACGACGTGCGCCGCCGGAACCGCCTCGGTGAGCGTGATCGGCACCCAGTCCAGCCCGAACAACGCCTCCTGCGCCGCGCTGAGCTGCTGCGCCGACACTGCTCGCGTCACGAGCGATCCGACCGTCGCCACCAATGCTCCGGTGGTGTCGGCGATCGCGATCTCCATCGAGCTGTCGCTCGTGGTCCGCAGCCGAACCCGCAGCGACGTCGCCCCACTCGCGTACAGCGCAACGCTTTCCCACGTGAACGGCACCGCGCCCTCGGTCCGCTGGTCGGCGAACGCCACCGCGTGCAGCGCCGCGTCCAGCAGCGCCGGGTGGATGCCGAACCCGGCCCCGGTCACGTCCTCAGGCAACGCGACCTCGGCGAACACCTGGTCACCGAGCTTCCAGGCGGCGCGCAGCCCCTGGAACACGTGCCCGTAGTCGAACCCGAGCTCCGCGAACCGCTCGTAAACGCCCTCGACCTGCACCGCCTCCGCTCCGGCAGGCGGCCAGACGGCGGCGTCGAAGTCGCTGCCGGTCGTGCCGCTCGCCAGGAACCCGGTGGCGTGCTCGGTCCACGGCAGGTCGCTGTCCTCGGGACGGCTGTGAATCGCGATCGCCCGCCGCTCACCCTCCGCACCAACCCGGAGCTGCAGCTGCACGGCGCCCGACTGGGGCAGCACGAGCGGCGCCGCGATGGTCAGCTCGTCCACGCGGTCGAGGCCCACCTCGTCCGCCGCCCGCAACGCGAGCTCGACGAGCGCCGCACCGGGCACGAGCACCTTGCCGTGCAGTGAGTGGTCTCGCAGCCACGGGTGGCTGCGCAGCGACAGCCTGCTCGTGAACAGCAGGCCCTCCCCGCCGGCGAGCTCAACCGCGGCCCCGAGCAACGGGTGCTCGACCGCGCCGAGACCGGCCGATCGGACGTCCGACTTCGTGGACACCTCAGGCCAGAACCGCTGCTGCTCGAACGCGTACGTCGGCAGGTCGACCTTGCGGCCATGTTGACAGAACTTGTTCCAATCAACATTGACGCCGTCAACATTGATTCGACTCAATGCCGTCAACATTGACTTGACTTCGTCAACATTGCGCCTGATCGCGGGCACGCAGCCGTCCACCATCGCGGACAGCACGCCATCAGGCCCGATCTCCAGGAACTTCACGTCACCCAGCGCGGAGACGTTGTCGTGGAAGCGCACCGTGTCGCGAACGTGGTTGACCCAGTAGTCGACGGTGCCCACTTGTCCGGTTGTTGACATGCGGACAAGCGGCTTGGAGAACGTGATCCCGCTGATCGCCTCGCGGAAGTCGTCGAGCATCGGCTCCATCAACGGCGAGTGGAACGCATGCGACACCTTCAGCCGCTTGTTCTTCCACTTGGCCGCAATAGCGAGCACTTCTTCTTCAACACCGGCGATCACCACAGACCGAGGCCCGTTGACTGCCGCGATCGACACGCCATCGGTCAGGTGCTCACGCACCTTCTTCTCAGACGCCACCACCGACACCATGGCGCCACCCACAGGCAACGACTGCATGAGCGACGCACGCGCGTTCACGAGCTGGCAGGCGTCCTCCAGACTGAACACACCGGCGACGTGCGCGGCGGCGATCTCTCCGATCGAATGGCCCGCGACGTGGTCGGGCTTCACACCGTAGAACTCGAACAGCCGGTACAGCGCCACCTGGAACGCGAACAGCGCGGGCTGCGCGTACCCGGTCTGGTTCAGCGCCTCCTGGTCACTCCCCCACATGACCTCGCGAACAGCCGGGTCGAGGTGAACCAGCACCGCGTCGAGCGCCTCGGCGAACACCGGGAACGCCTCGTACAGCTCACGCCCCATGCCGACCCGCTGCGACCCCTGGCCGCTGAACAGGAAGGCCAGTTCCCCTGCCTTGGCCACACCACTGGCCAACACCTCACCGTCAAGCACCACGGCCCGGTGGTCGAACAACGCGCGCGTGGTCAGCAACGAGTACGCGATGTCTGCCGCGTCCCCCGGCCAGTCCTTGATCCGCTCGATCTGCCCGGCCAGCGCCTGCGCCGACCGCGCCGACACCAGCCACGGCACGCCCACACCCTGGATCGATCCCGACTGGGGGCCCTGGGGGGAGACCGAGGTCCCCACTCCAATCGTCGCACGAGAGGCCGACAATTCCGGGCTTGCAAGATCGACAACGGCCGAGTTGTCCACAGGCGCCGAGTTGTCCACAGATTCCGCAGCAGTGCCCTGACCAGCGTTTTCTGCGAGTACGCTGAAAATCGGGGGGATCCCCGACGGCGCCTCCAAGATCACGTGGGCGTTCGTGCCCGAGACGCCGAACGACGAGACGCCGGCCCGGCGCGGGCGGGAGACGGCGGGCCACGGGGTCGCGGTCGTGACCAGGGAGACGTCGCCCGCGGTCCAGTCGATGTGGGTGGACGGCTGGTCGACGTGCAGGGTCGCGGGCACCACGCCGTGCCGCATGGCGTGAACCATCTTGATGATGCCGGCGACACCGGCGGCGGCCTGGGTGTGGCCGATGTTCGACTTGATGGAGCCGAGCAGCAGCGGAGACGGACGGTCCTGGCCGTAGACGGCGAGCAGTGCCTGGGCCTCGATCGGGTCGCCCAGGGTGGTGCCGGTGCCGTGTGCCTCGACCACGTCGACGTCGGAGACCGACAGGCCGGCGGAGGCCAGAGCCGAGCGGATCACGCGCTGCTGCGACGGGCCGTTCGGCGCGGTGAGGCCGTTGGAGGCGCCGTCCTGGTTCACCGCCGAGCCGCGCACGACGGCCAGCACGGTGTGGCCGTTGCGCAGCGCGTCCGACTGGCGTTCCAGCACGAGCAGGCCGACGCCCTCGCCCCAGCCGGTGCCGTCGGCGGCGTCGGCGAAGGACTTGCAGCGGCCGTCCATCGCGAGACCGCGCTGCTTCGAGAAGGCCACGAAGGAGCCCGGCGTCGACATGACGGTCACGCCGCCGGCCAGGGCGAGCGAGCACTCGCCGTTGCGCAGCGCGGAAGACGCGAGGTGCAGGGCGACCAGAGAGGACGAACAAGCCGTGTCGACGGTGACCGCCGGGCCTTCGAGGCCGAAGGTGTAGGCGATGCGGCCGGACAGCACGCTCTGCGCCGTGCCGGTGCCCTGATAGCCCTCGAAGATGTCGTCGGACACCAGGGTCGAGTAGTCGTTGGACATCACACCGGCGAACACACCGGTCTTGGAGCCGCGCACGGAAGCCGGGTCGATGCCGGCGCGTTCGAAGGCCTCCCACGCCGTCTGCAGCAACAGGCGGTGCTGAACGTCGGTGGCGAGTGCCTCGCGCGGGGACATGCCGAAGAAGTCCGGGTCGAACGACGGGGCGTCGTGCAGGAACCCGCCCTGCATCACGTGGGTCTTGCCCGCGGCGTCCGGGTCGGGGTCGTAGAGGCCGTCCAGGTCCCAGCCGCGGTTCGTCGGGAAGCCGGTCACGCCGTCGCGTTCCTCGAACACCAGGCGCCACAGGTCTTCCGGCGACGACACGCCGCCGGGGTAGTGGCAGGCCATGCCGACGATCACGATCGGATCATCGGCCACCGCACTGGAAGACACTTCCGGCACGTGAACGTCCGCGCCGAACAGCTCGTCGAGCAGGTGGGAGGCCAGGGCACCGGCGGTCGGGTAGTCGAAGATCAGCGTCGCGGGCAGGCGGATGCCGGTCGACGCGGTCAGGCGGTTGCGCAGCTCGACGGCGGTCAGCGAGTCGAAACCGAGGCCCTGGAACGTGCGCGTGCGGTCCACTTCGGACGCACTGCCGTGGCCGAGCACAGCGGCGACCTCGGCGGCCACCAGGTCCAGCAACGCCTCCAGGCGCGCGTCGGACTCCAGCCGCGACAGCTCCGCGACCAGGCCCTCCGCGGCAACGGACTGGGCGGCGGCACGGCGTTTCGGGGTCTTGATCAGGCCGCGCAGCAACGGCGGCGGCGCGCCCTGGGCCCGCAACGCGGGAAGATCCAAGCGAAGCGGCAGCAGGAAAGCGTCGGAACCGGCGGTGCCGGCGTCGAACAACGCGAGCCCCTCGGCGACCGACAGAGGCGGCATGCCGGAGCGGGCGATGCGCTGCATGTCGGCGTCGGACATCGCGGCGGTCATGCCCGAGGTCTGCTCCCACGCGCCCCAGGCCAGCGCGACGGCGTGCTGGCCGGCAGCGCGGCGGACACGGGCGAGGGCGTCGAGGAAAGCGTTGGCGGCGGCGTAGTTCGCCTGACCGGCACCACCGAAAGTCCCAGCGGCCGACGAGAAGAGCACGAAAGGCACGTCCGGCAGCAGCGAGTGCAGGTGCAGCGCCGCGTCCGCCTTCGGGCGCAGCACGGTGTCGAGTCGCTCAGCGGTCAGCGACTCGACGACACCGTCGTCGAGCACCGCGGCGGTGTGCACGACGCCGCCGACAGAATGCCGTGACAGCAACGACTCCAGTGCCGCACGGTCGGAAACGTCGCACGCCTCCACGATCACGTCCGCACCCAGCTCGCGCAGAGCGGACACGTCAGCGGATCCGGTGCGCGAGACCAGCAGCAGCTCGCGAACACCGTGCTCGGCAACGAGATGCCGGGCCACCAGCTGACCGAGTCCGCCCGTGCCGCCGGTGATCAGCACCCGGCCGGACCACGACAGCCGCTCGGCCGGCAGCGCGGCCCGGGCCAGGCGCGCCGCGAGCACGACACCGTCGCGGATCGCCAGCACCGGTTCGTCGGTAGTCAGGGCGTGCAGCACCGCACCGGCGGAGGCCTCGGCGAAGTCGAGGTCCACCAGCACGAACCGGCCGGGGTGCTCGGACTGGGCCGACCGCACCAGGCCACGCGCGGCCGCGGCGGCGAGATCGTCGCCGTCCACCGCACCGCGCGTCACGAACGCCATCCGTCCCGAAGGCCGCGACACGAACTCCTGGATCAGCGACAACACCCGAGAGCACGTCTCACGAACATCAGTGCCGACAACGGGAACCAGCGTCAGGTCAGCGCCAGTCAACGAGGACACGACCGGACCGGCGGCCAGTGACAGGACGTCCGGGCCGAGCACCGCGACGGTCTGCTCGGCGAACCCGGCGGGCAGCTCGACCGGTGCCCACTCGATGCGGAACAACGAGTCGCGCACGGCCCCGGACCCCAGCTCGTCGACCGGGACCGGACGGGTCTGCAGGGCCTCGACCGAGGCGACGGGAGCACCGGTCGCGTCGGCGACCGCGATCTCCATCGAGCCGTCCTCGCCCCGCGCCAGCCGCACCCGCACCGCGGAAGCGCCCGAGGCGTGCAGGGACACGCCCTGCCACGAGAACGGCAGCCCACCCCGGCTGATCGACCCCAGGTCACCGAACCCGGCGGCGTGCATGCCGGCGTCCAGCAACGCCGGGTGCAGCCCGAACGCGCCGCCGTCGACACCTTCGGGCAGCGCGACCTCGGCGTACACGACGCCGTCGCCGCCCCGCCACACCGCCTGCAGGCCCTGGAAAACCGGCCCGTAGTCGAAGCCCATGTCGGTGAAACGCTCGTAGGACCCTGTGATGTCGACGGCCTCGGCACCGGCGGGCGGCCACACCGAAGCGTCGAACGACACCGCGGACTCACCCGAGCCCAGCACACCGGAAGCGTGCTGAAGCCAAGGCGTGTCAACGGCTCCTTCCGGGCGCGAGAAGATCGCGATCGACCGGCGCCCGGCGGAGTCGGCGGCTCCGGCGGACACCTGCACCTGCACGGCGGCTTCCGGGGTCAGCACCAGAGGCGCGGCGAGCGTCAGCTCCTCCACGCGCGAGCAGCCCACCTCGTCGGCGGCCCGGACCGCGAGCTCCAGGAACGCGGTGCCGGCGAACAGCACGCGCCCCATCACGACGTGATCGGCCAGCCACGGGTGCGTGGCCAGCGACAGCCGTGACGTGAACAGGTGCCCCGCCGAGCCGGCGAGCTCCACCGCCGCACCGAGCAGCGGATGCCCGACCGTTCCAAGGCCCGCGCCGCGCACGTCACCCGAGGACGCCTTCGGCCGCGGCCAGAACCGCTGCCGCTGGAACGGGTACGTCGGCAGGTCGACCCGCACGGCGCCGGAGCCGTCGAACAACCGGCCCCAGTCCACGGGGACACCGGAAACGTGCAGGCGTGCGAGACCGGAGACGAACGCGAGCTCCTCGCCGCGGTCCTTGCGCAGCACCGGAACCGCGCCGTCGACCAGCGCGGACAGCACGCCGTCCGGTCCGATCTCGACGAACGTCCGCTCCCCCAGCGCCGCCACGTTGTCGTGGAACCGCACCGCGTTCCGCACGTGCGACACCCAGTACTCGGGCGAGGTCACGTCGCCGGAAGCCTGGAACGGGATCGAAGGAGCGTGGAAGGTCAGGCCGGAGATGGCCGAGCGGAACGCGTCCAGCATCGGTTCCATCAACGGCGAGTGGAACGCGTGCGAGACGGAAAGCCGTTTGGTCTTGCGGTCGGCGAACCGTGCGGCGACCGCGAGCGCTTCTTCCTCAACGCCGGCAACGACAACCGCGGAGGGCCCGTTCACCGCCGCGATCGACACACCGGCGGTCAGCAGCGGCGTGACCTCGTCCTCGGTCGCCTGCACCGCGATCATCACGCCGCCCTCGGGCAGCCCCTGCATGAGCGTCGCCCGCGCGGTCACCAGCGCGCACGCGTCTTCCAGCGACAGCACGCCGGCGACGTGCGCGGCCGCGATCTCGCCGATCGAGTGGCCGGCGACGTGCTCCGGCACGATCCCGAACGACTCCATCAACCGGTACAGCGCGACCTGCAACGCGAACAACGCCGGCTGCGTGAAGCGCGTCTGCTCCAGAGCGGCCTCGTCCTCGCCCCACATGACCGACCGCAGCGCCGGGTCGAGATGCGTGAGGGCCTCGTCGAACGCGGCGGCGAAGACGGGGAAGCGGGCGTGCAGCTCCCGGCCCATGCCGATGCGCTGCGATCCCTGACCGGAGAAGAGGAACGCGAGCGCGTGCTCCTCGGCCGCGACGCCGCGCGCCAGTTCCGTGCCGTCCGGCAGCACCACGGCCCGCTGCTCGAACGAAGCCCGAGCGGTCGCCAGGGTGAACGCGACATCCAGTGGAGACAGGGCATCCACGACCGACTGCAACCGGGCCCGCTGCTCCTCCAACGCGGCAGGGGTGCGGCCGGACAGAACCCACGGCAGCACGGCAGGAGCGGTGACCGGTTCGGCCGCCTCCACCACGACCGGAGGCGCCTGTTCAATGATCACGTGCGCGTTCGTGCCCGAGACGCCGAACGCGGACACACCAGCGCGCAACGGCCGGTCGACGGAAGGCCACGGCCGCGCGTCGTGCAGCAGCGAGACGTTGCCCTTGGTCCAGTCGACCTGGGTGGACGGCGTGCCGAGGTGCAGGGTCTTGGGCAGCAGCCCGTTCTGCAGCGCCATGACGACCTTGATCACACCGGCGACGCCCGCGGCGCCCTGGGGGTGACCGATGTTGGACTTGACCGACCCGAGGTAGAGCGGCTCGGCGCGATCCTGTCCGTAGACCGAGAGAATCGCCTGCGCCTCGATGGGGTCACCCAGCGTCGTGCCGGTGCCGTGCGCTTCGACCGCGTCCACATCGGACGGGGTGAGGCCGCCGTTCTGCAGTGCCTGGCGGATGACGCGCTGCTGGGACGGGCCGTTCGGCGCGGTCAGGCCGTTCGAGGCGCCGTCCTGGTTGACGGCCGAGCCGCGGACGACCGCGAGGATCTTGTCACCAGCGCGTTGCGCGTCGGAAAGGCGCTTCAGCACCAGGACACCGACGCCCTCGGACCAGCCGGTGCCGTCCGCGTCGTCGGAGAACGCCTTGCAGCGCCCGTTTCCGGCAAGGCCGCCCTGCGAGGTGAAGGCGGCGAACCCGGCGGGCGTGGTCATGACCGCGACACCGCCGGCCAGCGCCAGGTCGCATTCACCGGCGCGCAGAGCGGACGAGGCAAGGTGCAGGGCCACCAGAGAAGAAGAACAAGCCGTGTCGACGGTGACCGCTGGGCCTTCCAGCCCGAGGAGGTAGGAGATGCGGCCGGACAGCACGGAGGCGGCGAACGCGGTGGTGGCGTAGAGGCCGACGTCCTCGCCGGAGCGGGAGAGCAGGTCGGCGTAGTCCTGCGAGGTGGTGCCCATGAACACGCCGGTCCTGGTGCCGCGCAACGACTGGGCGTTGACGCCCGCGCGTTCCAGCGCCTCCCAGGCGGTTTCCAGGAGCAGGCGCTGCTGCGGGTCCATGACGACGGCTTCGCGGGGCGAGATGCCGAAGAACCCGGCGTCGAACGACGCCGGGTCTTCGAGGAAGCCACCTTCGATGGTGGCGGTGTCGAGCTCGGAAACGTCCCAGCCGCGATCGGTGGGGAACCCGCCGATCACGTCCCTGCCTTCGGCGACGACCTGCCAGAGGTCCTCGGGCGAGGCCACCCCGCCGGGGTACCGGCACCCGATGCCCACGATCGCGATCGGTTCCACCGCTGCCGCGATCAGCTGCTGGTTCTGCTTGCGCAGCCGGTCGATCTCCTTCAGTGACGACCGCAGAGCCTCGACGTACTGGTTAGCAGAGGTGGTCATCGCGCTTCCTTCTCGGATCGCCCGCTAGTTCATGGCGTCCCCGATCGCCAGACGCAGGAGGGCTTCGCCGTCCATGTCGTCGATCGATTCCGCCTCGGCTGCAAGCACAACATCTCCGGCGCTGTTGTTTTCCCCACTGTCCTGAGCGAGTTGCAGGACGAGGTCCAGCAGACCGGCCTGGCGCAGGCGGCTGACGGGGATCGACGCGAGCGTCTCGCGGATGTGCGCGTCCGGGTCGTTGGCGGCCGTGGCCTCGCCGAGGAGCTCCGTTCGGATGAACTGGGCGAGCGCGGCGGGGGTCGGGTAGTCGAACACCAGCGTCGCGGGCAGTGCCACGCCGGTGACCGCCTTGAGCCGGTTGCGCAGGTCGACGGCCGTCACCGAGTCGAAGCCGACGTCGCGGAACGCCCTGCTCGGCCCGAACGCCTCCGCGCTGTCGAAGCCCAGTGTCGCGGCGGCTTCGGTGCGGACGAGGTCGAGCAGCGTCCGTGTGCGGTCCGCTTCGGGCAACGCGAGCAGCCGCTCCTTGAGCCCCGAGTCCGTCGTTTCCGGTTCTTCCAGGGCTTTCTGGACCGACGGGATGCCCATCAGCAGAGGGCTCGGCCTGGACGCGGTGAAGCTCGGCGCGAACTTCTCCCAGTCCATGTTGGTGATCGTCAGCGACGTGTGGCCGTCCTCGACCGCCTGCTGCAGCGCGATGATCGCGAGGTCGGGTTTCATCGTGTGGACGCCGCGGCGGCGCAGCTGTTCGGCGCCTTCCTCGTTCTCCGACGCCATGCCGGAGCCGGCCCAGGCGCCCCAGGCGATCGACGTGGCCTTGAGGCCCTGTGCCCGCCGGAAGTGCGCGAGGCCGTCGAGGTAGGCGTTGGAGGCGGCGTACGCGGGTTGCGCACCACTGCCCCAGCTCGCCGCGCCGGACGAGAACAGGATGAACGCGTCGAGGTCGCCGGTCAGCTCGTGCAGCAGCCAGGCACTGGTCATCTTGGCCTTGAGCAGCCGGTCCAGCTGGTCGATGCCGAGCGTGTCGGTCGGCGCGTTGCCCTCGACGACGCCGGCCGCGTGCACGACGGCGGTGAGGTCGGGTACCGAGTCGATCACCGCCTTGAGGCTGTCGCGGTCGGAGGCGTCGCAGGCCGCGATGGTGACGCGGGCTCCGAGCGCTTCGAGCTCCTGGCGCAGTTCGCCGGCTCCGGGCGCCTGGTCGCCTCGGCGGCTGGTGAGCAGCACGTGCTCGGCGCCGCGGCCGGCGACCCAGCGGGCGACGTGGCCGCCGAGCGCGCCGGTGCCGCCGGTGATCAGGACCGTGCCGCGCGGGGTCCATTCGGTGGACTTCGCCGCGCGCTGGGCCGGGACGAGCCGGCGGCCGTAGACGCCGGTGTCGCGGACCGCGAGCTGGTCTTCGCCGCCGCCGTTGGTGATCGCGGCGACCAGGCCTTGCTCGATCTGGCCGTCGATGGTCTCCGGCAGGTCGACCAGACCGCCCCAGCGGCGCGGCAGGTCGAGCGCGGCCACCCTGCCCAGGCCCCACAAGGCGACCTGGCCGGGGTTGGCGACGTGGTCGGTGGCGCCGGTCGAGATCGCCTGCTTCGTGACCGCCCAGAACGGCGCGGTGCTGCCGGCGTCGCCGAGCGCCTGCAGGAGCAGGACGTTCAGGGCGAGGCCGAGCGGGGTCGAGGTGAACTCCTCGTGCGGAGTGTTCTCCGTGCCGAGCAACGAGATCACGCCCACCGGTTCGATCCCGGTCAGCTCGGTGGCGAGCAGGGCGCGTTCGGCGTTCTTCGTGACGGTGATCCGCACGAGGTCGTTGCCGAAGGTCCTGAGCACGGCCTCGGTCCACTCGTCGGTGTGCTCGGGAACCGCGGCGAGCCAGGTGCCGTTGATGCCGGTCGCCTGGACGCCGCGCAGCAGCTGCCACGAGTCCCGGTAGCGCCATCCGTCCACCGTGGACTTCTGTTGCTGCTTCGCGCGCCATTCCCTGAGTGCCGGGAGGACGTTCTCCGCGTCCACGCCGAGCGCGTCGGTGAGGCCGCCGTTCTCGACGAGCTGCCAGAACGCGCTGTCCTCGGCGTTGCTCGCCCGACCGCCGGCCTTCGGCCAGAACCTGCTGCGGTTGAACGGATACGTCGGCAGGTCGATCTTGCGCCCGCCGGGGTAGCTCCACCGGACGTCGAGACCCGCGACCCACGCCTCGGCGAGGCTCGTGGTGAACCGTGCTTTTCCTCCTTGGCCGCGGCGCAGCGAGCCGACCGTGACCAGTTCGGCGCCGTCCGCGTCGGCGGTGGCCTGCGCGGACATCGTGAGCACGGGGTGCGGGCTCGACTCGACGAACACCCGGTAGCCGTCCTCGATCAGCTTCCGCGTGATCGCGACGAACTCGATGGGCCTGCGCGCGTTCTCGTACCAGTAGCCGGCGTCGAGGGTGGCGGTGTCGATGCGGTCGGCCTTGACGGTCGAGTAGAACGCGATGTCGGTGGTGCGCGGCGTGATCGTGCCGAGCATCGCCATGAGCTTTTCGCGCAGCGGTTCGACCTGCGGCCCGTGCGAGGCGACCGTGCTCGCCACCACTCGTGCCCGGATCTCCCTGGCCTGGCACAGTTCCACGAACTCGTGGAGCTCGGGGAGCGCGCCGGCGACCGTGCACGCGTTGGGGCTGTTGATGCCCGCGATGGACAGCGCCGGCCACCGCTCGATGAGCTGCCGCGCCTCCTCGACCGGCAGTGCCACGCTCGCCACCGCGCCGTTGCCGACGAGCTCGTCCGCGAACAGCTGGGACCGCAGCACGACGATCCTGGCCGCTTCGTCGAGGCTGAGCGCCCCGGCGACGCAGGCGGCGGCGATCTCGCCCTGGGAGTGGCCGACGACCGCGGCCGGCTCGACGCCGTTCTTCCGCCACGTCCGGGCCAGCGACACCATCACCGCGAACAGCGTCGGCTGCAGGATCTCGATGCGTTCCAGCAGCTCGGCGTCGCCACGCAGGACGTCCCGCACGGACCAGTCGACCAGCTTGCCGATCGCCTCGTCGCACTCGGCCATGCTCTGCGCGAACGTCTCGTCCTCGTCCAGCAGCTCGACCGCCATGCCGTGCCACTGCGAGCCCTGTCCGGGGAAGATGAACACCGGCGCACTCTCTTGCACAACGCCTTGAACCACTTCGTCCCCGATGAGCACCGCACGGTGGTCAAACATCGACCGCGTGGTCAGCAACGAGAACCCGATGTCCTCCGCCTTGCCTTCGAGCGCGCGCACCTGCTCAATACGAGCCTTCAGCGACGCCGGCGACTTCGCCGACACCACCAACGGAATCGATCCCGACTGGGGGCCCTGGGGGGAGACCGAGGTCCCCACTCCAATCGTCGCACGCGGGTCCGACGATTCCGGGCTAGCAAGATCAGCAACGGCCGAGTTGTCCACAGGCGCCGAGTTGTCCACAGATTCCGCGGCGGCGGCCTGACCAGCGTTTTCTGCGAGTACGCTGGAAATCGGGGGGATCCCCGACGGCGCCTCTTCCAAGATCATGTGGGCGTTCGTGCCGGAGATGCCGAACGCCGAGACGCCCGCCCGGCGCGGGTGGCCGTTGGACTCCCACTCGCGCGCCTCAGTGAGCAGCTCGACCGTGCCCGCCGACCAGTCGACGTGCGAAGAAGGCGCGGCCACGTGCAGCGTCCGAGGAAGCACGCCGTGCTGCAGCGCGAGCACCATCTTGATCACACCGGCGACACCCGCGGCGGCCTGCGTGTGGCCGATGTTCGACTTCACCGATCCCAGCCACAGAGGCGTCGACCGGTCCGCGCCGTAGGTGTTGATCAAGGCCTGAGCCTCGATCGGGTCCCCCAGCGCCGTACCGGTGCCGTGCGCCTCCACGGCGTCAACGTCGCCCACGGACAGACCGGCGTTCGCGAGAGCAGCACGAATCACCCTCTGCTGCGAGGGACCGTTGGGCGCGGTCAGGCCGTTGGAAGCGCCATCCTGGTTGACCGCCGATCCGCGGATCACCGCCAGCACCCGATGCCCGTTGCGGACGGCATCGGACAGCCGCTCCATCACGACCATGCCGACGCCCTCGGACCAGCCAGCGCCGTCCGCGTCGTCGGAGAACGCCTTCGACCGGCCGTTCGCCGCGAGAGCACCCTGCCTGGTGAGCTCGGCGAACGCGTACGGCGTGGTCATGATCGTCGCACCACCGGACGCCGCGAGTGAGCACTCACCACCGCGCAGTGCTTGCACGGCGAGATGCATGGCGACGAGAGAAGCGGAGCACGCGGTGTCGACCGTGACCGCAGGGCCCTCGAAGCCAAACGTGTACGAGAGGCGACCCGAGATGACGGAAGCCGCGAGACCTGTAGCCGCGTGGCCTTCCGTGTCCTCGGCCGACGACGTGAGCAAAGTGGCGTAGTCCTGACCGTTGGTGCCGACAAACACACCGGTCTGCGAGCCCCGCAACGAGAGAGGATCGACGCCGACGCGCTCCAGGGCCTCCCACGTCGTCTCGAGGAGGAACCGCTGCTGCGGATCCATCGCGAGCGCCTCACGCGGTGAGATCCCGAAGAACGCGGGGTCGAAGTCCGCGGTCCCGGCGAGGAATCCGGCCTCGTGCGTGATCGACGTCGCCAGCACCGACTCCACGTCCCAGTCGCGGTCGACGGGGAACGCGCCCATGCCGTCACGTCCGTCGAGCAGCAGCTGCCACAGTTCTTCTGGCGTGTTCACGTCACCGGGGAAGCGGCACGCCATACCGACGATGGCAATCGGTTCGTCGTTGCGCGCAACGACGGCGTCCGACGACTCGGCCGCGCCACCGCGCAGATGGTCAGCAAGTCGCCGTGGGGTCGGGTAGTCGTAGACCAGTGACGCCGGCAGCGTCCGGCCGGTCGCCGCCGACAGCTGGTTGCGCAGCTCGACCGCGGTCAGCGAGTCGAAGCCGAGGTCGCGGAACTCCTTGTCCACGCCCACCGCGTGCGGTCCGGCGTAGCCGAGCACCGACGCGACGGCCGTCCGAACGACCTCCAGCACGTCACCGGTAAAGGCGACCTTCTTACGTGCCTTGGGTTTCTCGGGCAGGATCGCGATGGCGACGGTCGGCTCGGACTCGGCGACCGCACGCCACATCGACTCCACGGCCAGGTCCGGCCGCATCGTGATCGCGCTCAGGTCGGCGCCCACCCCGTCGGCCATGCCGGAACCGGCCCACGCACCCCAGGCGATCGACGTCGCGGGCAGTCCTGCCGAACGCCGGTCCCGCGCGATCGCGTCGAGCACGGCGTTGGCGGCCGCGTAGTTGGCCTGGCCAGGATTGCCGAGCGCCCCCGCGACCGACGAGAACAGCACGAACGCGTCGAGCTCCAGCGAGCGCGTCACCTCGTCGAGCACCAGCGCGGAGGCGACCTTCGACCGGAACACGCCGGCGAACCGTTCCGGGGAAAGGCCTTCGAGCACGCCGTCGCTCAGCACGCCGGCGGTGTGCACGATCGCGTTCGGCGGGTGCTCGGCCAGCAGCTGCTCGACCGCCGCCCGATCGGCGACGTCGCACGCCACGATCTCCGCACCCAGCTCGTCACGCAGCTCGACCGCGCCCGGCGCGTCGAGACCACGGCGGCTGACCAGCACGATCTTCTCGACGCCGCGGTTCTTCAGGTCACGGGCGACGTGCGTGCCGAGCGCGCCCGTGCCGCCGGTGACGATCACGGTGCCGCGCGGCTCCCACATCGCATCGGTGGGCGTGGCAACGTCGTAACGCCGCGCGAACACACCCTCGGGACGGATCTCGACCTCGGTCTCGTCACCGGCGAGCACGGCGGACAGGTGCGAGACGTCGCCGGTGACGTCGACCAGACCGCCCCACTGCGCGGGCAGTTCCAACGCCGCCACCCGGCCGAGACCCCAGACGGCGCTTTGCGTCGCGCTGGTCGCCGCACCGCGCGTCACCGCCCACACCGGAGCACTGACCCCCTTGCGGGCCAACGACTGGATCAGCTCCATCGTCGTGATCACGCCGCGCGGCACGCCGTTCTCGTCAGCCTCGGAGTCCAGCGCGAGCAACGACACGATCCCGTCGAACGGCGACTCCGGAACCTGCTGCACCACCGTGCCACCGACAGCCGCCGCGACCTCGCGCGCGAAATCGTTCTCCTCGCCGAGCACCAGCCAGGTTCCGGCCGCCTTGCCACGCGGGGTGATCTGTTCCCACGACTCGCGGTGCCGCCAGGAGTCCACGGAGGACTTGGCGCGGTCGATCGGCGCGACGTCGAGCACGGTCGGCCAGTAGCGCTCGTGCTGGAACGCATACGTCGGCAGGCCCACCCGGCGCGCGCCGGTACCTTCGAACAGCGCGCTCCAGTTCACGGTCGCGCCGCTGACGTGCAGGCGGGCGAGCCCGGCGACGAACGCCTGCTCCTCGCCGCGGTCCTTGCGCAGCAGCGGGATGCCGCTGACCATCGCCGACAGCACACCGTCGGGGCCGATCTCCAGGAACGTGCTGCCGTCGAGCGCGCGCACCGTGTCGTGGAACCGCACGGTCTCCCGCACGTGCCGCACCCAGTACTCGGATTGTTGAACGATCCCACCAGCCAACAACGGGATTGTTGGATTGTTGAACGATATGCCGCTGATCGCCGCACGGAAGTCGTCCAGCATCGGCTCCATCAGCGGCGAGTGGAACGCGTGGCTCACCTTGAGCTGCTTGAACTTCCGACCGTTGAGTTGTTCAACAATCCTACGAGCCTCTTGTTCAACACCGGCGATGACGACCGCGTTCGGCCCGTTGACCGCCGCGATGGACACGCCGGCGGTGAGCAGCGGCGTCACCTCGTCCTCGCTTGCCTCGACGGCGATCATCGCGCCACCGGCGGGCAGCGCCTGCATCAGCGCGGCTCGCGCGGAGATCAGCGTGCACGCATCTTCCAGGCTGAACACGCCGGCGACGTGCGCGGCCGCGATCTCGCCGATCGAGTGCCCGGCGAGCCGGTCTGCCTTGATGCCGAACGACTCCGCGAGCCGGTAGAGCGCGACTTCGAGCGCGAAGATCGCGGGCTGGGCGTTGCCGGTCCGGTTCAGCGCCTCCGCGTCCTCACCCCACATGATCGACCGCAGTGACGGGTCGAGGTGCGCGAGCACGGCGTCGAAGGCGTCCGCGAACACCGGGAACCGCTCGTACAGTTCCCGGCCCATGCCGAGCCGCTGCGAGCCCTGCCCGGTGAACAGCAGGGCCAGGTCGCGCTCGGCCGCCTCTCCCCTGGCGATCTCGACGCCGTCGACGAGCACGGCCCGGTGCTCGAACGAGCTGCGCGACACCGCGAGCGAGTAGCCGAGGTCGAGCGGCGAGGCGTCCACGGTGCCGAGGCGCGCGAGCTGGTCGGCCAGCGCTTCCTCGGACCGTCCGGACACCACCAGAGGCACCACCGAGGCACTGGTGGTCACCTCGGGAACCGGCGCGGTGAACTCCGGTGCCTCCTCGATGATCACGTGCGCATTCGTGCCGGACACACCGAACGACGAGACACCGGCCCGGCGCGGATGGCCGTTCCGATCCCAGTCGCGGCGTTCCGTCAGCAGCTCGACGTTGCCGGTCTGCCACTCCACATTGGACGAAGGCGCGTCGACGTGCAGCGTTCGCGGCAACACGCCGTGACGCAGCGCCATGACCATCTTGATCACACCGGCGACACCACCGGCCGACTGCGGGTGGCCGAGGTTCGACTTGATGGAGCCGAGCAGCAGCGGCTGCGAGCGGTTCTGACCGTACGTCGAGAGCACGGCCTGCGCCTCGATCGGGTCACCCAGGGTCGTGCCGGTGCCGTGCGCCTCGACAGCGTCCACTTCGGACGGCTGCAGACCGGCGTTCGCCAGCGCCTGCCGGATCACGCGCTGCTGGGACGGGCCGTTCGGCGCGGTGAGGCCGTTCGACGCGCCGTCCTGGTTGATCGCGGAGCCGCGCAGCACCGCGAGCACTTCGTGGCCGTTGCGCCGCGCGTCCGACAGCCGTTCCAGCAGCACGACACCGGCGCCCTCGGACCAGCCGGTGCCGTCGGCGGCCTCGGCGAACGCCTTGCAGCGCCCGTCGGGGGCGAGCCCGCCGGCCGCGGTGAAAGCCGAGTAGGCGTTCGGCGTGGTCATGACCGCGACACCACCGGCCAGCGCCAGGTCGCACTCGCCGTTGCGCAGCGCCTGCGAGGCCCAGTGCATGGCGACCAACGACGACGAGCAGGCGGTGTCGATGGTGACCGCGGGGCCTTCCAGCCCGAGCAGGTAGGAGATGCGGCCGGACAGCACGGACGCGGAGAACGCCGTCGTCGCGTACGGGCCGGTCTCCTCCAGCGAGCGGTTGAGCAGCGACTCGTAGTCCTGCCCGGTGGTGCCGACGAAGACGCCGGTCAGGCTGCCCTTCAGCGAGGTCGGATCGATGCCCGCGCGTTCCAGGGCCTCCCAGGAGGTTTCCAGCAGGAGCCGCTGCTGCGGGTCCATCACGACGGCTTCGCGCGGTGAGATGCCGAAGAAGCCCGCGTCGAAGTCGGCGACGGCGTCGAGGAAACCGCCCTCGAACGTCGAGCTGGCGAGGCGTTCCAGGTCCCAGCCGCGGTCGGTCGGGAACCGCGAGATGACGTCGCGGCCCTCGAACACGAGTTCCCACAACGCTTCCGGCGTCGTGACACCGCCGGGGTAGCGGCAGCCGATGCCGACGATCACGATCGGGTCGTCCGAGACCTGGGTGGCCGCGCGGACCTCGATCTGGTGCGCGCCACCGAACAGCTCGTCCTTCAGGTGCTGCGAAAGCGTCGTCGCGGTCGGGTAGTCGAACACGAGTGTCGCGGGCAGCGCGAGACCCGTCGCGGTCTTCAACCTGTTGCGCATCTCGACCGCCGTGACCGAGTCGAAGCCCAGCTCGCGGAACGCCCTGCCGACCGGGACTTGATCGCTTTCCGCGTAGCCCAGCGTCTTCGCGGCCTCGGTGCGCACGAGGTCGAGCAGCGCGCGGTCGCGTTCGGCCTCGGTGAGCTTGGCCAGGCGTTGCTTGAGCTCCGACTCCTCGACGGGTTCCTCGGCAAGTGCCTGGCGCACTTCGGGAATGCCGCTGAGCAGCGGGCTCGGGCGTTCGGCGGTGAAGCTGGGCGCGAACTTCGCCCAGTCGATGTTGGTGACGGTGAGCTGGGTCTCGTCGTCGGCGACGGCCTGGCGCAGCACCCTCATGGCGAGCTCGGGCGGCATCGAGCCGATGCCGATCCGTTGCAGCGCCTCGTACATGTCGTGGTCGGCGGCCATTCCGGCGTCGGCCCAGGCGCCCCACGCGATCGACGTCGCCTTGAGGCCTTGCGAGCGGCGCAGGTGGGCGAGGCCGTCGAGGTAGGCGTTGGCCGCCCCGTACGCGGGCTGGCCGCCGCTGCCCCAGCTCGCCGCACCCGACGAGAACAGGATGAACCGGGCTTCCGGAGCGAGCTCGTGCAGGTGCTTCGCCGCGGTGATCTTCGTGTCGAGCAACGCGGTGACGTCCTCGTAGCGCAGTTCGTCGATCGGGGCGTCGCCGGTGCCGATGCCCGCCGCGTGCACGACCGTCGTGAGGTCGTCGATGCCCGCGAGCAGGGCCGCGAGTGCTTCGCGGTCCGCCGCGTCGCAGGCCGCGATCGTGACGCGGGTCGTGTTCTCCAGCTCTGCCTTGAGTTCTGCCGCGCCCGGTGCGCCGAGGCCGCGGCGGCTGGTGAGCACCAGGTGGTCGGCGCCGGCCTCGGCCATCCAACGGGCGACGTGGCCGCCGAGCGCGCCGGTGCCACCGGTGATCAGCACGGTGCCGGAGGCCTGGAACTCCGGGCTGTGGCGGGCGTTCGTGCGGACCAGGCGGCGTGCGAACACTCCGTTGTCCCTGATGGCGATCTGATCCTCGGTGCCGGTCAACGCGGCCGCGAGCCGTTGTGCGGCCTTGGGGTCCAGTGCCTCCGGCAGGTCGATCAGGCCGCCCCAGCGGCGGGGCAGGTCGAGTGCGGCGACTCGGCCGAGGCCCCAGATCGCGGTCTGGGCCGGGTCGACCTCCTCGTCGCCGATCGCCACGGCCTTGCGGGTGACCGCCCAGACCGGTGCGCTGACACCGGCTTCGGCCAGCGTCTGCACCAACGTGATCGTCGCTCGCAGGCCGGTCATCGCGATCACGCCGTCGATCGTCGCTGGCAGCCGTTCGACGAGGTCTTCGCGGCTGATCTGCTCGTCCACGTCGATGTGCACGGCGTTCAGCGCGTCGATGACGTCCTGGGCCTCGGTGCCGGATGTGACGACGAGCCACGTGCCAGTCGGTGCTCCGGTGACGGTGACCGGGGTCCACTGGTCGCGGTACCGCCAGCGGTCCATTGTGGATTCGGACTTGCGGCGGCTGCGCCACTCGGCGAGTGTGTTTGCGACGTCTTGCCCGACACCGAGGTCTTCGAGGCCGCCGTTGTCGACGAGTTCCCAGAACTCGGCGTCGACCGGGTCGGAGGTGTCCTTGACCAGCGGCTCGGGCCAGAACCTCTGGCGGTCGAACGGATACGTGGGCAGCAGGACGTTCCTGCCGCCGGGGTAGCGCCACTGGACGTCGAGGCCCGCGACCCACGCCTCCGCGAGCGAGGTGGTGAACCGCTGCTTGTCGCCCTGGTCGCGGCGCAGTGAGCCGATGGCGACGATCTCGGCGTTGATCGCCTCCGCGGTCTGCTGTGCGGGCAGCATCAGCACTGGGTGCGCGCTCGACTCGATGAGCACGCGGTGGCCGTCCCGCACGAGCTTTTCGACGACCTTGGCGAAGCTGACGGGCTGCCGGGCGTTCTGGAACCAGTACTCGGCGTCGAGGGTCGCGGTGTCGATGCGTTCGGCGGTGACGGTCGAGTAGAACGGCACGCTGCTGGTCTGTGGCGTGATGTCCGCGAACAGCTCCAGGATCTGGTCGCGGAGCCGGTCGACCTGGGCGCAGTGCGAGGCGACCGTGCTGCCGATCACGCGGGCGCGGATGTCCTTGGCCAGGCAGCTCTCCACGAACTTCTCGAGCTCGGGGACCGCGCCGGCGACCGTGCAGGCGTGCGGGCTGTTGACGCCCGCGATCGCCAGCTCCGGCGGCAGCAGCTTCTCGACCTCGGTGGCGGGCAGGGCGATGCTGGCGACGGCGCCGTTGCCGACGAGCTCGTCGGCGAACAGCTGCGACCGCTGGACGACGATCCGCGCGGCCTGGTCGAGGCTGAGCGCGCCGGCGATGTAGGCGGCCGCGATCTCGCCCTGCGAGTGGCCGACGACCGCGGCGGGCTCCACACCGTTCGCCCGCCACGTCTGCGCGAGCGAGATCATGATCGCGAACAGCGCGGGCTGCAGGACCTCGATGCGTTCCAGCAGCCCGGCGTCGCCGCGCAGCACCTCGATGACCGACCAGCCGACGTGGTCCGCGATCGCGCGGTCCGCCTCGGCCATCCACCGCGCGAACGTCTCGTCCTCGTCGAGCAGCCGCACCGCCATGCCGTGCCACTGGCTGCCCTGGCCGGGGAACACGAACACCGGCCCTGGCCCGGTCTCGACCACGGCGCCGTCGACGACCTCGTCGCCGACGATCACTGCCCGGTGCTCGAACCTGCTGCGCCCGGCCAGCGAGAACCCGACGTCCATCGGGTCCTGCCCGCCGTTGACAAGCGCCTTGATCCGCTCCACCTGTGTCCGCAACGCCCCTGTCGACTTCGCCGACACCACCAACGGAATCGATCCCGACTGGGGGCCCTGGGGGGAGACCGAGGTCCCCACTCCAATCGTCGCACGCGGGTCCGACGATTCCGGGCCGGCAAGATCGACATTGGCGGAGTTGTCCACAGGCGCCGAGTTGTCCACAGATTTCGGCGAGCCCGGTCGCCCGGAGTCAACGCTCGATACGCTGGAAATCGGGGGGATCCCCGACGGCGCCTCCAAGATCACGTGAGCGTTCGTGCCGCTGATGCCGAACGAGGAGACGCCCGCGCGACGCGGACGGTCGACAGCGGGCCAGTCCCGCGACGAGGTGAGGAGCTCGACGGCGCCCGCGTCCCACTCGATGTGCGAGGAAGGCGCGGACACGTGCAGCGTCCGCGGCAGCACGCCGTGCTGCAGCGCCATGATCATCTTGATGACGCCGGCGACACCGGCGGCCGACTGCGTGTGACCGATGTTCGACTTGATCGAGCCCAGGTAGAGAGGCTCGGAACGCTCCTGCCCGTAGACGGCGAGCAGCGCCTGCGCCTCGATCGGGTCGCCGAGCGAGGTGCCGGTGCCGTGCGCCTCCACGGCGTCGACGTCGGCCGGAGCGAGCCCGGCCGACGCCAGCGCCGCGCGGATCACCCGTTGCTGAGAGGGGCCGTTGGGCGCGGTCAGGCCGTTGGACGCGCCGTCCTGGTTGACGGCGGTGCCCTTCAGGACCGCGAGGATGTTGTGGCCGAGCCGCACGGCGTCCGACTGCCGTTCCAGCACGAGCAGGCCGACGCCCTCGGAGAACCCGGTGCCGTCCGCGCCTTCGGAGAACGCCTTGCAGCGCCCGTCCGGCGAGACGCCGCGCTGCCGCGAGATCTCGATGAACGTCGCGGGCGTCGACATCACCGCGACACCACCGGCGAGCGCCAGCGACGACTCCCCCGTGCGCAGCGACTGCACAGCCAAGTGCATTGCCACCAAAGAAGAGGAGCAAGCGGTGTCGATCGTGACGGCCGGTCCTTCCAGGCCGAGCACATAGGACACTCGGCCGGACGCGACCGACGGCGACGACCCGGTGCCGTGGTGGCCCTCGAACTCACCGCCGAGCAGCTGCGCGTAGTCGTTGTACATGACGCCGGCGAACACGCCGGTGTCGCTGCCGCGCAACGAGATCGGGTCGATCCCGGCGCGTTCGAACGCCTCCCACGCGGTCTCCAGCAGCAGGCGCTGCTGGGAGTCGGTCGCGAGCGCCTCCCGCGGCGACATGCCGAAGAACGCCGGATCGAAGTCGCCCGCGTCGTGCAGGAAGCCGCCGAGCCGCGTCGCCGAGGTGCCGACGTCGTTGCCGGAGAACAGGGAGTCGAGGTCCCAGCCGCGGTCGGACGGGAACTCCGAGATCGCGTCCGTGCCGTCCAGCACGAGCTGCCACAGGTCTTCCGGCGTCGACACCCCGCCGGGGAACCGGCACGCCATGCCCACGACGACGATCGGGTCGTCGTCGGAAACCGTCCGCGTGGCAACGACGGTGCCGCTGTCCGCGCCGAACAGCTCGTCGCGCAGGAAGGTTGCCAGGACGTGGGCCGTCGGGTAGTCGAACACGAGGGTCGCGGGCAGCCGCAGCCCGGTGACGGCGGTGAGGCGGTTGCGCAGGTCGACGGCGGTCAGCGAGTCGAAGCCGAGGTCGCGGAACGCCCTCCCGGCGTCGAAGCTCTCCAGCGCCAGCACCGCGCTGACCTGCGTGCGGATCAGGTCGAGCAGCGCGTCGAGACGGTCGGCGCCGCTCAACGGCCGCAGCTTCGCGGCCAGGCCGGTCGCCGCGTCGGAACCGGCGACCGCGCGGCGCGCACGGGTCCTGATCAGGCCGCGCAGCAACGAAGGCACCTCGCCCTGTGCGCGCAGGGTCGCGAGGTCGAGGCGTGCGGGCAACAGCACCGCTTCGCCGCTCGCCACCGCCGCGTCGAACAGCGCGGTGCCCTGCGCGGGCGTGATCGGCGGCATCCCGGCCCGCACCAGGCGTTCCCGGTCGGCGTCGGTCAGCGATCCGGTGAGCCCGACCGACGCCTCCCACGTGCCCCAGGCCAGCGACACGGTGTTCGGCCGGTGCTCGGCGAGGGCGTCGAGGAACGCGTTGGCCGCCGCGTAGTTGCCCTGGCCGGCACCGCCGAGGATGCCCGCGGCGGACGAGAACAGCACGATCCTGGCGTCCGGCAGCAACTCGTGCAGGTGCCAGGCCGCGTCGACCTTGGGACGCAGGACGGTGTCGAGCTGCTCGGGTGTCAGGGACTCGATCACGCCGTCGTCCAGCACGCCCGCGGTGTGCACGACGGATTTCACGGGGTGCTTCTTCAGCAGTCGCTGCACCGCCTTGCGGTCGCTGACATCGCACTTGACGACCTTGACGGCCGCATCGACTTCCCAGTCGGGCTTCTTGCCGCTGCGGCTGGCCAGAACCAGCTCGGTGACGCCGTGTTCGGCGACGAGGTGCTGCGCGATCACGCCACCGAGCCCGCCGCCACCGGTGATCAGCACCGGGCTTTCCCAGGTGATGTCCCGCGCCGCCGCGGCCCGAGTCAGCCGCGGTGCCTGCAGCTGCCCGTTCCTGATGCGCAGCTGCGGCTCGTCCGCGGCAAGCGCTTGCGGCAGCACGGCTTCGTCGTCGATGTCGAGCAGCACGAACCGTCCGGGGTGCTCGGTCTGCGCCGAGCGCACCAGTCCCCACACAGCCTGCCCGGCCAGATCTCCTTCGCGGGTCACGAAAGCCAGCCGCTCGGCACGTTCGCCGGAGATCCACTCCTGAAGCTTGGCGAGCACCCTTGTCGTCAGCGCCCGCGTCGACTCGATCACGTTGCCGTCGCCGACGACGTGCTCCACGACGACGTTCTCCGCTGCCTCGGCGGGCAACGCCACAGGCGTCCACTCGATCCGGAACAGCGAGTCGCGGTCAACCTCGTTGCGCGGCAACGCGACCGGACGCACCACGAGCGACTCCACCGTGGCGACGGGCTGGCCGATGGTGTCGGCGAGCGCGATTTCCATGGCGTCGCCGCGGGAGCGCAGCCGGACCCTCAGTTCCGTCGCGCCGGTGGCGTGCAGCGACACGCCTTCCCACGAGAACGGCAGCCCGGCACCGTCCTTCGCGAGCAACGCGGCGTGCAGCGCGGAGTCCAGCAACGCCGGGTGCAGGCCGAAGCCCGTCGTGCTCTCCGACGTGACGACCTCGGCGTACACGTCGTCGCCGTCCCGCCACACCGCGCGCAGTCCCTGGAACGCGGGCCCGTACTCGAAGCCCATGTCCGCGAACCGCTCGTAGGCCCCTTCCACGTCAACGCTTTCCGCGTTCGGCGGCCATGTCGTCGCGTCGAAGTCACTGGTGGTGCTGCCTGCCGACAGCGTGCCGGATGCGTGCTCGGTCCACGGCGCGTCGTCCTCGGTGCGCGAGTAGATCACGACCGCGCGACGCCCGCTGGTGTCCTCACCACGCACCGCGACCTGCAGTTGCACCGATCCGTCGAGCGCCAGCGGCGCGGAGATCGTGAGCTCGTCGAGCTTCTCGCAGCCGACCTCGTCACCGGCCCTGACCGCGAGCTCCACGAAAGCGGTGCCGGGCAACAGGATCGTGCCGCTGACGGCGTGATCGGCGAGCCACGGGTGGGATCGTGCCGACAGCCTCGACGTGAACAGCACGTCCTCGCTGCCCGCGACGCTGACCGCGGCGCCGAGCAGCGGGTGCTCGACCGCGCTGAGTCCCAGTCCGGACGGGTCGCCCGACCGAACCTGTCCGGCCGGCCAGTACCGCTGCCGTTGGAACGCATAGGTCGGCAGGTCGATCAGCTTGCCGCCGGGGAAGCTCCACTTGACGTCCAGACCGCTGACGTGGGCCTGGGCGAGCGCGGTGAGCAGCCGCTTGTGGCCGCCTTCGTTGCGCCTGAGGGTTCCGAGCACCACGGCCTCGGTGCCCGCGGCTTCGACGGTCTGCTCGACGCCGATCGTCAGCACCGGGTGGGCGCTGGGTTCGACGAAAAATCGGAAACCGTCGCGCAGCAAGGCGTTCGTGGCGTTCTGGAACTCGACGGTCTGCCGCAGGTTGGTGTACCAGTAGCCGGCGTCCATGGTCGCGGTGTCGATCGGTTCGCCGGTGACCGTCGAGTACAGCGCGATCTCGCCGGTGCGGGGCTCGATGCCGGCGAGGTCCGCCAGCACCCGTTCCCGGATCGCCTCGACCTGCGGCGTGTGCGACGCGTAGTCCACCGCGATCATCCGCGCCCGGACGTCCTGCGCCACGCACTCGGCCACGATCTCCGCGAGCGCCTCGGCCTCGCCCGCCACGACCGTCGACCGCGGCCCGTTGACCGCCGCGACCGCCACCCGCTCCTCGTACCGGGCGATCAGCGGCCGCACCTCGTCGACGGGCAACGACACCGACAACATGCCGCCGCGCCGCGACAACGCCTCGTCAACGGCCTGCGACCGCAACGCCACGACGCGCGCCGCGTCGCGCAGGCTCAACGCCCCGGCGACCGCGGCCGCCGCGATCTCACCCTGCGAGTGCCCGACAACGGCCTGGGGCTCAACGCCGTACGAGCGCCACACTTCGGCCAGCGACACCATGACCGCCCACAGCACGGGTTGCACGACGTCGACCTGGTCCAGTTCCAGCTCGTCGCGCAGCGCCTCGGTCAGCGACCAGCTCACGAACGGCCGCAGCGCCTCGTCGCACTCCGCGATCCGGCGCGCGAACACCTCGTTGGACGCCAGCAGCTCGCGCCCCATGCCGACCCACTGCGAGCCCTGGCCGGGGAACACGAACACCGTCTTGCCCGCGGTCGTGACGTGCCCGGTGACGACGTCGTCCCCGATGATCACCGCCCGGTGGTCGAAGCCTGCCCGCCTGGCCAGCGTGAACCCGACGTCGACGGCGTCCGCCTCCACGGACCTGATCCGCTCGACCTGGGCGGCCAGCGCCTCCGCCGACTTCGCCGACACCACCCACGGCACACCCGCGCCCTGGATCGATCCCGCCTGGGGGCCCTGGGGGGAGACCGAGGTCCCCACTCCAATCGTCTCATCGGAGGCCGGCGAAACCGGGCCGTGAAGATCGACAACGGTCGAGTTGTCCACAGGCGCCAAGCTGTCCACAGAAACCGGAGAGGGGGTTGCGGCTTCGAGGATGAGGTGGGCGTTGGTGCCCGAGACGCCGAAGGAGGAGACGCCCGCGCGGCGTGGGCGGTCCACGGCGGGCCACACGCGCGTGGAGGTCAGCAGCTCGACGGCGCCCGCCTCCCAGTCGACGTGCGACGACGGTTCGGTGATGTGCAGGGTCCGCGGCAGCACGCCGTGGTGCAGCGCCTGCACCATCTTGATCACCGACGCGACACCCGCGGCGGCCTGCGAGTGGCCGATGTTCGACTTGATGGAGCCGAGCAGCAGCGGTTCGGAGCGGTCCTGACCGTAGGTGGCCAGCAGCGCCTGGGCCTCGATCGGGTCGCCCAGCGGGGTTCCGGTGCCGTGCGCCTCCACCGCGTCGACATCAGCCGGAGTGAGCCCGGCCGAGGCCAGCGCTGCCCGGATCACACGTTGCTGCGACGGACCGTTGGGGGCGGTGAGGCCGTTGGAAGCGCCGTCCTGGTTGACCGCGGAACCGCGGATGACGGCGAGGATCCGGTGGCCGTTGCGCAGCGCGTCCGACTGGCGTTCCAGCACGACCTGGCCGATGCCCTCGGCCCAGCCCACGCCGTCGGCGGAGTCGGAGAACGCCTTGGACCGGCCGTCCTCGGAAACGCCGCGCTGCCGGGAGAACTCGATGAACGTCGACGGCGTCGACATCACCGTCACGCCACCGGCGAGCGCGAGCGAGCACTCGCCGGACCGCAGCGACTGGATCGCCCAGTGCATCGCCACCAGCGACGACGAGCACGCGGTGTCGACCGTGACGGCGGGTCCCTCGAAGCCGAACACGTAGGACACGCGGCCCGACGCGACGCTGCCCGCGCTGCCCTGACCCTGGTGTCCTTCCATGTCGCCGCCACCGACGACCGACTGGTAGTCGTTGTACATCAGGCCGGTGAACACGCCGGTCGCGCTGCCGCGCAACGAGGTCGGGTCGATGCCCGCGCGTTCCAGGGCCTCCCACGCGGTCTCCAGCAGCAGGCGCTGCTGGGTGTCGGTCGCGAGTGCCTCCCGCGGCGACATGCCGAAGAACGACGGGTCGAACTCGGCCGCGTCGTGCAGGAAGCCGCCGGAGCGCGTGTAGGAGGTGCCGATGTGGTCGGGATCCGGGTGGTAGAGGCCTTCGAGGTCCCAGCCGCGGTCGGCCGGGAATCCGGTGACCGCGTCGACCTCGTCCATCACGAGCTGCCACAGCTCTTCCGGCGTCGTGACGCCGCCGGGGTAGCGGCAGGCCATGCCGACGATCACGATCGGATCGTCCGAAGTGGACATCAATGCGGGCGACGACTCCACCGGCGAAACCGCGCCGAGCAGCTCGTCCCGCAGATAGGAGGCCAGGGCGCCTGAGGTCGGGTAGTCGAAGATCAGCGTCGCGGGCAGGCGGATCCCGGTCGACGCGGTCAGCCGGTTGCGCAACTCGACGGCGGTCAGCGAGTCGAACCCGAGGTCGCGGAACTGCTGCGCCGGATCGACCGCGTGCGCGCCACCGTGGCCGAGAACAGCCGCCACCTCGGTGCGCACGACGTCGAGCAGCGCCTCAAGCCGATCTTCCTCGGACAACGCCGAGAGCCGCGAGACCAGCGTGACCGCGGTGTCCGAGCCCGCCACGGAACGCTTCGAACGCGCCCGGACCAGGCCGCGCAGCACCGGCGCCACCTCGCCCCTGGCCCGCAGCACGGCGAGATCGAGGCGGAAGGGCATCAGCGCGGGACCGCCGTGCGCGATGGCCGCGTCGAACAGTTCGACGCCCTGCTCCACCGAGATCGGCGGCATGCCGGCGCGGCGCATGCGCTCGACGTCTACTTCGGACAGGTGGTCGGCCATGCCGCCTTCCCAGGCGCCCCAGGCCAGCGACACCGTGTTCGGCCGGTGCGCGGCGAGGGCGTCGAGGAACGCGTTGGCCGCCGCGTAGTTGCCCTGGCCCGCGCTGCCGAGCGTGCCGGCGACGGACGAGAACAGCACGAGCCTGGCGTCGGGCGCGAGCTCGTGCAGGTTCCAGGCGGCGTCGACCTTGGGGCGCAGGACGTTCGCCAGCCGGCCGGGCGTCAGCGACTCGATCACGCCGTCGTCGAGCACACCGGCGGCGTGCACGATCGACCGGACCGGGTGCTTCTTCATCAGTTTCCGCACGGCCTCGCGGTCGCTGACATCGCACTTCGCGACGGTGACGCGCGCGTCCAGTTCGGCGACCCATCCGGGCGTCTCGCCGCGCCTGCTGACCAGCACCAGCTCGTCAACGCCCTGTGCGACAAGATGTTTCGCGATGACGCCGCCCAGGCCTCCGGTGCCGCCGGTGATCAACACCGGGCCCTGCCACGTGACCTCGCGCTGGACCGCGGTCGCCCGCGCCAGCCGCGCCGCCTTCACCACGCCGTCGCGGATGATCAGCTCGGGTTCGTCGCTGCCCAACGCTCGCGGCACGAGTTCGCCGGAGTCGGTGTCGATGATGCCGAACCGGCCGGGGTGCTCGGTCTGCGCCGACCGCACCAGGCCGCGCACGGCCGCGCCCGCCAGGCAGCCCATGCCGGTGACGAACACCAGCTTCTCCGGACGTCCGTCGGCGATCCATTCCTGCAGCTTCGCCAGCGCCTGTGCGACAAGGGTGTGGGTCGCCTCGACGACCTCGCCCTCGGCGACTACGTGCTCCACCACGACGTTCGCGGCGGGCTCGGCGGGCACCTCGATCTCGGCCCAGTCGAGCTGGAACAGCGAGTCCCGGTCCACCGTGCTGAGCTGCCCGGCCGAGACCGCGCGCACCACCAACGCGTCCACCGACGCGACCGGACTCCCGGCGGTGTCGGCCAGCGCGATCGCGATGCCGCCGCCGTGGCGGGTCAGCTTCACGCGCAACGCCGTCGCGCCCGTTGCGTGCAGGGACACGCCTTCCCACGAGAACGGCAGTCCCACGCCGTCGTCGACGAGCAACGCCGCGTGCAGCGCCGAGTCGAGCAGTGCCGGGTGCAGCCCGAATCCTCCGGCCGCCACGCCCTCGGGCAACGCGACCTCGGCGTACACGGTGTCGCCGTCCCGCCACGCCGCGCGCAGCCCCTGGAACGCGGGCCCGTACTCGAGTCCGTTCTCCGCGAACCGCTCGTACGCGTCCGTCACGTCGATCGCGTCCGCGCGCGGCGGCCACTCCCCCACCTCGGCGACGTCCCCGCCGGACCCGAGCACACCGGTGGCGTGCTCCGTCCACGGCTCGTCAACCGCGGTCTCCGGCCGGGAGTAGACCGAGATCGACCGGCGACCGTTCTCCTCGACGCCCACGATCAGCTGGACCTGGACGCCGCCGCTCTCCGGCAGCACCAGCGGCGCCGCGAGCGTCAGCTCCTCGACGCGTTCGAGCCCGACCTCGTCCGCCGCCCGCACAGCCAGCTCGACGAGCGCCGCACCCGGCACGAGCACCGCGCCGTGCACCGTGTGGTCGGCGAGCCACGACCGCCGCGACAGTCGCGCGGTGAACAGGTAGCCCGCTCCGCCGGCGAGCTCGACGGCCGCGCCGAGCAGCGGGTGCTCGACCGCGCCGAGTCCGGCCGAACGGACGTCCGACTTCGCGGTGTTCTCCGGCCAGAACGACTGGTGGTCGAACGCGTACGTGGGAACGTCGACTCGTCGACCGCCGGTGTACAGCTGCGCCCAGTCAACATTGATTCCGTCGACATGTACTTGACTGAGTGCAGTCAACATTGACTCAACATCAGACTTGACGCGCGTCAACGTCGGAATCAACCCGTCAACCATCGCCGTCAACTGCGCATCCGGCCCCACCTCGACCACCGTCACATCACCCAACGCGGTGACGTTGTCGTGGAACCGCACCGCGTCCCGCACATGCCGCACCCAGTACTCGGCCGTGGTGACATCGCCGGATGTTGACATTCCGACAACCGGCTCGCGGAACTCGATGTCCGCGATCGCCGCGCGGAAGTCGTCGAGCATCGGCTCCATGAGCGGCGAGTGGAAGGCGTGGCTGACCTTGAGCCGCTTGTTCTTCCACCGCTCGGCGATGGCGAGCACTTCTTCTTCGACGCCGGCGATCACCACGGACCGCGGCCCGTTGACGGCGGCAATCGACACGCCATCAGTCAGATGCGGCCACACTTCTTCTTCGGAGGCAATGACGGACACCATCGCGCCACCGGTCGGCAACGCCTGCATGAGGCTGGCCCGTGCACGGACGAGCCTCGCGGCATCCTCCAAGCTCAGGACGCCGGCGATGTGCGCGGCCGCGATCTCGCCGATGGAGTGCCCGGCGACCTTCGCGGGCTTCAGCCCGAACGACTCCAGCAACCGGTACAGGGCAACCTGAACCGCGAAGATCGCGGGCTGGGTGATGCCGGTCTGGTTCAACGCCTCGGCGTCGTCGCCCCACATGACCTCGCGGACGTCTTCGAGGTGCGCCAGCACCTCGTCCAACGCACTCGCGAACACCGGGAACGCCTCGTACAGCTCGCGTCCCATGCCGAGGCGCTGCGAGCCCTGCCCGGAGAACACGTACGCCAACGGCTTCCCGGTCACCGCACCCTTGGCGACGACCTGACCGCCGAGCACCACGGCCCGGTGGTCGAACGTCGTCTTCAACGCGAGCGAGTAGCCGATGTCCAGCGGGTCGCCGTCGAGCTCCAGCACCCGCTCGACCTGCGCGTCGAGCGAGGCCGCCGACTTCGCCGAAACGAGCCACGGAATCGATCCCGACTGGGGGCCCCAGGGGGAGAACGAGGTCCCCACTCCAATCGTCCCACGCGGGTCTGACGATTCCGGGCGAGCAAGATCGGCAGCGGCCGAGTTGTCCACAGGGGACGGGTTGTCCACAGGGGACGGGTTGTCCACAGAAATCGGAGAAGGGGTTGCGGCTTCGAGGATGACGTGGGCGTTCGTGCCGGAGACGCCGAACGACGAGATGCCGGCGCGGCGCGGGCGCGAGACGGTGGGCCACGACGTGGCGGAGGTGACGAGGGTGATGTCGCCGGCGTCCCAGTCCACGTGGGTGGAGGGCCGGTCGACGTGGAGGGTGGCGGGGACCAGGCCGTGGCGCATGGCGTGGACCATCTTGATCACGCCGGCGACACCGGCGGCGGCCTGGGAGTGGCCGATGTTCGACTTGATGGAGCCGAGCAGCAGAGGCGTGGTGCGGTCCTGGCCGTAGGTGGCCAGCAAAGCCTGGGCCTCGATCGGGTCGCCCAGGGTGGTGCCGGTGCCGTGCGCCTCGACCACGTCGACGTCGGAGGCCGACAGGCCCGCCGAGGCGAGGGCGGAGCGGATCACACGTTGCTGCGATGGGCCGTTCGGAGCGGTCAGGCCGTTGGAGGCGCCGTCCTGGTTGATCGCGGAGCCGCGGACCACGGCCAGGATCTGGTGGCCGTTGCGGAGGGCGTCGGACTGGCGTTCCAGCACCAGCAGGCCCACGCCCTCGGACCAGCCCACGCCGTCAGCCGCGTCGGCGAACGACTTGCAGCGGCCGTCGGCGGAAAGACCGCGCTGGCGGGAGAACTCGATGAACGTGGACGGCGTCGACATGACGGTCACGCCGCCGGCCAGGGCCAGGGAGCACTCACCGTTGCGCAGCGCCTGGGCGGCCAGGTGCAGGGCGACCAGGGACGAGGAGCAGGCGGTGTCGACCGTGACGGCCGGGCCCTCGAAACCGAAGGTGTAGGAGACGCGGCCGGACGCGAACGTGCCGGCGCTGCCCATGCTCTGGTAGCCCTCGAACTCGCTGCCGCTGATCACGACCGAGTAGTCGGTGTACATGACGCCCGCGAACACGCCCGTCGCGCTGCCCCGCAGGGAAACCGGGTCGATGCCGGCGCGTTCCAGGGACTCCCACGCCGTTTCCAGCAGGAGACGCTGCTGGGAGTCGGTGGCCAGGGCTTCGCGCGGGGACATGCCGAAGAACGCCGGGTCGAACAGCGGGGCGTCGTGCAGGAAGCCGCCCGAGCGCGTGTAAGAGGTGCCGAGGTGGTCGGGATCCGGGTGGTAGAGCGCGTCGACGTCCCAGCCGCGGTTGGACGGGAAGTCGGTCACGGCGTCGACGCCCTCGACCACCAGGCGCCACAGGTCTTCCGGGGACGACACGCCTCCGGGGTAGCGGCAGGCCATGCCGACGATCACGATCGGGTCGTCGGAGACCGCCGAACGCACCTCAGCCGGCGGAATCACCGCGTCGGCGCCGAACAGTTCGTCGTGCAGGTGGGCCGCGAGCACGCCCGCGTTCGGGTAGTCGAAGACCAGGGTGGCGGGCAGGCGCAGGCCCGTCACGGCGGTGAGCTGGTTGCGCAGCTCGACGGCGGTCAGCGAGTCGAAGCCGAGGGACTGGAAGGCGCGGCCCGGGTCGATCTCGTCGGTGCCCGCGTGACCGAGAACCGTGGCGACCTGGCCGCGCACGAGGTCCAGCAACGCTTCCAGACGAGCGCTTTCGTCCAAACCGGACAGACGGCTGGTCAGCGACGTGGCGGTGCCGGAGCCCGCGACCACGCGACGCGGGCGCGTCTTGATCAGGCCGCGCAGCATCGGCGGGACGTCGCCGCGGGCGCGCAGCACCGGCAGGTCGAGGCGGACCGGGACGGCGTTGCCGGCGCCCGCGGCCGCGTCGAAGAGCTCCACGCCCTGCTCGACGGTGAGGCCGGGGATTCCGGTGCGCGCCATGCGTTCCGCGTCGGCACCGGACAGCATGCCCGCGATCCACGGCCCCCACGCCAGCGACGTACCGGCGAGGCCTGTGGCGCGGCGGTGTTCCATCAGGGCGTCGAGGAACGCGTTGGCGGCGGCGTAGTTGCCCTGGCCGGCCGTGCCGATCGTGCCCGCGACGGACGAGAACACCACGAACGCGTCGAGGTCCGGGGTGAGCTCGTGCAGGTGCCAGGCGGCGTCCGCCTTGGGGCGCAACACGGTGTCGACGCGGTCGGGCGTCAGGGACTCGACGGTGCCGTCGTCGAGGACGCCCGCGGTGTGCACAACGGCGCGGATCTCGTGCCGCGACAACAACGATTCCAGGGCCGAGCGGTCGGAGACGTCACAGGCCTCGACGATCACGTTGGCGCCCAGCGCCTCCAGCTCCGCGACGTCGGCCTCGCCGCGCCTCGAGACGAGCAGCAGGTCGCGGACACCGTGCGTGACGACGAGGTGGCGGGCGATCACCAGGCCCAGGCCACCGGTGCCGCCGGTGATCAGAACCTTGCCCTGCCAGGAGAATCCGCCGGCGGGCGTCAACCGGGCCAGGCGCGGCACGAACGCTGCCCCGTCACGCAACCGGATCTGCGGCTCGTCCAGCGCGAAGACCTCCGCCGGGACGTCGCCGTCCGACTCGACCAGCACGAAACGGCCGGGGTGCTCGGTCTGCGCCGACCGCACCAGGCCCCACACGGCAGCCGCGCCGAGGTCACCGGGACGCGTCACGAACGCGAGACGGCCCTGGCGCTCATCGCTGATCCACTGCTGCAGGCGCGCGAGCACCCTTGCGGTCAGCGCGTGGGCGGACTCGACCGGCGAGCCGTCGGAAACGAGGTGCTCCACCTCGGCTTCAGCGGTCTCGGCGGGGAGTGCGACAGGCGTCCAGTCGACGTGGAACAGGGCTTCGCGCGCGATCCCGGAATCGCCGACGGGAATCGGGCGGGTGACCAGGGAGTCGACCGACACGACCGGTGTGCCGTCGGGGTCCGTTGCCACGACTGAGAACGACTCGCCCTGGGGACGGATGCGCACGCGCAGCGCGGAAGCACCGGTCGCGTGCAGCGAAACCCCTTGCCACGCAAAGGGCATGCCGCCCTCGGACGTGCCGAGGTCCGCGGCGTGCAGAGCGGCGTCGAGCAGCGCGGGATGCAGGCCGTAGCGGTCCGCGTCCTCGGCAATGGCGACTTCGGCGTAGACGTCGTCGCCGAGCTTCCAGGCCGCGCGCAGGCCCTGGAACGACGGCCCGTACGCAAAGCCGTTGTCCGCGAGCCGCTCGTAGAACCCTTCCAGGGCAACCGCTTCCGCACCGGCGGGCGGCCAGACCGCGGTGTCGAATGCCAGGTCCGCGGTGCCGGACGTGAGGAAACCCGTGCAGTGCTCGAGCCACGGCGTGTCCTGGTCGAGGCGTGAGTGGACGGCGATGGAGCGGCGTCCGGTGGCATCGGGCGCGCCCACCGCGACCTGGATCTGCACCGGGTCGGTGAGGACGAGCGGCGCCGACAGCGTCAGGTCGTCGACGCGGTCGAGGCCGAGCTCGTCGCCCGCGCGCAACGCCAGCTCGACGAACGCCGTGCCGGGGAACAGGATTCGGCCGCCGACGACGTGATCGGCGAGCCACGGCTGCGTCGCGACCGACAGCCTGCTGGTGAACAGCACGCCATGTCCGTCGGCGAGCTCGACCGCGGCGCCGAGCAGCGGGTGGCCGACCGCGGTGAGGCCGAGGCCGGACGCGTCGGCGTTCTTCGCGGCCGACGGCCAGAACCGCTGCCGCTGGAACGCGTACGTCGGCAGGTCGACCCGGCTGCCGCCTTCGTAGAACGGCGTCCAGTCGACGCCGGTGCCCTCGACGTGCAGGCGGGCCAGCGCGGTGATCAGGCTCCGCGTTTCGTCACGGTCCTTGCGCAGCGTGGGAATGCCGCCTTCGACCAACGCCGACAGGACGCCGTCGGGGCCGATCTCCAGGAACGTCTTGTCTCCCAGGCGGGTCACGGTGTCGTGGAAGCGGACGGTGTCGCGGACGTGGCGAACCCAGTACTCGGCGTTTGCGACGTCGCCGAGGCCGGGGACGGCCGGGGTGTGGAAGGTGATGCCGCTGATGGCGTCGCGGAAGTCGGCGAGCATCGGGTCCATCAGCGGCGAGT
>NZ_JBEXJN010000031.1:0-118260 GCF_040609115.1 Lentzea sp. NPDC004782
CCGGGCGGAACGCACGCCTCCGCGGAACGAGGGGTATTATTCCCGCGGAGGCGTGCGTTCCTGGCTTTCGGGGTGCGCACGACGCGCGTCGTCGGGGATTGGGGCAGAAACGCGCGTCGTGCGCTCGGTCGGCGGGATGAAGGGCTCCTTGCTCCACCTGAGGTGGATGAAAGAGCCCTTCATCGACCTGGTTACCGGTCCCCGCGGTTGCCGTGGTCGCCGAACGGGCCGCGCTGGTCGAAGCCGCCGCGATCCTGGCCGCGGTCGCCGCGGTCGTACATCCGGACGTGGCCGGGGCCGGAGCGGTGGTCGATGCGGTTGGCCGCGACCGCGCCCACGATGCCGCCGCCGAGGACGAGGCCCAGCAGGCCCACGGCGACGAGCTGGGTGGCGCGGTGGCCGGCGAACCGCCGCACGCGGCCACGGGTGACCGGTGCCGCCGCCGGATGCGTGACGGGTGCTTCCGGTGCCGCGCCGGGGTGCCCGGCGGGTGCTTCTGCGGCCGTCGCCGCCGGTTGTTCGGCAGCGGGTTGCTGACCAGGCGCGGCCGGTGCGTCGGCGGGCAGCGGCGTGGTTGCCTGGTCCGGTGCAGGCCGGGCCGCCTGCGGTTCGTTCTGTGCCCCGTCTCGGGGCGACGGCTCCTGCTCGCTCATGTCCTCAACGATGCGCCGTTCGGCTGAGCTGAGCCTGACAGCCACCTGTTCGTTTCCTGAAGCCGGTCGGGGTGCTTCGCGGAGTTGATCACCGGACGCGAGGCGGAGAAGATGTGCCGCTGGTCGGCGTAGGTGGCGCCGAAGAGCTCCGGGGCGAGGTCGCCCGACCACACGAAGTGCAACGTCGTGCGCGTGCCGTCACGGGCGTCGCGGCGCGCGTAGTGGTCGCGCAGGTCGGCGTACAGCAGGCGCAGTTCGTCCCGGTTGGACTCGGTGAGGCGGACCGGGCACTCGACCACCAAGTCGTGCATGACGGTGCTCCTTAACGCGCGGCAGGCGGGGGCACACAGACTGCTCGCCCTGCCCACTGAGGCGCATCCGAAAAACCACCTGGAACCGGCTGCGCAGCAGAACCACCCGGACGAGTTACCCGGCCTGTGACGCGCGTGCCGCGCCGCCGATTCCGGAAAGGAGTTGCGGGCACCCGGTTCGATGGAGCCATGGAACTCGTACCCCTGCGCAAGGAGTTCGCCGCTCAGATGCACGCGGGCGGCCCGGACCAGGCCGAGGTCATGAAGCTGACCGGCACGCACGCCACGTTCGAGCCGGCGGACTACGAGGCGTACATCGAGCGGACCCTGAACGACCCGGACCGCTACACCCGCGCCATCACCGAGGACGGCCGGTTCCTCGGCGAGGTCGTGCTCACGGTCAACCCGCACAACCGGTCCGCCGGCTTGCGGATCTTCCTGCAGGACGGGTTCGGCAAGGGCTACGGCACCGCCGCGCTCAAGCACGTCCTGGACCACGCGTTCGGGGAGCGGAACCTCCATCGGGTGGAGCTGGAGGTGTACGAGTTCAACGACAGGGCGATCCACGTGTACCGGAAGCTCGGCTTCCGCGAGGAGGGCCGTCGCCGCGACGCCCTGCTCTGGGACGGGCAGTTCTACGACTCGATCGTCATGTCCATCTTGAGCACCGATAACATCTGATCCGCAAACCCAACACCTGATCTAGGAGTCATCGTGTCCGAGTCGCGTCCAGCCCTCGCCCAGAACCCGCCTCGCGTGGTGGTTCCGGCTGGGACGACGGCGGGCACGGCCGTGCGCGAGGCCGGGCTGCCGGGCAAGGGGTCCGACGCGATCGTCGTCGTGAAGGACGCCGAGGGCCACCTGCGCGACCTGTCGTGGACCCCGCAGGTCGACGTCGAGGTCGAGGCCGTCGCCGCGGACACCGAGGACGGCCGCAGCGTCATCCGCCACTCCGCCGCGCACGTGCTCGCGCAGGCGGTGCAGCAGCAGTTCCCCGAGGCCAAGCTCGGCATCGGCCCGCCCGTGAAGGACGGTTTCTACTACGACTTCCAGGTCGACAAGCCCTTCACCCCCGAAGACCTGCAGGCGCTGGAGAAGCGCATGAAGCAGATCATCAAGGGCTCGCAGCGGTTCTCCCGCCGCGTGGTGGAGTCGGTCGACGCGGCCAAGGCGGAGCTGGCGTCCGAGCCGTTCAAGCTGGAGCTCGTCGACATCAAGAGCGACGTCGACACCAGCGAGGTCATGGAGGTCGGCGGCGGCGAGCTGACGATCTACGACAACCTCGACCCGCGCACCGGCGAGCAGGTGTGGGGCGACCTGTGCCGCGGCCCGCACGTGCCGACCACCAAGCACATCCCGGCGTTCAAGCTGACCCGCGTGGCCGCCGCGTACTGGCGCGGCAACGAGAACAACCCGCAGCTGCAGCGCATCTACGGCACCGCGTGGGAGTCGCAGGAGGCGCAGGACGCGTACCTGGAGCGGCTCGCCGAGGCCGAGCGCCGCGACCACCGCAAGCTGGGCGTGGAGCTGGACCTGTTCTCGTTCCCGGACGAGATCGGCTCCGGTCTCGCGGTGTTCCACCCCAAGGGCGGCATCATCCGCAAGGCCATGGAGGACTACTCCCGGCAGCGGCACACCGAGGCGGGCTACGAGTTCGTCTACTCGCCGCACATCACCAAGGGCAACCTGTTCGAGGTCTCCGGTCACCTGGACTGGTACCGCGACGGCATGTACCCGGCGATGCACCTCGACGCGGAGCTCAACGAGGACGGCACGGTCCGCAAGCCGGGCCAGGACTACTACCTCAAGCCGATGAACTGCCCGTTCCACGACCTGATCTTCAAGTCGAGGGGCCGTTCGTACCGCGAGCTGCCGTTGCGCATGTTCGAGTTCGGCTCGGTGTACCGCTACGAGAAGTCCGGCGTGGTGCACGGCCTGACCCGAGTGCGCGGCATGACGCAGGACGACGCGCACATCTTCTGCACCCGCGACCAGATCCGCGACGAGCTGAAGTCGCTGCTGACGTTCGTGCTGGACCTGCTGCGCGACTACGGCCTGGACGACTTCTACCTGGAGCTCTCGACCAAGAACCCCGAGAAGTACGTGGGTGCGGACGAGATCTGGGAGGAGGCGACCGAGACGCTCGCGTCGGTGGCCCGCGAGTCCGGACTGGAGCTCGTGCCGGACCCCGGTGGCGCCGCGTTCTACGGCCCGAAGATCTCGGTCCAGTGCCGGGACGCGCTCGGCCGCACCTGGCAGATGTCGACCATCCAGCTCGACTTCAACCTGCCCGAGCGGTTCGAGCTGGAGTACACCGGGCCCGACGGCTCGCGCGTGCGCCCGGTCATGATCCACCGCGCGTTGTTCGGGTCGGTGGAGCGGTTCTTCGGCGTGCTGACCGAGCACTACGCGGGCGCGTTCCCGGCGTGGCTCGCGCCGGTGCAGGTCGTGGGCATCCCGGTGACCAGCGACAACGCCGACCACCTGTTCGCGGTGCGTGAGGTGCTGCGCAAGAAGGGCATCCGCGTCGACGTCGACGCGTCCGACGACCGCATGCAGAAGAAGATCCGCAACCACACCATGCAGAAGGTGCCGTTCATGCTCCTGGCCGGCGCCAAGGACGTGGAGGCGAACGCGGTGTCGTTCCGGTTCCGCGACGGCACGCAGATCAACGGCGTGCCGGTGGAGCGGGCCGTCGAGCAGATCGTCGACTGGGTGCAGCGCCGGGAGAACGCGTCGCCCACCGCGGAACTGCTCTCGTGACGCCTGAGTTTTCGGAACAGGACGGTGTCGGGGTTCACGACGCTTTGCAGCGTTTGTGGACCCCGCACCGCTTGTCTTATGTCAAGGGTGAGGGCAAGGCGCTCGGCGATGAACCCGAGGGATGCCCGTTCTGCCGTGTTGTCGAGCTCGACGACTCGGCGGGGCTGATCATCGCGCGCGGTGCCGAGGTCTTCGCTGTTTTGAACCTTTACCCGTACAACCCCGGTCATCTGATGGTGCTGCCGTATCGGCATGTACCGGACTACACGGATCTGACGCTGTCGGAGACCGCGGAGTTCGCCGCGTTCACGCAGAAGGCGATGAGGGTGGCGCGGCACGTGGCGGCACCGCACGGGTTCAACGTCGGTATGAACCAGGGTGACGTCGCGGGGGCCGGGATCGCCGCTCATCTGCACCAGCACGTCGTGCCTCGGTGGGGCGGGGACGCGAACTTCATGCCGGTCATCGGGCACACCAAGGTGCTGCCGCAGCTGCTCGGGGAGACCCGTGACCTGCTGTCCGAGGGCTGGAAGGCCGTCGACTGACCAATCGCCGATTCGCTGAACACCGCGTTTAGCGAACTCTGTGATTGAAAGCCGTACCATTTCATGGACAAAAGAGTGACAAAAACCACCCCTCGTTGTCCGGGAGGGACAATCCGGACGGTTTCCACGTGGCAAGGAATGGTTCGGTTGCAACTTTCGGGTGTTTCTCCTCAACCGATCGAGACGTAACGCCAGTACAAAACGATTCCAGGTAGGTGAGATCACCCACCTGGAGGTGTCAACTGCGAGTCAAGTCCCCGCCTATGGCCGATCGTCTCAACGTGTGCAGATGGTTACGGTGCGAACATGACCGCACCTGAGCGTTCGCGATTAGCACGAGAACGGCTTTCGCGTGAGTTACGCCGGTTGCGCACCGAGGCGAAGATGACCGGCACGGCCACCGCCCGTGCCACCGGGATGAGCCAGTCCAAGCTGTCGAAGATCGAGAACGGCATGCTGCTCCCGTCCGTCACCGACGTGGAGCGTCTCGTCGCAGAATTGGCTGCGACGAGAGAGACGCGCATCGAACTGGTCGAACTCGCCAGGTCGCTGCACGCGGAGGCGGAAACCCGCCGCGTCGTGCTGCACCGAGGAGCGCACCGCCACCAGCAGACGATCAGCCGCGTGGAGGCGCGGGCGGCGACATCGAGGTTCTTCCAGGTAAACCTGGTGCCCTCGCTGCTGCAGTCCGAGTCCTACCTGCGGATCGTGCTGGGGACGATGCCGCAGTCGGAGCAGGAGGCCGCTGTGGCCGCGCTGCGGATACGGCGTGCCCGGATGGACGACCTGGCGAAGCAGTTCGTGTTCCTGCTGACCGAGAGCGCCCTGCGCTGGCGGATGGGGTCGGCGGAGCTGATGGCGGAACAGGTCGAGCACCTGACCGCGATCCAGCGCCGTCCGAACGTCCGGCTGTGCGTGGTGCCGTGGTCGGCGGACGCGAACGTCGTCGCCCTGCACGGTTTCCAGATCTACGACGAACGCGTGGTCACGGTCAGCGTGCTCACCGGCAACGCCACCATCACCGACCCCCTGGACGTGCGCGAGTACCTCGCGTTGTTCGGGCGGCTGGAACGGCTGGCGGTGCGGGGGGAGGAGCTGCAGGCGTTGCTGAAGCGGATCGCCGAAGATCACCGGCGACTGGGCTGAACCCGGTTCGCTCGCGGGTGCCGCCTCACCCGCGAGCAGCGCGTTTCAGCAGTCCAGCTAGGCTGCGACACGCCATGCTGAACATCTTCGCTCGCGCGTCCGTCTCGCGCGTCACCGATCCGATCGGGGCGTGGCTGCTGGCGCGTGGCCTCACGCCCAACGTCGTCACCGTGGTCGGCACGGCCGGTGCCGTCGCCAGCGCGCTGTGGTTCATCCCCCGCGGGCAGCTGTTCCTCGGCTGTGCGCTCGTCACGTTCTTCGTGCTGCTCGACCTGATCGACGGGGCGATGGCCCGCGCGCAGGGGCCCACGAAGTTCGGCGCCGTCCTCGACGCCACCTGCGACCGCATCGCGGACGGGGCGCTGTTCGCGGCGCTCACGTGGTACGCGTTCGACACCGGTGCGCGCTGGACGGCCGTGGCCGGCTTCATCTGCCTGGTCGCCTCGCAGGTCATCTCGTACGTGAAGGCGCGTGCCGAGGCGTCCGGGCTCAGCGCCGACGGCGGCCTGGCCGAGCGAGCCGAGCGCTTCATCGTCGCGCTGGTCGGCGCCGGCGTGCAGGGGCTGGGCGTGCCGCACCTCATGGACATCGCGCTGTGGCTGCTCGCGGTCATGACGGTGGCGACGGTGCTGCAGCGGGTCCTGGCCGTGGCGAAGTCCGCGCGGGAGGCCGCGTGAACCTCGCGACCGCCGGGTACACGGCCGGGTGGCGGCTGATCCGCCTGCTGCCGGAGAAGTGGGCGCGCGCGCTGTTCCGCGTGGGTGCCGACTACGCGGCCAGACGCGGCGGTGAGGGAGTCCGGCAGCTGCGCACGAACCTGCGCCGGGTCGTGCCGCAGGCGGGCGAGGAGGAGTTGGACGAGCTCGTGCGCGACTCGCTGCGGTCGTACGCGCGCTACTGGTGCGAGGCGTTCCGGCTGCCGTCGATGGACCTGCGCGCGGTCTACGAGAAGTGCGACTCGATGATCAGCGGCGTGGAGAACCTCGACGCCGCGCTGAAGGAGGGCACGGGCGCGGTCGTCGCTCTGCCGCACAGCGGCAACTGGGACATGGCCGGGGTCTGGCTCGTGGGTCACTCCGGCACGTTCACGACCGTGGCCGAGCGGCTGAAGCCGGAGTCGCTGTACCGGAAGTTCGTCGAGTTCCGCGAGACCCTCGGGTTCGAGGTGCTGCCGCTGCACGGCGGCGACCGTCCACCCGCGACGGTGCTGGCGCAGCGGCTGCGGGCGAACAAGGTCGTCTGCCTGCTGGCCGACCGCGACCTGACCTCCTCGGGCGTCCCGGTGACGTTCTTCGGCGAGCAGACCCTGATGCCCGCCGGACCCGCGCACCTGGCCGCGACGACGGGCGCCGCGCTGCTGCCGGTGGGCTGCTGGTTCACCGACGACGGCTGGCACTTCCGCATCCACCCGCCGATCAAGGTGAGCACCGTCCAGGCGGCCACGCAGGCGGTCGCCGACGTGTTCGCCGCCGACATCGCCGCCCACCCGGCCGACTGGCACATGCTGCAGAAGCTCTGGCTGGCCGACCTGCCTGCGAGCCGTCGCGCCGCACTGGCCAGGAGGCTCTCGCGGTGAAGATCGGCATCGTCTGCCCGTACTCCTTCGACGTGCCAGGGGGAGTGCAGGCCCACGTCGTCGATCTCGCCCGCGCCCTGATCGGCCTCGGCCACACCGTGAACGTCCTGGCCCCCGCCGACGACGACCAGGCCCTGCCGCCGTTCGTCACCTCCGCGGGCCGCGCGGTCGGCATCCCGTACAACGGCTCGGTGGCCCGCCTGTCCTTCGGCCCGGTCTCCTACGCGCGGGTCCGCCGCTGGATCGACGAGCACGAGTTCGACGTCCTGCACCTGCACGAGCCCACCGCGCCGTCGCTGTCGATGCTGGCCCTGATGGTCGCCGACGGCCCGATCGTCGCCACCTTCCACACCTCGACCCCGCGCTCCAAGATGCTCTCGGCGTTCCAGGGCGTCCTGCAGCCGTTCCTGGAGAAGGTCACCGCCCGCATCGCCGTCTCCGCCCTGGCCCGCCGCGTCCAGGTCGAGCACCTCGGCGGCGACGCGGTGGAGATCCCCAACGGCGTCGACGTCGACTTCTTCGCCTCGGCGTCCACTTTGGACGGTTATCCGCGCCCCGGCGGCACGATCGGCTTCGTGGGCCGCTACGACGAACCGCGCAAGGGCATGCCGATCCTGTGGGAGGCCTTCGGCCTGATCGCCGACGAGTTCCCAGACCTGCGCCTGCTGGTCGTGGGCCGCGGCGAGTCCCCCTTCGAAGGACCTCACGCTTCTCGCGTCGACCTGCTGGGCCAGGCCGACGACGTGGAGAAGGCCAGGATGCTGCGGTCGGTGGACGTCTACGTCGCCCCGAACACCGGCGGCGAATCGTTCGGCATCATCCTCACCGAGGCCATGTCGGCCGGCACCGCCGTGGTGGCCTCGGACCTGGACGCGTTCCGCCGCGTGCTGGACGACGGCAAGGCCGGGGTGCTGTTCCCGGTGGGGGACGCCGCCGCGCTCGCGGACGCCCTGCGTTCGGTGTTGCGGGATTCCGCTCTGCGGGCCGAGTACGTGGATCTGGCCTCGCAGCGGGTGCAGGCGTTCGACTGGTCCGTGGTGGCCGGTCAGGTGCTGCGGGTGTACGAGACGGCCATCGCCGCCGATCCGCGCCGGGTGAGTGAGGCGTGACCACCGCGCTCGTCGTCGTCCTGGTCACGCTTCTGCTGTCCGCGTGGATCCTCGCCATCGCGAACCGCCTGGACCGCCTGCACGTCCGCACCGACGCCGCCTGGGCCGCCCTGGACACCGCCCTGGCCCGCCGCGCCGTCGTCACCCGCGCGCTGCTCGACCCCGAGCTGTCCGCTGCCGCGTCCCGTGCCGAGTCGGCTTCGCGGGCCGAGCGCGAACTGGCCGAGAACGAGCTCTCCGGCCTGCTGGGCGCCCTGGACCGCACGAAGCTCCCCCCGGCGCTCGCCGCCGAACTGGCCGACGCCGAGGAACGCGTGGTTCTCGCCCGCCGCGTGCACAACGACGCCGTGCGCGACACGTTGCTCCAACGCCGCCGCCGCATCGTCCGGTGGCTGCGGCTGGCCGGCACCGCGCCGCAGCCGTCGTACTTCGAGATCGCCGAGCCCGCGTCGCCGTCCGACGCCGTCCTGCTCAGGCCCCGTTCGTCCGCCCGCGTGGTGCTGACCGACGCCCAAGGCCGCGTGCTGCTCTTCCAGGGCTTCGACCCCGCCCGGCCCCAGGAGCTCTTCTGGTTCACCGTCGGCGGCGGAGTGGAGGACGGCGAGGAGCTCCGCGACGCCGCCGTCCGCGAGGCCTTCGAGGAGACCGGCCTGAAGCTCGCGCCGGAGTCTTTGGTCGGCCCGATCTGGCGTCGGCGCGCGGTGTTCAGCTTCGCCGGCGAGACGTTCGACGCAGAGGAGTGGTTCTTCCACGCGTCGGTTGCCGAACTTTCGGTTGACACGTCCGGTTTCAACGACGTCGAGAACGCCACCGTGTCCGGGTATCGGTGGTGGACCGCGCAGGAGCTGGAGTCCGCTGAGGACACCGTGTACCCCGTGCAGCTGGCTGAGCTGTTGCCTTCGCTGGTCGCCGCGGAGTGGGACGGCGAGACCCGGATCGTGCGGTAGCGCTGACAGGACCGGTGTTCCGGCAGTGCCGGAACACCGGTCCTGTCCTGAACGGCTCTACTTCGAACTCTCCCCGCTCTTGCCGGAGCGGGCGGAGACGACCGTTGCGATGAACACGGCAAGCGCCGCGACTGCGATCGGTACGCCTACGAGTGCCGGCACCGGCGAGCCTTCGATCGTGGGCACCACCGTGCCGAGCCCGAATATCACCGCACTGGCAATGGAGATCGCTTTCTGGCGAGAGTTCACGGCGCCGCCTCCTCGGAACTAGCCCTGACTTGCTTCGGCGACACAGCCCGCGATGTTCGCGTTTGTCACGCCAGCAGCGGCGAGGATGCACAACAGGCAGCCGGTACCAGCCGAAATGACACACGCGAAGGAACAGGCGACCGTGATCGCGCTCAAGACGGCCCATCCTATACCAAGACTCGCAAGGCAGTTGTTCAACCTGCTCCAGAATCCGTCGGAGGCTGCGACCGAATTGGTCGGGGAAGCCGTGCCGGCGTCACTGACCTGACCCTCCGCGGACGTGATTTTGTTGAGCGACAGCACGCCGTCCTGCCATACGGTCACTTGTGCGGAATTGTTCTCCCTGCCGACGATGAGCATCTCGGAAGTGGAGATCACCGCTCCGGTGGTGGCATTGAACGTGATTCCCAGGACGCTGGCCTTGGCCACGTTCGTTCCCGCCAGGGGCAGACGCAGGATGGTCGGCCCGTTGCCGGACTTCGCCTTGTAGGTGGTGGCCGACGCCACGTCGAATTTCGCGCCGTTCGGGAGGTGAGTCGTGACCCCGCCGGAACCGATCGACGCCCGTGCTTTGTCGAGCAGGACCGCGGTGAGGCTCGGGCTGCCCTTGTCGAAATTCTGGGCGAAGGCCTGTGAGCTCTTCTCCAGTTTGTCGAGAGCCGCGGTGACCTCGGTGGGGACGTTGCCGGCGAGCGGCATGACGGCGGACCGCATCGCCTGTGCGGCGGTCGCCTCGTGCGTCGCGGGCGCCGTGCTCGCGTTCGCCGCGGCGGTGCCGAACGCGACGGCTGTCATCAACGCGGTCGCCGCAGCGGTGATGGCACGGCGCGCTGCGCGGTGCCGGCTGAACCATGAATTCAACTTGATACCCCCATTTTCTCGTTGAACGCCCTGATTCGGGGCAGGGGTGAACCGTGGCCCCGACAGGTGGGAATTTGTTCCCGTCCGCGTGCCGAATCCTGATCTCGGGACGAGGTCGCGAGATCGATTCTGAAAGGACGCGAGTGACTGTTCTGACGACCTGGCGGGATTATGCGGACTTGCGAGGACGGCGCGATGTCCCGTCGTGTGCTTCGATCACGTCAGGAGAAAAGTCGGCAGAAATGCCCGATGACGTCCTCGCGCTCATGTGCCCCCCCCAGGCTGCTCCACGTGGCGGTGAAGCTGTGACGGTCGAGTGCGCAAAAGATCTCGACGTCACATTCATACCGCGACCTGCCGCATTCAGGCGTGGAGTGTGATGTGAATCACAAACAGGGGTCGGATCTGTCTGATTTCAGCTGATTCGACCGCGTGTTTGGATGTCCAGCCAATACATAATTGTGCGATATTGGCGCTTGAGAGGTGAAGGTGGGCGGCGGAAAGTGACGACCGGCCACCGACGGATACTGCCGGGCGTGCCGCCGCATCGTCGCGGCACGCCCGGCAGGTCTTCGCGCTACGCCCCGAACGCGGGGATGACGGCCGATCCGTAGGCGTCGCGCGTCTTGTCCTTCTCGTCGTGCATCAGGTACAGCGCGAAGTTGTCGACGCCGATCTCCTTGAGCTCCTGCAGCCGGTCGACGTGCGCGGACTCCGGTCCCACCAGGCAGAAGCGGTCGACGATCGCGTCCGGCACGAAGTCGGTAGACCGGTTGCCCGCCTTGCCGTGGTGGGAGTAGTCGTAGCCCTCGCGGTCCTTGATGTAGTCGGTCAGGGCCTTGGGCACGACGCCGGAATCACCGTATCGGGCGACGAGGTCCGCCACGTGGTTGCCGACCATGCCGCCGAACCAGCGCAACTGATCCCGCTGATGGGAGAGATCGGTTCCGACGTAGGCAGGAGCGGCCACGCACATCGTGATGGACGACGGGTCTCGGCCCGCGGCCACCGCGGCTTCGCGGACGGAGCCGATGGTCCAGCGGGCGATGTCCGGGTCGGCGGTCTGCAGGATGAAGCCGTCGGCCTGCTCACCGACCATCTTCAACGCGCGAGGCCCGTAGGCCGCCATCCAGATTTCGAGCTTTCCGTTGCGCACCCACGGGATCTGCACCGCTGTGCCGTGGTGTTCCACTGAGCGGCCCTCGGCCAGCTCCTTGATCACGTGCATCGCTTCGCCGAGCGTGGCCAGGGAGGCGGGCTTCTGGCCGATCACGCGGCGGGCCGAGTCGCCCCGGCCGATGCCGCAGACCGTGCGGTTGCCGAACATGTCGTTCAGCGTCGCGAACAGCGATGCCGTCACCGACCAGTCGCGAGTGGACGGATTGGTGACCATGGGGCCGATGATCAGGTCCTTGGTGGCGGCCAGGACCTGGGAGTAGATGACGAACGGCTCCTGCCACAGCACGCAGGAGTCGAACGTCCAGCCGTAGCGGAAGCCGCAGTCCTCGGCGGCGCGGAGGCCTTCCACCACGTCCCGCGCAGGCGGGTCGGTCTGCAGCACGATGCCGAAGTCCACGGGAACGCCCTTCTCTACACGAGGTACTGGTTGAGGTCGCGGGACACGAACCGGCCGTGGCCCGTCGAGCCGTGGTAGGCGCCGTCGGCGATCACCTTGCGGCCGCGGGAGAACACGGTGTCCACCCGGCCGGTGACGTCGAAGCCCTCGTAGGCCGAGTAGTCCACGGCCATGTGGTGGGTCTCGGCGGAGATGGTCTGCGTCGCCGCCGGGTCGTAGATCACCACGTCGGCGTCGGCGCCGGGTGCGATCACGCCCTTGCGCGGGTACATGCCGAACATGCGGGCCGGGGTGGTGGAGGCGATCTCGACCCAGCGTTCGCGGGTGATCTCGCCCTTCACGACGCCCTGGTGCAGCAGGTCGACGCGGTGCTCGACGCCCGGCATGCCGTTGGGGATCTTGGAGAAGTCGCCGAGACCCAGCTGCTTCTGGTCCTTGAAGCAGAACGGGCAGTGGTCGGTGCTGACCACCGAGAGGTCGTTCGTCCGCAGACCCCGCCACAGCGACGACTGGTGTTCCTTGGGGCGCAACGGAGGCGACGCCACGTACTTGGCGCCTTCGAAACCGGGGCGCGCCAGGTCCTCCAGCGACAGGTACAGGTACTGCGGGCACGTCTCCGCGAACACGTTCTGGCCGGTGTCACGAGCAGCGGTCACGGCGTCCAGCGCTTGCGCGGCCGACAGGTGCACGATGTACAACGGGGAACCGGTCACGCGGGCCAGCTGGATGGCGCGGGAGGTGGCCTCACCCTCCAGCTCCGGCGGACGGGTCAGGCCGTGCTGCACCGGGTCGCCCAGGCCGTTCGCCAGCGCCTGGGCCACGAGCTGGTCGATCGCGATGCCGTTCTCGGCGTGCATCATGATCGTGGCGCCGGTCTCGCGCGCCTTCTGCATGGCACGCAGGATCTCGCCGTCCGTGGCGTAGAAGACGCCGGGGTAGGCCATGAACATCTTGAAGCTGTTCACCCCGGCCGCGATGCACGACTCCATCTCCTTCAGCGACGCGTCGTTCACGTCGGAGATGATCATGTGGAAGCCGTAGTCGATCGCGCAGTTGCCGTCGGCCTTGCTGTGCCACTTGTCCAGAGTGGACAGCAACGAGGAACCCTTGGGCTGCACCGCGAAGTCGACGATCGTGGTCGTGCCACCCCACGCCGCCGCGGTCGTGCCGGTCTCGAACGTGTCCGCGGACTGGGTGCCGCCGAACGGCATCTCCATGTGCGTGTGCACGTCGATCCCGCCGGGGATCACGTACTTCCCGGCCGCGTCGATCACCTCGTCGGCCCGCACCTCGAACCCCGGCGTGACCAGGGCCGCGATGTGCTCGCCCTCGATCAGCACGTCGGCGGCGTGCGAGCCGGTCGCGTTGATGACGAGACCGTTGCGGATCAACACGCTCATGGCGTCACCAGGCCCTCGTAGGTGTCGGGGCGGCGGTCGCGGTAGAACGCCCAGGTGTCGCGGACCTCGGTCAGCAGGTCGAGGTCCAGGTCGCGCACGACCAGCTCTTCCTCGGTGTCGGACGCGGCCTCGCCGACCAGCTGGCCGCGCGGCGAGACGAAGTACGTCTGGCCGTAGAACTCGTTGTCGCCCAACGGTTCCACGCCCACGCGGTTGATCGCGCCGACGAAGTACTCGTTCGCGACGGCCGCGGCGGGCTGCTCCAGCCGCCACAGGTACTCGCTCAACGACCGCGAGGTCGCCGACGGGTTGAACACGATCTTCGCACCGGCCAGGCCCAGAGCGCGCCAGCCCTCCGGGAAGTGCCGTTCGTAGCAGATGTAGACGCCGATCCGGCCCACCGCGGTGTCGAACACCGGGTAACCGAGGTTGCCCGGCTTGAAGTAGAACTTCTCCCAGAACCCCTTGACCTGCGGGATGTGGTTCTTGCGGTACTTGCCGAGGTAGGTGCCGTCCGCGTCGATCACGGCCGCGGTGTTGTAGTAGACGCCGGGCTGTTCCACCTCGTACATCGGCACGATCAGCACGATGTTGTTCTGCGCGGCGACTTCCTTCATCAGCTCCGTCGTGGGGCCGTCCGGGATCGCCTCGGTGTAGGAGTAGAAGTCCGCGTCCTGAACCTGGCAGAAGTACGGGCCGTAGAAGAGCTCCTGGAGACACAACACCTGCGCGCCCTGGGAAGCGGCGGTGCGGATGTGCTCGACCGCGTTGGCGATCATCGACTCCTTGTCGCCCGTCCACTTCTGCTGGACGAGCGCCGCCCGGATGATGTTGCTCACCTGGTCGTCTCCTTTGCCGTGTCGTCTTTGAGAGCAAGGAAAACCAGGAAGCCGGCCACGAAACCGACGACCCAGTTGTAGTCGTAGAGCGGCTTGAGGAACGGAATCAGCCCGTCCGCCGGGAACGGCCCGCCGTAGGCGCCGCCGACCGCGAGCACGGAGCCCACGAGCGTCGCCGCGACCGCACGCCAGTTCCAGCCGCCGTTGAACCAGTACGCGCCCGTGCCGTCCAGGTAGAGGTCGCCCAGCTCCAGCCGGGTCTTCTTGATCACCCAGTAACCGGAGACGAACACGCCCGCCACCGAGGCCAGCAGGCCGCCGTAGAACCCGAGCCACGCGAAGATGTAGATGCCCGGGTCGGAGATCAGCCGCCACGGCTGGATCAGGATGCCGACCACGCCGGTGATCAGGCCGCCGATCGCGAACGTGATGCGCTTCGGGAACGCGTTCGAGAAGTCGTAGGAGGGGCTCACGACGTTCGCCGCGAGGTTCGCCGAGATCGTCGCCAGCACCAGCGAGATCAGCGCGATGAGCACCAGGATCGTGCTGTCGAACCGGCTGGCCAGGTCGGCCGGGTCCCAGATCGCCTGGCCGTAGATCGCCTGCGCGCCGGACGTCGTCAGGATCGCCACGATCGCGATGAACGACATCGTGGTCGGCAGGCCCAGGATCTGCCCGGTGACCTGCTTGCGCTGCGAGCCGCCGAACCGCGTGAAGTCGGGCATGTTCAACGACAGCGTCGACCAGAACGCGATCATGCCCATCAGCGAGGGGAAGAAGACCTTCCAGAACTCCGGCCCCCAGCCGAGCTTGCTGGCGCTGTGCAGGATCGGCCCGAAGCCGCCCGCCTTCACCAGCACGTAGCCCAGCAGGATCAGGAACCCGACGCTGACCAGCGGCGCCGTCCAGTTCTCGAACCGCCGGATCGCGTCCATGCCGCGCCAGATCACCAGCATCTGCACGACCCAGAACCCGAAGAAGCACAACCACAACGTCCACGGCTGACCGCCCACGACGGAGGCGTTGCTCCAGCCCTCACCGGCCAGCCTGCCGATGATCACGTGCAGCGCCTTGCCGCCCACCCACGTCTGGATGCCGAACCAGGCGCACGCGATGAACGCCCGCAGCAACGCCACGAGGTTGGCGCCGCGGACGCCGTAGAACGCGCGGGCGAACACGGGGAACGGGATGCCGTACTTCGTGCCGGCGTGGCTGTTGAGCAGCATGGGGATCAGCACGATCAGGTTGCCCAGCGTGATCGTGAGGAACGCCTGCACCCAGTCCATGCCCAGGGCGATCAACGACGCCGCGAGCGTGTAGCTGGGGATGTTGTGCGCCATGCCCATCCACAGCGCGAAGAAGTTGTAGGTCGTCCAGGTGCGCTGCTCGATCGGCACCGGCGCCAGCTCGGGGTTGAAGAACCTGCTGTCCCGGATGGGACTCACGTCGCTCAGTTCGACGCGACCGTCAGGTGTGACCTGGGGCGGAGAGGACTCGACTGCCATCGTTCAACCCCCTGTTACGCTGCTGAAACACGGCGAACGCGGTCGGTTTCCATCGGTGAATCCTGGGTCCGGTGCCGCGGGTCTGGCAGTGTCAAAGTGTCCACGCTTGTCATGATCGGCGCACATTGTGCGCACGTTCTGTTTCACTGGACGGCATGGGGATTCCACGAAGGACGGTCTTGCTGGGCGGCGCGGGCCTGGTCGGAGCACTGGGGACGTACGGGGCGCTGACGCCGCGCGGCCGCCGCCTGCTCGGCTGGACCGGCCCGGACGGCGTGGTGCCGGACGTGCCACCCGCACCGGTTCAGCCGACGCCGTGGGGCGCCTGGATGGGCACGGACGGCCCGACCGTGCTCGTGCTGCACGGCCGCGGCGGCAGCGTGTCGTGGTGGCAGGACCTCGGCCTGCCGCAGTTCCTCAACGGCGCGAAGTTCCGGTGCGCGGTGATCAACGGCGGCGACGACTACTGGGTCAGCCTCACCCCGCCCGTGCCGTTCGACGCGGCGCTGGGCGTGTCGATGGGCGGCTTCGGCGTGCTCGACCTCGCGTCCCGGCAGCCGCTGAAGGCCGTCGCGGCGGTCAGCCCGGCGCTGTTCGCAACGTGGGCCGACGCCCAGACGATCAACGGGTTCGCGTCGGAGGAGGTGTGGGCGCAGCACGAACCGTTGCGGCACACGGCGAGCATCAAGTCACCGGTCGCGGTGTGGTGCGGGCAGGAGGACCCGTTCCACGACGCGGCGCAGGACCTCACACGGGCGGTGGGTGGGCAGGGGTCGTTCGAGCACGGCGCGCACGACGGCGGCTACTGGCGGCGGGTGCTGCCGGACGCGTTGCGGTTCATCAGCTCTCATCTGCCCACATCTCTCTGAACGTCTTCTGCAGCGTTAAAAAGTACTTCTTAGTGACCTGATGGACATATGGTCGAGTCGCCTCCTCGCGTGCGGCGTGGTCAACGTGCCCGGCCTCGTCGAGTTTCGAGATCAAGAGCCAACCGAGGTAGCGCCCAGCGGCAGAACTGCTGTAGTCCTGAACATCGATGAACCGATCGCCGGCCGCGATCACCGCCTGCAACGAGTCATGCCGGTCCCGCAGTTCGTCGGCGAATTCTTGAACGAGGTCGTGGAACCGGTTGTTCTCTTCCAACAGGTGAGCGGTGCGCAGGTCTCGCAGATGCCTCCTTGCCTCCGGGATGGATACACCAGCGAGTGCGGCGGCGTTGACTACTGTGATCATGCCGGTTCGTTGCATCGCCACGAGCCTGAAGAACCGCTGTTGTTCAATCGTGAGTGCTCGGTACGACAAGTCGAAGGCGGCTCGGACGTCGAGGTCATCGTGGCGGAGAAGGCCCAGTCGCACCGTGCGGAGTTCTCCGACCCAGTCGTGGCCGGGGTCTGTCTTCCGCAGAGCCGACATGATCTGCAACGCAAGGGGCAGCCGGCCGCACAGTTTGGCGATCTCGGTGTCACCTGCGATCCGTTCCGCGTCGTGCTGCGGCAGAACACGCAGCTCTAGTTGGTGCGCGTCCAGACCGGTGAGCAGGTGTCGGCTCGTGACGACGACGTGATGCTTTGCGACGACGAGTGGGCGGATCTGCGCAGCAGAGCGGACGTTGTCGAGCACGATGAGCATCGGCTCACGGGCTGCGACCAACGACCGGTACAGGACCGCCGTCTCGGCCTCTTCTTGCGGTACTTGCGTGATGCCAAGAGCGCGCACGAATGAGGCAAGAGCGGGAGAGGCGCCTGTTCGCTTCGAGTCATCATAGCCGTGGAAGTTCCAGAGCAGGCGTCCGCCCGGGAAATCGTTGTTCTCCGCGAACCGCAGCACCAACTCGGTCTTGCCGATTCCGCCGAGTCCGGACACCACGACGAAGTTGTGCTTGGCGAGTTCAGCAAGCTCTGCGGTGCGGCCTGCGAACGACGGCGCGCTCGGCGGCAGACCGTTCAACGCGGTGGTCAGTGGCGCGAGTGAGGTTATGTGAAGAGAGTCGATGTGACCCGCCTGCACCGTGTTGCCGCGGTTGTCATGGATCTCGTTGTTCACCTTCATCGGATCGAGGCTTTGAGGCGCACCACGGCCGTGCCCGCCTTCCGGTCGTGCCACGTCCGCGTCCCGCGCAGGTCCAGCGACTCCACCGCGGACAGCGCCAGCAACGTCACCCCGCCCACCAACAGCAACGAGGCGAGCCATCCCGCAGACCCGATGGGCAGGTGTTCGCCGATGACGACCCACGGCTGCTGCCAGCCGAGGCTCGCCATCAGCGCCGGTTCCCGCCAGCCCAGACCGGTCAGCACCAGGACGACGCCCGCGCCGGGCAGCGCGGTCGTGATCAGGGTGCGGGCCAGCACCCGTCTGAGGCTGAGGCCGGACGCGGGGCCCACGACCCGCAGGCCCGTCAGGGCCTTGCCGAGGGTGTTCCAGCGCAGCAGCAGAGCGTCGTACACCGCCGCGCAGAGCACCACCAGCACGGGTTCGTGGACCAACGGCCACGCCACGACCAGCACCAGCAGCCAGTCGAGCAAACGGGCGATCAGCCGACGAACGAGCATGATTCACGCTATTCGGCCCAAGTCCGTCATAAGTGGCCAGTTCATGGCCACTTATCGTCCGAACTCGGCCAGCCACCGGGACTCGTCGCGGAACACGCGGCGGGCGGACAGGCCGTCGGTTTCGAACGAGAGGATCTCCGACGGCGTCAGCGGCCACGGCGGCCCGTCCGGTTCGGGGCCCTCCTCCCGTGCGACGGCCAGCACGAGCAGCGTGGAGCCGACCAGCGAGGCCGCGCTCTCGATGGCCGCGGCGTGCTGGGAGACGGGAAGTGCCTGCACGGTCATGTTCTCCACGACCAGGGCGAACGCGCGGTGCCACTCGGCGGGCGGGTTGAGCAGGTCCGCGACCACGTAGGAGACCTTCGAGTCCGGGTAGCGCGCCTGGACGGCCGCGATGGCGGTGGGGGAGATGTCGAACGCCGTCACGTCGTAGCCGAGGGAGGCGAGGAACTCCGAGTCGCGGCCGTAGCCGCACCCGACGACCAGTGCGCTGCGGCCCAGACCGTCCGGGGCTTCGCGGGCCCATTCGACGAGGTGTTGCTGGGGATGGGGGAGGTCCCACGGGACGGAGGCCGTGCCGGCTTCGGCCTCCGCGTAGAGATCTTCGAACCATCCGGTCGGGTTGGCGGCCTGCAGTCGTCGGTCATCAGAAGGCATGACCCACTTCTACCGAGCCCGATCTGACCTCACCCGACGATTTTGCCGATTCGGCAACGTCACCGGGCTGCGCGCGCCTGACCGATGTAGTCGACCAGGCCGTCCTCGGCCGGCCAGCCGATCTGCGTGCTGATCGCGGTCTTGTTCTCCTCCCACGTCCGTTGCGCCGCCGCCTGGATCGCCGGGTCGCCGCCGGTGAACTCGGCGCCCAGCGCGTCCCACTGGCGCGACAGCTCGACCACGCGCGGGTCCGTGGGTGGCGTGCCGTCGGCCATGTGCTGCCGCAGCTGCTTGACCAGCTCCAGCCAGGAGGCCTTCAGCGCCTCGACGGCCTCGGTGCCGAGCGAGGCCGCGCGGGAGCGCAGGTCGCCCAGCTGGTCGGCGGTGAAGTAGCTCTCGTACACGGACATCATCTCCAAAGTGGACAGAAGGGATTCGGTGGTGTGACCGTCGAGCAGCGCGGCGATCCGCGACCGCAGCGCGTCGACCTGCCTGGCCTGCTCGGTGAGCGCGGCCAGCTGGGCCTCGAAGAGCGGGCGCAGCGAGTCCGATGAGGACAGCGCCGCGCGGACCTCCTCCAGGGAGAGACCGAGCTGGCGCAGCGATCTCACCTGATAGAGGCGGCGTACGTCTTCCGGGGTGTACCGACGGTGACCGGAAGACGTGCGCTCGGACGCGCCCACCAGTCCGATCTCGTCGTAGTGGTGCAGCGTGCGGACGGTCAGTCCGCTCGCTTTGGCCAGGTCACCGATGCTCCAACGGGTCACACGACGACCGTAGGACCTCCCGCCACGTGAGGTTCAAGTCCTCATCACACGATCGAGCGGATAAATGGCCGAACCGAATGCGCCGATGAAAACGAAGATCGGTCCCCAAACCAGATTGAGGAAAACTGTGTCTCGTTCCGGACTGTTCCGCGCCGCCGCTCTGCTCGCCGCCGGTGCCGCCCCGCTGCTCGCGGGCTCGGCCGGCGCTGTCGAGGCGCCCCACCTGAACAGCGGCGTTCCCGAGGTCGGCGCGGACAAGGTGCTCGACGCCACCCAGCACGCCACCCCGCACGCCAACCCGCTCGACTCGGCGGGCGCGCTCAAGCTCGGCCAGGTCAAGGCGCCGGTCGCCGGTGACGTGCAGACCCCCGACGCACCCGAGGTGCCGGCCGCGCAGGAGCGCACCGCGCCGAACCCGGTCGCGCCCCAGCTCGGCACGCTGCCGGGCCTGCCGAACGCCGAGGGCCTGGCCGACAGCGCGCACGTCGGTGGCCTGAAGGCGCCGAGCCTGTCCGACCTGCCGACCAACGGCGTCGTGCCGAACCCGACCGTGCTGTCCGGCACCCTGCCGACGATCAACGGCTGACAGAAACGATGAACGGCGCATTTGTGCACGTGAGGTGTACAAATGCGCCGTTCATCGTTCACGTCACGGGCCCATTTCGTGCACCAGCAGGGCGACGTACAGCGACAGCACGGACTCCGGGTCCTCCAGCGACACGCCCAGGACCTGCTCGATCCGCGCCAGCTGCTGGTAGTAGGCCGTACGGGAGAGATGCGCGGCCGTGGCGGCCGCCGACTTGTTGCCGCCGTTCTCGCACAGGCACCGCAGCAGCTCCACGAGCCGCGAGCCCTGCGCGGAGTCCCGCGTCAGCAACGGTCCCAGCTCGCGGTCGGCGAACGCCCGCACCCGCTCGTCCTCGCGCAGCAGGTGCAGCAGCCCGCGCAACCGCACGTCGTCGAGCCGGTGGTACAGCTGGGATCCCGGCGCTCGCAACGCCGCACCGGCCACGTGCGCGGCCTCGCCCAGCGACCGCCGAACGTCCGTTGTGGACGTCACGGTCGTCCCCACCGCGATCACCACGGTCGACGCGGCCGTGCGGTGGATCTCGCGCGCGACCTTGCGCAGCACCCCTTCCACACCAACGGTCATCGGCACCGACAGCAGTGCGCGCACCGACGTGTCGTCCACGACGCCGACGAGCGCCGCGACCGTCACCCGCCGTCCGGCCAACGCGGTGGCCTCGGCAAGATCACGCAGAACCTCTTGGGTCGCAAGCGTTTGCCCGTGCAGCACGGTCACCGGCCGGATCGCGACGCCGATCAGCTGCCGTCGCTCCAGCGGCACGCCCAGCGCCGCGGCCCGTGCGCCGAGGTCAGGCGACTGCGGTGCCTGCCCGAGCAGCTGGGCCAGCAAGGTTCGATGCGTCTGCCGTTCCAGCGACTCGCGGTCGCGCGCCACGAGCCGATGCACGGCTAACGCGGACGCGGCACGTTCGGCGACCACGACGTGCCGGTGCGGTGGCGGTTCCGGCGACACCAGCACCAGCCGTCCCCAGTCCGCCCCGCGCGCGCCGACGATCGTGATCAACCATCCGGACGCCGGGTGGTAGGCGGTCCGCTCGGTCACCGTGACCGCCCGCGAGCGTGCCGCCCAGTCGTCCAGCAGCCTCACCGGGTCGTGCCCGGCCGCGTCGTAGGCCAGCACGTCGTGGCTCAGCGTCTCCAGCACCACGGGCAGCCCGGACGTCCGTGCCACCTCGCGCAGCACCTCGGCGGGCTCGGCACCGGCGACCGTGAGCGAGGTGAACGTCTCGTGCACCTGTTCCGCGGCGCGCAGCTCGGCCAGCTGCGCGTCCACGATCAGGCCGACGACCGCCTCGGTGACGGCCACGTACTTCGTCTCCTCCGACAGCGTGACCAGCGGCAACCCGTGCCGCTCCGCCTCGGTGACCAGCGCGGCCGGCACGTCGTCGCGCCACCGCCGGCCCAGCTCGACGACCAGCCCGGCACACCCGACGGCGGCCAGCTCCTCGACGTAGCGGGCGAGGCCGGACTCGGGCAGCATCACGCCGGTCGTGAGCACGAGCTCGCCGCCGCGCAACAGCGGCGCGATGTCTGCGATCTCCGCCACATGCACCCACCGGACCCGCCTGGACAGCCCGGCCGATCCGGCCACCAAACGCGGCTTTCCCTGCCTGATCACCGGGAGAGCGACGACTTCGGCGACGGTCGGGTACATGGACACAACGTAATGCCTAACAGCCGATCCGGGTACAGGTTGTGCATGGCGGCGAACGGGGCACCACAGCAGACTCGTCCTCCAGGAGTTAACCCCTGGAGGACGTGATGGCCCACAAGGAGCTGCTGGCACGACACCGCGCGGTGATGCCGAAGTGGCTGGCCCTCTACTACGACGAGCCCATCGAGATCGCGAGCGCGAGCGGGCGCCGGGTGACCGACCGCGAGGGCACGACCTACCTGGACTTCTTCGCGGGCATCCTGACCAACGCCATCGGCTACGACGTCGCGGAGATCAGCGACGCGATCCGCTCGCAGCTCGACACGGGCGTGCTGCACAGTTCGACGCTGTACCTGATCCGCTCCCAGGTCGAGCTCGCCGAGAAGATCGCGGAGCTCTCCGGCATCCCGGACGCCAAGGTCTTCTTCACCAACTCCGGTACCGAGGCCAACGAGACCGCGCTGATGCTCGCCACCACGGCGCGCCGCAGCGAGCAGGTCCTGGCCCTGCGCAACAGCTACCACGGCCGTGCGTTCGCCACGATCGCCATCACGGGCAACCGCGGCTGGTCGGCCTCCGCGCTGTCGCCGATCAAGGTCAGCTGGGTGCACGGCGGCTATCGCTACCGCAGCCCGTTCAAGTCGTTGTCGGACGCCGACTACATCAAGGCCTGCGTCGACGACCTGCGCGAGATCATCGAGACCACCACGTCCGGTGACGTGGCGTGCATGATCGCCGAGCCGATCCAGGGCGTCGGCGGCTTCACCTCGCCGCCTGACGGCCTGTTCCGCGCGTTCAAGGACGTCCTGGACGAGTACGGGATCCTGTTCATCTCCGACGAGGTGCAGACCGGTTGGGGCCGCACCGGCGAGCACTTCTGGGGCATCCAGGCGCACGACGTGGTGCCGGACGCGATGACGTTCGCCAAGGGCCTCGGCAACGGCCTCGCGATCGGCGGCGTGGTCGCGCGCGGCGACCTGATGGACGCGATCAACGCCAACTCGATCTCCACGTTCGGCGGCAACCCGATCTCCACCGCGGGCGCGCTCGCGACGGTGAACTACCTGCTCGACCACGACCTGCAGGCCAACGCGGCCAAGCTGGGGTCGCGCCTGCTCGGGGGCCTGCGCGAACTGGCGGAGAAGCACCCGGTCATCGGGGACGTGCGCGGCAAGGGCCTGATGGTCGGCATCGAGCTCGTCGGTCCGGAGGGCGAGCCGAACCCCGGTGCCGCGACGGTGGTGCTGAACGAGTGCAAGGCTCGCGGCCTGCTGGTCGGCAAGGGCGGCCTGTACGGCAACGTGATCCGGTTGGCGCCGCCGATGACGCTGACCGAGGACGAGCTCGAAGAGGCGCTGGGGGTTCTGGCTCAGGCGGTGGAGAAGGCGTGATCAAACCCAGGATGATTCAGCACTGGATCAACGGAAAGAACTGGGACGCGGAGCCTGAACGGTCCGGTGACGTCTACGACCCGTCGACCGGGAAGGTGGCGTCGCAGGTCGCCTACGCGTCGGTGTCCGAAGTGGACGCTGCCGTCTCCGCTGCCGCGGAAGCGTTTGCGTCGTGGCGCAACGCCTCGCTCGCCCAGCGCTCGACGGTGATGTTCAAGTTCCGCGAGCTGCTGAACGCGCGCAAGGGTGATCTCGCGGCGATCGTGAGCGCCGAGCACGGCAAGGTCGTGTCGGACGCCGGCGGCGAGATCCAGCGAGCGCTGGAGTCGGTCGAGTACGCGTGCGGCATCCCGCAGCTGCTCAAGGGCGGCTTCAGCGAGAACGCCTCGACGCGCGTCGACGTCTACTCGATCCAGCAGCCGGTGGGCGTGGTCGGGGTGATCTCGCCGTTCAACTTCCCGGCGATGGTGCCGCTGTGGTTCGTGCCGACGGCGATCGCCTGCGGCAACACGGTCGTGCTGAAGCCGTCGGAGAAGGACCCGTCGGCGTCGATCTTCATCGCCGAGCTGTTCGCCGAGGCCGGGCTGCCCGACGGCGTGCTGAACGTGGTGCACGGCGACAAGGTGGCCGTCGACCGCCTGCTCGAACACCCGACGGTCAAGGCGATCTCGTTCGTCGGCTCGACGCCGATCGCCCGGTACGTCTACGAGACCGGCACCGCGCACGGCAAGCGCGTCCAGGCCCTCGGCGGCGCGAAGAACCACATGGTCGTGCTGCCCGACGCCGACCTGGACCTGGCCGCGGACGCCGCGGTGTCCGCCGGGTTCGGCTCGGCGGGGGAGCGCTGCATGGCCATCTCGGTGGTCGTGGCCGTGGGCTCGGTCGGTGACGAGCTGGTCTCGAAGATCAAGTCCCGCATCGCGGACGTGAAGGTCGGCTCCGGCCCGTCGTGCGAGATGGGCCCGCTGGTCACCGGCGCGCACCGGGACAAGGTGACGTCCTACTTGGACGCGGGCGTGGCCGAGGGCGCGTCGCTGGTCGTGGACGGCCGCAACCACCCGATCGACGGCGACGCGCACGGCTTCTGGCTCGGGCCGACGCTGTTCGACCACGTCGGCACGGACATGTCGATCTACACCGACGAGATCTTCGGCCCGGTGCTGTCGGTCGTGCGGTGCGACACGTACGAGGACGCCGTCGAGATGGTGAACGCCAACCGGTACGGCAACGGCACCGCGATCTTCACCAACGACGGTGGCGCGGCCCGGCGGTTCCAGAACGAGATCGAGGTCGGCATGGTCGGCGTGAACGTGCCGATCCCCGTGCCGGTCGCTTACTACTCGTTCGGCGGGTGGAAGGAGTCGCTGTTCGGTGACGCGCACGCGTACGGGCCGCACGGCGTGCACTTCTTCACCCGGTCGAAGGTGGTCACGTCGCGGTGGCTCGACCCGTCGCACGGTGGCGTGAACCTCGGGTTCCCGCAGAACACCTAGCCCGACGGACAAGGCGAGCATTCGTTATCCACAGGGTGCGTCTGCACCCTGTGGATAACCGTCGATGTTGGAGTCGGTGCCTGCGGTCAGAGGTCGAGCAGCTTGGCGAGAGTGCCACCGAGGACGCGCTCGCGCACTGCGCCTGGCCGGGTCACGCGTTCGATTGTGGCGCGAGCGAGAACTGGGTCGCCGTAGGGGGCGTCGGAGCCGAACAGGGTGCGGTCGGGGACCTCGTTGATGGCTAGCCGGACCGCGAAGATGATGTTCGCGGTGGACAGGTCCAGGTAGATGTTCGGGGTTTCCCGGGCCAATTCGATGGCGGTCATCCAGTTCAGTCCGCCGAGTTGGCTGATCACGAGGGGGACGCTGGGATGACGGCGCGCGAGGTCGGCCAGCGTCGCCAGGTCACCCGCCGTGGTGGGTGCGAACCCGTGCACCACGACCGGGAGTCCACCTTGGTCGGCGGCTGCCCGCAGAACCGGCTCGATCTGAGCGGCCTGATCGGGTGGCGGAGTCAGCTCGCCAATGCCCCGGAAACCCCTGCCGACGACCTCCCGCTCGACCTCTGCCGCGATCCGTTCGGCCGACTGGTCCAGGTTCACCTTGCCGAAGCCGATGAACCGGTCGGGATAGGTCGCGAGTGCGGCGTCGAGTTCCCTCCGGGCGGCCTGATAGCTGTCCGGACTGGTGGACCGTCGGCTGATCGTCTCGTGCAGCACGCTCATTTCGCGCCGGAACGAGGCCAGATCGGTGGCCCGCTCGGGATGTGGCCGGGTGCCGAAGAGCACGGCCCGGTCGACTCCGGCCTCGTCCAGCAGGGCGATGTGGCTGTGCAGGGGATCGTGGACGTGGCTGTGTGCGTCGATGATCAACGGCTCTCCCGGTTCTGGCAGACAGCGGCGACGGAATGCGTCCGCTGTCCCCAGTGTTGAAGGTTGACACCGTGTCAAGGTCAAGCCGGCGAAGAGACGAGGGATGATGCTGATCGGGCAGCTGGCCAGACGGACCGGGACGAGCGAGCGCCTGCTTCGGTACTACGAACGGGTCGGTCTTCTTGCCTCAAGCCGCCAGGCGAACGGATACCGGGACTACGACGCTGCGGCCGAGCAGACGGTCCGCCAGATCCGCGCCCTGCTGACGGCTGGGCTGTCTACGACCGTGATCAGGCAGGTGTTGCCCTGTGCTCTCGCGGACGGCTCGCTGCGACCGTGCCCGGGAGTGTTGGACAAGCTGCGTGCCCAGCTCGCCCACCTTGATCAACGCGCGGCCGACTTGGCACAAGCCCGGCAGACCCTGCAACGCGCGATCGCGGCCACTGAACGGGCGGAGTAGATCCGGGTGACGGTCCGAGGCTCGTACGACCGCGTGGCCGCGCGCTACGCCGCCGAACTGAGCGGCGAGCTCGCCGGCAAGCCGCTGGACCGCGCCCTGCTCGACGCCGTCGCCGAGCTGGCGGACGGCCCGGTGCTCGACGTCGGCTGCGGTCCGGGCCATGTCGCCGCCTACCTGGCCGACAGGGTGCCCGTCGTCGGCGTCGACCTGTCACCGCAGATGTGCGCGCACGCAACGGTTCCCACCTGCGCGGGCGACATGACGGCCTTGCCGTTCCGGTCCCACGCGGTGTCGGCGCTCGTGTGCCTGTACGCGGTCATCCACCTCGATGCGGATCAACGCGCGGCGGCCTACGCCGAGTTCGCACGGGTGCTCCGACCCGGCGGGCACGCGCTGGTCGCGTTCCACGTGCGAGACGCGGAAACGCAAGCAGGCGAAGCGAAAACCCTCACGCAGTGGTGGGGTGACGAGGTCGACCTGACCTTCCGGTTCCTCGACCCGGACGAGGAGGCGCGCGCGTTGGCGGGGGCGGGCCTCACCGTGACGGCCCGCCTCGACCGCGCCCCGGACCCGCGTGTCGAGCACGCGAGCGACCGGGCCTACCTGCTCGCGCGTGTGGCCAGCGCCTCCGGCAGCGGGTCGTAGCGGGAGAAGCGGCGCGTGAACGTGCCGGTGCCGGACGTCATCGCGCGCAGCTCGATCGTGTACCGCAGCAGTTCCGACGACGGCACCTCGGCCCGGATCACGGTCCGCCCGCCATCGTCGGCCTCGGTGCCGAGCACGCGGCCGCGCCGTCCGGACAGGTCACCCAGCACGGTGCCCATGTGCTCGTCGGGCAACCGGATCGCGACCTCGTCCATCGGTTCGAGCAACGTGGTGCGCCCGGCGGCCGCGGCCTCCTTCAGGGCCAGCGCGCCCGCGGTCTGGAACGCCGCGTCGGAGGAGTCGACGGAGTGCGCCTTGCCGTCGACGAGCGTCACGCGGACGTCGACCACCGGGGTGCCGTCGTGCAGGCCCTTCTCCAGCTGGGCGCGCACGCCCTTCTCGACGGACGGGATGAACTGGTTCGGGATCGCGCCGCCGACGATCTTGTCGACGAACTCGAAGCCGGAGCCGCGGGGGAGCGGTTCGACGACGATGTCGCACACCGCGTACTGGCCGTGACCTCCAGATTGCTTCACATGTCGGCCGTGGCCTTTTGCCGGTGAGGCGAAGGTTTCGCGCAACGGCACGCGCACCGGTTCGGTGTCGATCTCGGCGCCGCCCGCGCGCAGCCTGGCCAGCACGACGTCCGCGTGGGCCTCGCCCATGCACCACAGCACCATCTGGTGCGTCTCGGCGTTGCGGTCCAGGCGCAGGGTCGGATCGCTCGCGACCAGGCGGTTGAGGTTGCGGGCCAGGTTGTCCTCGTCGCTGCGGGTGCGCGGCACGACCGCGACGGGCAGCAGCGGTTCGGGCATGTCCCACGGCGCCATCAGCAACGGCTGCTCGGGGGCGGAGACGGTGTCACCGGTCTCGGCGGTGGTGAGCTTGGTCAACGCGCACAGGTCTCCGGCCACGCAGTACGGGACCTCGCGCAGGGAGGCGCCGAGCGGGGAGTAGATGTGGGCCACGCGTTCGTCGGCGTCGTGGTCCTCGTGGCCGCGGTCGGACATGCCGTGGCCGGAGACGTGCACCGGGCGTTCGGGGCGCAGCGTGCCGGAGAAGACGCGGACCAGCGACACGCGTCCCACGTACGAGTCGACCGCGGTGCGGACGACCTCGGCCACCAACGGCCCTTCCGGGTCCGGGGCCATGCGCGGCTGGGGGATGCCGTCCACCGATGTCACGGTCGGAAGCTCGTGCTCCAGCGGTGACGGGAACGCGCGCGCGATGCCGTCCAACAGCTCGTTGAGACCCATGCCGGTCGCGGCGCACACGGGCATCACGGGGTGGAAGGAACCGCGTGCGACGGCGGTCTCCAGGTCGGCGATGAGCGTGTCCTGGTCGATCTCCTCGCCCGCCAGGTAGCGGTCCATGAGGGTCTCGTCCTCGCTCTCGGCGATGATGCCCTCGATCAGCGCGGCGCGTTCCTCCGGGTGGTTGTCGCCCTCGGTCAGCAGACCGACGAGCCGGTCGCCCTCCTGCACGTACAGCGGCACGACGCCGGCGCCGAACGCGGCCTGGCACGCGGCCACCTCGTTCATGACGTCCGCACGGTGGTGGTCGGTGCGTGTGATGACGACGGCACGCGGCATGCCGACGAGAGCGCACTCCTCCCACAGCGCGACGGTGGCCGGGTCCACGCCCTCGAAGGCGTTGACAACAAAAAGGGCCGCGTCCGCGGCCCGTAGTCCTGCCCTGAGCTCACCCACGAAGTCGACGTATCCGGGGGTGTCGATCAGGTTGATCTTGATGTCCCCGTGCTGGATCGGGGCCACGGCGAGGCCTACCGATCGTTGTTGCCGGACTGCGGCCGGGTCGTGGTCGCAGACGGTCGTGCCCTCGGTGACCGAGCCCGCTCGGGTCAGTACGCCGGTGGTGGCCAGCAGGGCCTCGGTGAGCGTCGTCTTGCCCGCGCCGGACGGGCCCACGAGCACGACGTTGCGGACCTTGGCCGGGTCGTCCACAGCGACCGCGCCTGCCGGGGCTGAGTTGTCGGAGTTCTTGCTTCCCATGGCGACCTCCGTCAAGTCGTAGTGTTCGATCTCACACCCGTTCACCTCCCGGTACAAGTGCGGAGACCCGACTGGACTCGTCCGCGCTCATGAGGCCGTTTCACTTCCGGGTGCGTGACAGGGGTCACGACCTGCGGTTGATCGGGAAGTGGCCTTCTGGTTCCGGGCTCCAGTGGCTTGGGTGAGGTGGCCACGTGAGACGTAGGATGGGTTCACCGAAACTTCCCCTCGTGAAAGGTTGGCCCGTGAGCACTGATCAGGTCACTGGCACCGCCCGCGTGAAGCGCGGCATGGCCGAGATGCTCAAGGGTGGCGTGATCATGGACGTGGTCGACGCCACCCAGGCGAAGATCGCGGAGGACGCCGGCGCCGTCGCCGTCATGGCGCTCGAGCGCGTGCCCGCCGACATCCGCGCGCAGGGCGGCGTCGCCCGCATGAGCGACCCCGACCTGATCGACGGGATCATCAACGCCGTCTCGATCCCGGTGATGGCCAAGGCCCGCATCGGCCACTTCGTCGAGGCCCAGGTCCTCGCCTCGCTGGGCGTCGACTACATCGACGAGTCCGAGGTGCTGACCCCGGCCGACTACGCCAACCACATCGACAAGTGGGCCTTCACGGTTCCCTTCGTGTGCGGCGCGACCAACCTCGGCGAGGCCCTGCGCCGCATCACCGAGGGCGCGGCGATGATCCGCTCCAAGGGCGAGGCCGGCACCGGTGACGTCTCCAACGCCACCACGCACATGCGCAAGATCCGCGCCGAGATCCGCCGCCTGCAGAACCTGCCGGAGGACGAGCTGTACGTGGCCGCCAAGGAGCTCCAGGCGCCGTACGAGCTCGTGAAGGAGGTCGCGCAGAACGGCAAGCTCCCGGTGGTGCTCTTCACCGCGGGCGGCATCGCGACCCCGGCCGACGCCGCCATGATGATGCAGCTCGGTGCCGAGGGCGTGTTCGTCGGTTCCGGCATCTTCAAGTCCGGCAACCCGGCCCAGCGGGCCGAGGCCATCGTGAAGGCCACGACCTTCCACGACGACCCGGACGTCATCGCCAAGGTGTCGCGCGGTCTCGGCGAGGCCATGGTCGGCATCAACGTCGACGACATCCCCGAGCCGCACCGCCTGGCCGAGCGCGGCTGGTAGGAACTCTTCCCGGCGAAGGCGCATCGCATTCGTGCGATGCGCCTTCGCCGGTCAGCTCCCACGCCCTGCTGGCCGTCAGCGGCCGTACGTGTCGGTGAAGCAGTAGGTGGTCTTGATCTCCGGGTACGCCAGCGCCAGCGCGGGCGACTCCCCGCACGCGGCCTTGTCCACGGTGTTCGCGAGCACCTTCGCCCGCAACGCCGCGTACTTCCCGCACTCCTTCGGCTTGAGCTCGGGGTCGACCGCGATGAACGAGAGGTCGTAGCACAGGCCGTCGACGAACACCGGGATCAGGCACAGGCGGACGTCGTCCTTGCTGAACCTCGTGTACGTGCTGGGGTCCTCGCCGCACTTCTCGCCGCCGGAGCCCAGCACCTTGCTCACGGTGTAGTTGTGCACGCCCGCGTCGCAGGAGACCTTCTCGTACTTGGGGTAGGCGGAAACGCCCGTCACCTTCGCGCAGTCGCCGGCTTTCCCGTACGGCGTGGTGTCGGTGGCCTGAAGGCCGCCGTGCTTCACGAAGACGTAGACGAAGCAGGCGGCCGTGCCGAGCAACAGCACGCCGAGCACGGTCGCGATCGTCAGTCCCACGCGGGACTTTCGCGGCGGTGGACCCGCTGCCGGCAGGGGGAACGGTGCGAGTGGACGGACCGGACCGGCGACCGGGCCCGCGGGTGCTGCCCACGGGTTGACCGGCTCGCCGGATCCGTCCGGTGGAGCGGGTGGAATCGTCATGAAGGCCCCCGTTCGGCGCGGACGTGGATGTGATCGTCTGGCCGACGCGAGCAGTCCCCCCAGACTTCCACCCATCCTAGGGTTGGCCAGGGCTTTCGCGAACCGCTGAACGGATCATGTGCGCACCGTCTCGGTCAGGCCGGACAGCGCTGCGGGCAACGGTTCGTGGTGCAGCACGCCGAGTCGTTGCGTGGCACGGGTCAGCGCCACGTACAGCTCGGCCGCACCGCGCGGTCCGTCGGCCAGAATCCGTTCCGGCGCAACGACGAGCACCGAGTCGTACTCCAGGCCCTTCGTCTCCGACGCCGGCACCGTGCCGGGCACGCCGGGCGGCCCGATCACCACGCTGGTGCCCTCGGAGGACGCCTCGGCCGCCACGAACTCCTCGATCGCGGCCGGCAGCTCGTCCGGTGTGAGCTGCCGGGCCCACGGCTGGACTCCGTTGGCGCGCACCGATTCCGGTGCCTGCACGTCCGGCGCGAACTCGGCGAGCACGCGCGCGGCGACGGCCATGATCTCGGCCGGCGTGCGGTAGTTGACCGTCAGCGAACGGTAGATCCAGCGGCCCCGCACGTACGGGTCGAGCATCTGCGCCCACGACGAGGCGCCCGCCGACGAACGGCGCTGGGCCAGGTCACCCACCACCGTGAAGGAACGGCCGGGGCAGCGGCGCATCAGCACCCGCCAGTCCATTTCGGACAGTTCCTGGGCCTCGTCGACCACCACGTGCCGGTAGGTCCAGCCGCGGTCGGCCGAGGCGCGCTCGACGAGCGTGCGGGTGTCGTGCTCGTCGAAGCGCTCGGCCAGGTCCTCCGCGTACATCAGGTCCGTGGCGAACAGGTGGTCCTCGTCGTCCATGTGGTCCTGGCGGCCGACGAGGCTGTCCAGCACCTCCGCCGCGTACCGGGCCTCGGCCTGCTTCTCGGCCAGTGCCGCCTGGTCGGCCGCCTGCTCCTGGCCGTCCCGGCCCAGCAGCTCGTGCAGCTCGTCGAGCAACGGCACGTCCGAGACCGTCCACGCCTCGCCCTGAACCCGGTGCAGCGACGGGTCGGCGCCCGCCGCCGCGAGCCGTTCCGGGTACGAGTACAGCGAGCCCAGCAGCTGCTCAGGGGTCAGCAACGGCCACAGCTCGTCCAGCGCCCGCGTGAAGGCGTCGTCGTCGGCGAGGTCCTTGAGCAGACCGGAGCGCATGTCCTCCCAGCCCTGCTTGTCCGACCGCGACAGCCAGCCCTTGCCGATCCGGCCGATCGCCCGTTCGGTCAGGACGTACGTGATGATCTCGGCGAACACCTTGCGGGCCTCGTTGTGCGGCAGGCCGCTGTCGCGCGCCTCCTGCCTGGCCCACTCCGCGGTCTCGGCGTTGATCTCGACCACGACGTCCTTCATGCCGATCGGGATCGGTGAGACGGGCAGCCGCTGCCGGTCCGCCACGGCGGCCTTCAGGACGTCCACCATCTTCAGCGAACCCTTGAGCGCCGCGACGTCCGGCGCGTCCTCCCGCGAGGTGCGCAGGCCCGGCAGGAGGTCGCCGGCGGTCGTGAACACCACGTCGGACTCGCCGAGCGACGGCAGGACGCGGCCGATGTGGTTGAGGAACGCCGGGTTCGGGCCGACGACGAGGACGCCGTGCCGTTCCATGCGCTCTCGTTGCGTGTACATCAGATAGGCGACGCGGTGCAGCGCCACGACGGTCTTGCCGGTGCCGGGACCGCCCTCGATCACCAGCACACCGGGGTGGTCGAGCCGGATGATCGCGTCCTGCTCGGCCTGGATGGTCGCCACGATGTCGCGCATGCCCTCGCCGCGCGGCGCGTTCAACGCCGCGAGCAGGGCCACGTCGCCGTGCTCCTCACCGAGCCTGCCGAACACCTCGTCGGTGAAGTCGACGATCGCGCGGCGGCGGGTGTGGAACTGGCGGCGCCGCGCCATGCCCTCCGGCCGGGCGCCGGTGGCGGTGTAGAACGGCCGTGCCGCCGGCGCGCGCCAGTCCAGCAGCACCGGTTCGAAGTCGTTCTCCTCGTCGAACAGGCCGATCCTGCCGATGTAGGAGACGTCACCGTCGACGCTGTCCAACCGGCCGAAGCACAGCCCGTAGTCGGCGACGTTGAGCCGCTTCATCTCACGGTGCCGGGCCCGCACCTCGTTGTCCCGTTCCATCGCGGTCTCGCCGGTGCCACCCAGCGCGGACTGGTATGCCGCCTTCACGCGCGCGCGTTCGGCATCGAGCCGTGCGTAGAGCCCGGCCACGTAGTCGCGTTCGGACTGCAGTTCTTCTTCGTACCCCACGTGCTCCCCACAGCGCCTGTTTTCCGGCATAGGGCGATGAGTGTGAAGGACGCACGGGGCCTTGTGGCAAGGCCCCCTCTCTGCTATACGGTTGAGTGGGAAGAAAACGGTGTCACACCGTGTGCTCCGAGACCAACATCGCGGTCGTCCCCGGTTCCAGCGCCTTGCAGATGTGCGGCAGATCGCCGGGATAGACGATGTAGTCGCCCGGCCCCAGCTCGACCGGGTCGTCGGCGAGTCCCGCCAGGCAGCGCCCGGACGCCACGATCATGTGCTCGACGCTGCCCGGCATGTGCGGATCCGACTCGCGGGCGCCGCCCGGTTCCATGGTCAGCCAGTAGAGGTCGTGCTTGGTGCCCGGACGGCAGGCGGCCAGCAGCGTGGCGGTGTAGTGCGCGCGCTCGGAGTAGATGACCGGGCCTTCGCCGGCGCGGATCACCTGGACGCGTGGCACGGCGGGTTCGACGAGGCTGCCGAACGGGACGCCGAGCGCCACGCCGAGTGCCCACAGGGTCTCCACGCTGGGGTTTCCGGTGCCCGACTCCAGCTGGGAGAGCGTCGACTTCGCGATTCCGGCCTTCTTCGCCAGCTCGGACAGCGAGAGGCCGGCGCGCTCGCGCTCGCGCCGGAGGTTGGCCGCGATGAGGTCCAGTGGTGCGTTCGACACAGAAGTCCATCCGTTCGTCTTGACGAACACCCGTTCAGGTGTTCATCGTAATGGGTGATGCGTTCGATATGGCGAACCCTTGATGCTGTGCTCCTGCGTGACGTGGCCGCAGTGGCACTCGGTGCCGCGGTGACCGGTGCCTCCTTCGGCGCGATCGCGGTCGGCTCCGGCCTGCCGTGGTGGCTGCCGGTGCTGATGTCGCTGCTGATCTTCGCGGGCGGCTCGCAGTTCATGGCCGTGGGCATCGTCGCCGCCGGTGGCAGCCCTGCCGCCGCGGTGCTGGCCGGGCTGGTGCTCAACGCGCGGCACCTGCCGTTCGGCCTGGCGGTCGGCGACGTGCTGGGCAAGAACCTGCTGGCGCGCGTCGTCGGCAGCCACCTGCTCATCGACGAGTCGACGGCCTTCGCGATGTCGCAGAAGGACCCCGCGAGAGCGCGTGCGGCCTACTGGGCGTGCGGCGTTGCGTTGTTCTTCTGCTGGAACATCGCGGTGCTCGTGGGCGCGCTCGCGGGTCAGGCCGTCGGCGACACGGCGGCGTTCGGCCTGGACGCGGCGTTCCCGGCGGCGATGCTGGCGCTCACCCTGCCTGCCTTGAAGGACGCGGCCACGCGCAACGCGGCCCTGGTGGGCGCGGTGACAGCGCTCGCGACGACGCCGTTCCTGCCGGCCGGTGTGCCCGTACTGCTCGCGTTGGTCGGACTTTTCGCGTTCCGCACCACGAAGAAGGAGGAGCCGTGCCCGTCGCCGCAGTCCTGATCCTCGCCGTCGGCACGTTCGCGATCCGGTTCGCCGGGCCGTTGCTGCGCGACCGCGTCACGCTGCCGAAGAAGGTCAACGACCTGATGACGGCATCGGCCACGGTGTTGCTGTTCGCGCTGGTCGCGGTCACGGCGTTGACCAGTGGGAAGCACTTCGGGGGTTGGGCGCTCGCGACCGGTGTGGTGGTGGGTGGGGTGGCGGCGTGGCGGAAGGTGCCGTTCGTCGCGGTGATCGTGCTGGCCGCGGCGACCACGGCCGGGTTGAGGCTCGCCGGGGTGGCGTGATGGCTGCCACCAGGCGTGCGATGTCTCCGCGATAGGCGCCTGATGGGCGACACGCCTCAGATGGACCCATGGGCGTGAAACCTGGACTGGTCGGGCGGGACCGGGAGACGACTCAGCTGGCGGAAGCGCTGGCCGCGGCGGCAGGCGGTGACGGGCACCTCCTGGTGGCCACCGGAGGGCTGGGAGCCGGCAAGACGGCACTGCTCACGACCGCACGCGAGCTGGCCGCGCAACGCGGGTTCACGGTGCTCGCTGCGCGGGGCAGCTATCTCGAGCGGGAGCTGCCGTTCGGGCTGGTCAGCCGGTTGTTCGTGTGCGTGCGGCCCGGTGAGGAGGTGCGGCACCTGCCGCGCATCGCCGCCGCGCTGGGGCAGTCCGACGCACTCGCCGAGCCGGGTCCCGTGACGTTGCCCGAGCTGCACGTCCTGCACCGCGCCCTTGCGCGCATGGCCGCCGAACGGCCCGTGGCCATCGTTGTCGACGATGCGCAGTGGGCCGACCAGCCCTCGCTGCAGTGGCTGAGCACCCTCCCGCACCGCATCGAGCACCTGCCGGTGTTCGCCCTGGCCGGCATCGGTGCGGGTGAGGTGTGCACCGGGCCGCAGACGCTGGAGGAGCTGCTCGCCGCGAGCACCGGCGAGATCCGGCTGGACGAGCTGTCGGAAGACGGCGTGCGGGCGCTGGTCGAGCAGGAGCTGGGGCGGCCGGTCGGCGACGAGTTCGTGACGCTCTGCCGCACGCAGGCGGGCGGCAACCCGTTGCTGCTGCTCAGCCTGATCCGGGCCTGTCCCGGTGAGACCGCGCCGGCGTTGCTGCCGACCGTCAACGTCCGGCTGCGCCGCCTCGCCCCGCACGCCCCCGACGCCCTGCACGCGCTGGCGGTGCTGGGTGGCGAGGTCACGTTGCCGCGCGTCGCCGAACTGATCGGCATCGAACCGTGCGAGCTCGCCGGCACGATCGCCGCGTTGCACCGCATGGGGCTGTTGTCGGCTGACGGTGAGTTGGTGCATCCGTTGGTGCGCAACACTCTTCGCGAAGAGCTGACCATCACCGAACGTCAGGACCTGCACGCCGCCGCGGCCCGCCTGCTGGTCGAGACCGGCGCGTCGGCGGAGGCGGTGGCCGAGCACCTGGTCGAGACCCGGCCGCTGGACGAGGAGTGGGCGACCGAGGTGCTGGTGTCCGCTGCCGGACGGGCCCGCACCCGCAACCGGGTCACCGATGCCGTCCGCTACCTGCGCCGGGCCATGACAGAGCCGGGATCCGGTGCGCTGCTGGCGGAACTGGGCGAGGTGGAGTCCTATGTGGACGTCCCGGCGGCCGTGGAACACCTGGGCGAGGCCGATCCCGCGCACCCCGCGCTGCCAGGACTGCTCGCGCTGCTGGGGGAGGAGCCGGAGTTCGAACCGGACGCGATCGGCGACCCCGACGTCGTGCCCGTGACGCCCTCGGAGTTCGACCCGTACCTGCGGGCGATCGGTTTTCTCAGGACGCGTGGCGAACTGGCGGCCGCCTACGCGCGTGCGGACCGTGCGTTGACCATCGCGCGGAGGTGGCAGCACCGGCCATGCGTGGCGGCGGCGCTCACCGCACGTTCGGCGTGTCTGCGGGACCTCGGACGACTGGCCGGCGCCGAGGCGGATGCCCGCGAAGCGCTCGCCACCCTCGAAAGCTGTGGTGCCGCGCGGTTGTCGACGCCGGTCTTCGCCGCGCTGACCGAGCTCGCGCTCGCGTTGCTGGAGATGGGCGACGTCGAGACGGCGGCGCAGGTGTTCGAGGCCGTGCCGGGCGAGGTGCCCGACCTGTTCGGGGCACCGGCGCTGCTGGCCGCGCGCGGACGGGTGCGGATCGCGGCCGAGCGGCGCAAGGACGGTGTGCGCGACCTGCTGGATTGCGGCGAACGCTTGCGAGCGCGCGGTTGCGACAGCACGTCGTGGCGGTTACCCCTCGGAGGAGACCACCTCGCGGCCGAGGAACGACTCGCGCGCGCGTGCGGCGCGGTGCTGCCGTTGGCCGCGGTGTTGCGCGAACAGGGCGTCAGCAAAGGCATCGAAGGCATTGCGCTGCTTGAGGAATCGGTCGAGCTCCTCGCCAAGACCGGTGCCGTGCTGGAACGGGCGCGCAGCCACTTCGCGCTCGGCCGGGCGCTGCACCTGGCCGGACGGGTCAAGCCCGCCCGCGCCGAGCTGAGGATCGCCGTGGACCTCGCCGACGACTGCGGCGTCGACGACCTCGCCGAGGAGATCCGGCAGGAGCTGGCCGCCGGGCCGGCCGGGCTCACCGAGTCCGAACGACGCGTCGCCGCGCTGGCCGCCGAGGGCAAGATGAACCGGGAGATCGCCGCCGCGCTGTTCGTGCAGCTGCGCACCGTCGAGATCCACCTGACCAAGGTTTATCGCAAACTCGGCATTGACGGGCGTGATCAGCTCGCCCCCGCATTGCGGCTCGCGAGTTAGTGCTTGCGCACGTGCGAAAAGAGGAGATTGGTGTGAACCTCTGTCACCTCTCGCCGACTGGTGAATTTGTCGAGCACGAGCCGTTGCAAGTGACCGACGTCCGATACCGCGACGTGCACCAGGAAATCTTCCGGACCGGTCACGTGTGAAAGCGCAAGAGTTTCGGGCAACGACAGCACGTAAGCCATGAACGGGTCGACGATCTCCTTGGTGTGCGGGCGGATCTTCAACGCGAGCATCGCCTGCACCGGCCGGCCGAGCGCGCTCAGGTCCACCTCGGCGTGGTAGCCGGTGATCACCCCGCGCTCCCGCAGCGCCCGGTGCCGCACCACCGCGGTCGACTGCGCGACGTTCACGCGTTCGGCCAGGTCCTTGTTCTGCAGCCGCGCGTCCTTCCGCAGCTCCCGCACGATCGCCTCGTCGATCGAATCCAGCACGGCGAATCTCCGTTCTGTCGAATCCCCTGCGGTTCGACACCCGTCCTGACGAGGAAGTCTCCACCATTCCGGCCATGACGCGCATCGAGACCATCGCAGTGCACGGCGGCCGCGACGACCTCGCCGAGCTGGGCGTGCACGCACCTCCCATCGACCTGTCCACCACCTACCCCGTGCCCGACCAGGCGCTCGGCGGGGCCGCATTGGGCGAGTGGGCCACGGGCGCGGCGCACGCGTCGTCGCCCGTGTACGCGCGGTTGCACAACCCGACCGTGGCCCGGTTCGAGCAGGCGCTCGCGCGGCTTGAGCACACCGACGCCGCGGTCGCGTTCGGCAGCGGCATGGCCGCGGTCACCGCGGTGATCCAAGCCGCCTGCGTGATGGCCGGAAAGCCGCACGTCGTGGCCGTGCGGCCGCTCTACGGCGGCACCGACCACCTGCTGTCGTCCGGTCTCCTGGGCGTCTCCACCACCTACGTCGAAGCGGGACTGGTGTCCTCCGCGATCCGGCCGGACACCGGGCTCGTCGTCGTCGAGACCCCGGCCAACCCGAACCTCGACCAGGTCGACATCGAGCACGTCGTGCGGCAGGCCGGAGCGGTGCCGGTCGTGGTCGACAACACCTTCGCGACGCCGATCCTGCAGAACCCGGCCCTGCACGGCGCCTCGTACGCGCTGCACTCCGGCACCAAGTACCTCGGCGGCCACGGTGACGTGCTCGGCGGCGTGGTGGCCTGCTCGGAGGAACGGGCGGCGGCGTTGCGGCAGGTCAGGATCATCACCGGGGCCGTGCTGCACCCGTTGGGCGGCTACCTGCTGCACCGCGGGCTGGCGACGCTGCCGTTGCGGGTCGAGGCGGCTTCCCGGTCAGCCGCTCTGCTCGCCGCGCGGCTCGCCGAGCACGACGCCGTGGAGTTCGTGCGCTACCCGTCCGCGTCGGTGCAGCTGCGGGGGACCGGCGCGATGATCGCGTTCGGCGTGCACGGCGACCCGACCGCGATCGTGCGGCGGCTGAAGCTGGTCACGCCCGCGGTGTCGCTGGGCTCGGTCGACACGCTGATCGAGCACCCGTGGGCGCTCACCCACCGGCTGGTACCCGGCGAGGAACTGCGTGCTTCCGGCGTTCCGGAGAATTTGCTGCGCATTTCCGTGGGACTTGAGCACGTCGAGGACATTTGGGAGGACCTGAACGCCGCCCTGTGTGATGTCCCTTACGTTAAGCCTTCCCCAACTGATTACTTGGTGATGACCGCCACTCACTAAGGTCCCCGACAACAGCGCGTCGGGGCGCGGGAGGTTCCGACGCGAGCATTTTTCCGTTTCGGAAGGAACCCCTCGTGAGTTCTCTGGAAACTGATGCGGACGGCTACACCAAGGCGCTGAGCAAGCGCCAGGTGCAGATGATCGCCATCGGTGGCGCGATCGGCGTCGGCCTCTTCCTGGGTGCGGGCGGACGCCTCGCCACCGCGGGGCCGTCGCTGATCCTGTCCTACGCGGTGTGCGGTCTCGCGGCGTTCTTCGTCATGCGCGCGCTGGGCGAGCTCGTGCTGCACCGCCCGGTGGCCGGCAGCTTCGTCGAGTACGCCCGCGAGTTCATCGGCCCGTGGGCGGGCTTCACGTCCGGCTGGATGTACTGGGTCAACTGGGCGATGACCGGCATCGCCGAGATCACCGCCGTCGCGATCTACATGCACAAGTGGTTCCCCAACGCGCCGCAGTGGATCACCGCGCTGGTGGCCCTGGTCGTGCTCGTGTCGATCAACATGCTGTCCGTGAAGTTGTTCGGTGAGCTGGAGTTCTGGTTCTCCGTCATCAAGGTCACGGCCATCGTCGTGTTCCTGGTGACCGGTGTCGGCCTCGTGATCGGCGCCGCGGACATCGGCGGCACCACGGCGTCGGTGTCGAACACCCTCGGCCACGGCGGCCTGTTCCCGCACGGCTTCGGCGTCGCCCTGATGACCCTGCAGGCCGTCGTCTTCGCCTACTCGGCCATCGAGCTCGTCGGCATCGCGGCGGGCGAGACCAAGGACCCCGAGAAGATCATGCCGCGCGCCATCAACGGCGTGGTGTACCGGATCGCGATCTTCTACGTCGGTTCCGTGCTGCTGCTGACGATGTTGCTGCCGTGGGACCACTTCACCGGCACCGAGTCGCCGTTCGTGACCGTGTTCTCGGCGCTGGGCATCCCGGCCGTCGGCGACATCATGAACGCCGTCGTGCTGACGGCCGCGCTGTCGTCGTGCAACTCGGGCCTCTACTCCACCGGCCGCATCCTGCGGTCGCTGGCGCAGAAGGGCGAGGCGCCCGCGTTCACCGGCAAGATGAACTCCCGGCACGTGCCGTACGGCGGCATCCTCTTCACCGGTGTCGCGTACCTGTTCGGCGTGGTGCTCAACTACATGGTGCCCAAGGAGGCGTTCGACATCGCGATCGCCATCGCGTCGTTGGGCGTCGTCTCGACGTGGGCCACGCTCATCATCTGTCAGATGAAGTTGCGCAAGAAGGCCTTGGCGGGACAGGTGGAACGGCCGTCGTACCGGATGCCCGGCGCGCCTTACACCTCGTGGGGCACGTTGGTGTTCCTCGCGCTCGTGATCGGGCAGATGGCGTTCGCCGGCACGGCCGAGAAGATCGCGTTCTGGTCGATTCCCGTTCTTGCTCTCGTGCTGTTCCTCGGGTGGCGCTTCGTGAAGTCGCGCCAGACGGCCGGGGTGGCGCAGGAGCAGCTCGTCACCGTCGACTGACCGTAGCTCGGTGATGATCGCGAGCCGTCCCCTCACGAAGGGGGCGGCTCGCGGCTTTCGGGTGTCACCCGGCCGGGCGGCCCGGCACGCGGAGAACGGTGCGTTGGCGCAGCCTGACCCCATGACAACGAGCCACCTTGAACACGTCGAGCACTCCCACGTCCACGGCGAGGGCTGTGGGCACGTCGGGGTGCCGCACAGCGATCACGTCGACTACGTCCACGACGGCCACCTGCACCGCGAGCACGACGGCCACTTCGACGAGTGCGAACCGTCCGGCCACACCGAGCACGATGCGCACGACCACGCGCACGGCGACGGGTGCGGTCACGTGGCGATCCCTCACGCCGACCACGTCGACTACGTGCACGACGGGCATCGGCATGCCTCTCACGGCGGCCACTACGACGAGCACTGAACGACACGCGGGGAGCTTTCGTGCACTCCTGGCGCACGCAGCGTCCCCGCGTGCACTCGGCGGCTAGGGCGAGCCGGGGCCGGGCAGCACGTCGACGTCGTCGGCGTGCATCGGCTTGCCGCAGTGCGCGCAGCTCAGCTCGACGCTGCTGATCTCCCCGCACGCGTGGTGCCGGTACAGCACCGGCGGACCCGCCTCGCCCGCCAGCCACCGGTCGCCCCACCCGGCCATGACCATCAGCAGGTCGACCAGCTCGGTTCCCTTGGGCGTGAGCACGTACTCGTAGCGCGGGCGGTTGTCGTAGGGGCGCCGTTCCAGCACGCCGTGGTCCACGAGGTGGTTCAGGCGCTCGGTCAGCACCTTGCGGCTGATGCCCAGGTCGGCCTGGAGCTGCTCGAACCGGCACATGCCGACCCACACGTCCCGCAGGATCAACGGTGACCACGGCTCTCCGATGACGTCGAGCGTGCGCGCGATGGAGCACGCCATCCTGCCGAAGTCCGTTCGCTGCATGCCCACGACTTTAGCAACTGGGGTTCCCTCAGGGAACTCAGGAATGCTAGGGTTCCCTCAAGGAACTCAACTGAGGGGAACCCAATGGGCAAGGTGATCAGCGCGCACTCGGTCTCGGCCGACGGGTACATCACGGGCCGCGAGCCCGGTCCCGGCCGCGGGCTCGGCGACGGCGGCATGCTCTTCGACTGGTACTTCGACGGCGACACGCCCAGTCAGGTGTTCGACGGCTTCAAGCTGAGCGAGCCCAGCGCGAAGATCTTCGACTTCCTCGCCGCCCGCGTGGGTGCCGTGGTCGCGGGACGCAACACCTACGAGGACTCCGAGCACTTCGGCGGCGGCAGCCCGCATCCGGGCGCGAAGGTCGTCGTGCTCAGCCACCGCCCGGCGCCGGAGATCACCGAACGGCAGACGCTGGTCACCACCGGCATCGAGGACGCGGTGGCGAAGGCCCTCGAACTGGCCGAGGGCAAGGACGTCGGCCTCATGGGCGGCGGAGTCCTCGCCTCGGCCCTCGAAGCGGGCCTGGTCGACGAGGTGATCCTGCACCAAGTGCCGATCCTGCTCGGCGAGGGACGCCCGTTCTTCCGGAACCTGCCGAAGCACGTGCGCCTGAACCTCGTCGAGGTCGTTCCCGCGCCCGGAGTCACCCACGTCCGTTACGAGGTCCAGCGATGATCAAGCCCGAAGTTCGCGCCGCGCTCGACGGCACCGCGCTCGCCCACCTCGCCACCGTGCTGCCCGACGGCAGCCCGCACTCCGTCCCGATCTGGATCGGCACGCACGGCGACCACATCGCGATCATGACCGGCCCGCACAGTCAGAAGGCTCGCAACCTGCGCCGGGACCCGCGGGTCGCGTTCTCCCTGACGCCCGTGGACAACCCGTTCCACCCGGTCGTCGTCCGCGGCCGGGTCGTGGAGTGGCTGGAGGGCGACGCCGCGTGGGAGGTCGTCGACCGGATCGCCACCAAGTACATCGGCGGCCCGTACTCGCGGGACGAGGAGCGGGTCGTGCTGCTCATCGAACCCGATCGGCAGAGCGCCGGCTGACGCAGGCCTATCTGAAAACAGGTACCTGAGATAAGGTAGGTGGATGCCCCGCAAGGAGACGCCCAGAAATCCCTGGTACTGGACGGTGTTGACGCTCCTGCACGAGCGGTCGATGCACCCATATGAGATCCAGCAGCTGACCACCCAACGCCGGAAGGACCTGCTGGCCGAGCACAAGAGCGGCTCGCTCTACAGCGTGATCGACCGGTTGTCCCGCGACGGGCTGATCGCCCCGGTCGCCACGAACAGGGCGGGCAATCTGCCGGAACGCACCGTCTACCGGATCACCTCGGCCGGTCGGGAGCGGCTGCTCGGCTGGCTGCGCGACGAGCTGGGGGAGCTGGACCGGCGTGATCTGCCCCGGTTCGCCTTCGCGCTGGAGAAGGCGGCCCACCTCGACCCGGTCACGGTCCGAGAGCTGCTGGAGCGCAGGATCCGTGCCGTCGAGGCGCAGGTCGCCGAGTTCGACGAGATCGAGCGGTACAGGGCGGCCAACGATCTTGACCGGGTGTCTTTCCTGGAGATCGAGTACGCCCATGCGGTTCGCCGCGCCGAGCTGGGCTGGTTGCGGCAGGTGGCCGACGACCTCGTGGCGGGCAGTCTGGACTGGGCGGTCGTCGCGGCACCCGCGCAGGACGCCACATGAGCGGCAGGAAGGATCTCGTTCCCGGTCCGTGGACCCGGCCACAGCAACTGGCCGTCGCCGCCTACGGGATCTGGTCGGCTTTCTGGACGCTGCTCATCGCGTTCGTGCTGCTCACCCCGCCGCGGCCGGCGGTCGTCGCGGGAGCCGCGATCGCCGTGCCGGTCTGCCTGGTGCTCGGCGTTCTCGCCTACCGGGGCGTTCGCCGGGTGTTCTGGCCCGCGCTGGTCTACTTCACCTTCACCGGGCTCGGCGCGATCTGGGTGCCGCTGCGCCCGCAGGCCCACGCCGGCGAGAACCTGTTGACGCTCATCGTGCACGCCTTCGTGGCCGACCTGCCCGGCCTGTTCGTCGGCGGGTGGCTCATCGTCGGCCTGATCCGCTACCGCCACACCTGGTCGCAGGTACCCCGGAACGCTTCCGGCCACGTCGAATGAGTTCCCCGCTCGGTCACGAACCGGCGGAGCCGCCGGGGTAGAACTGGGCGTACCAGCGCCGCAGCGCCTTGATGCCGCGCTCGTGCTGCAGCAGCACGGGACGGGCCTGGTGGATCTTGTGGTCCCAGATGCGGACCTCCTCGCGCACCTCGCCGAGAGCCTGCGTGCGGAAGACGAGCTTGAGCAGCGGCGCGAGGAACGGCAGCCCCGCGGGCTTGCGCACGTGGTAGAGCATCCGCAGCTCGCTCGTCCTGTCGTCGATCGGGGTGGTGAGCGCGATGGCGGTCAAGGAGAGCAGCTTGCCGAACACGCGCACCACCATCACGCCGGGGCCGTACATGAACACGTCGAAGGTGTTGTCGAGCTCCCAGGCCAGCACCCGCCGCCCGAAGCGACCCCGGACCTCGGCGAACGGGCCGTCCACGACGAGGTCCTGCACGGGCGGCTCGCTCTGGCCGTGGATGAAGTGGAAGTGGGACTCGTCGACGATGTTCTCGCGCATCTCCTGGATGTGGATGCGCGCGGTCTGCACGTCGTCGATCGGCTGCGCGAACTCGCGGGCGGTGGCCTCCGGGATCTCCGGCACCTCCCACGCCGGCGCGTCCTGCCCGGTGTGGACGAAGATCAGGCCGCTGTGCTCGCGGACCTCGAACCCGCCGATCGACACCTTCGGCGGCCGGGCCGCGAACGGCGCGTAGGTGCACCGGCCGTCCGCGCCGAACCGCCAGCCGTGGAACGGGCACTCGACCTGCCCGTCCACCACCTTCCCGCCGACGCCGAGGTGGGCGCCGTAGTGCGGGCAGTGGGCGTCCCGCACGGCGGGCCGCCCGTCGGGACCGCGGAAGGCGATGAGGGCCCGGCCGAAGTAGTGCAGGGGCACGACCTTCCCGCGCGGGAGCTGGACGCTGCGCAGAACCGCGTACCAGCCGTTCGGCACGAACGGCATCGGGTACTCGTCGGCGCGCGGGTCGCGGGGCAGGGTGGTCATGTGGTCGTCGATGCTGGACACCCTGTCGAGTTAACGTCGTTAACTCGACAGGGTCGACGCCCGTCGGGAGGAAAAACGATCACCGCGCACTGGGCTGAAACGCCCAGGGGCGACCACTGTCAGGAGTCCCCGGCGGCTGAAATATGCTGGTGGGCATGGTTGTCGCTGCCCCACCCGTCATCGGCGTGCTCGCCCTGCAGGGCGACGTCCAGGAGCACTTGATCTCGCTGGCCAAGTGTGACGTCACCGCACGCCCCATCCGCCGTCCGGACGAGCTCGACGAGCTGGACGGCATCGTGATCCCCGGTGGCGAGTCGACGACCATCAGCAAGCTGCTGGACAACTTCGAGCTGCTCGAGCCGCTGCGGGCCAAGATCAAGGCGGGCTTCCCCGCGTACGGGTCGTGCGCGGGCATGATCCTGCTGGCCAACACCGTGCTCGACGGCCGCGAGGACCAGCACCAGCTCGGTGGTTTGGACGTGACGGTCCGGCGGAACGCCTTCGGGCGGCAGATCGACTCGTTCGAGACCGACCTCGACCTCGCCGGTGAGAAGGTGCACGCCGTGTTCATCCGTGCGCCGTGGGTGGAGGCGGTGAGCGGAGACGTCGAGGTGCTCGCTACGGTGCCCGTTACGGCTGAGGCGGGCGACGCCGCCGGTAGGATCGTCGCGGTCAGGCAGGGCAACGTGCTGGCCACGGCGTTCCACCCGGAGCTCACGGGGGACGAGCGCGTCCACCGCCTGTTCGTGGACATGGTTCGTGGTTTGACTGGTTCGGAGGAGAAATGAGCGGCCACTCCAAGTGGGCGACCACCAAGCACAAGAAGGCCGCCATTGACGCCAAGCGCGGCAAGCTCTTCGCGCGGCTGATCAAGAACATCGAGGTGGCGGCCCGCACCGGTGGTGGGGACCCGGATGGCAACCCGACGCTGTACGACGCGATCCAGAAGGCCCGCAAGAACTCGGTGCCGCTCGACAACATCGAGCGCGCCCGCAAGCGCGGCGGCGGCGAGGAAGCCGGCGGCGCCGACTGGCAGACGATCATGTACGAGGGCTACGGCCCCAACGGTGTCGCGGTGCTCATCGAGTGCCTCACGGACAACCGCAACCGCGCCGCCACCGAGGTCCGCACCGCGATGACCCGCAACGGCGGCTCGATGGCCGACCCCGGCTCGGTGGCGTACATGTTCAGCCGCAAGGGCGTCGTGATCGTGCCGAAGGCGGGCACGACCGAGGACGACGTGATGATGGCCGTGCTGGAGGCCGGTGCCGAGGAGGTCAACGACCTGGGCGAGGCCTTCGAGGTCGTGTCCGAGGCGGGCGACCTGATCCCGGTGCGCAAGGCGCTGCAGGACGCGGGCATCGACTACGAGTCGGCGGAGTCGAGCTTCCTGCCGTCGGTGTCGGTGCAGCTGGAGGCCGAGGGCGCCAAGAAGATCTTCAAGCTGATCGACGCGCTGGAGGACTGCGACGACGTGCAGAACGTCTTCGCGAACTTCGACGTGTCGGACGAGGTCATGGCCGAGGTCGGCTGACCCTCCCGTTTTCTCGATGAACGGCGCATTTGCCCACCTCACGTGGACAAATGCGCCGTTCATCGTTTACAGGTCGGGCCAGGCGAGCTTCAGGCGGGCGAACGCGGCGGCCAGGGCGGCGGGCGGGTTGGGGTCGGTGCCCGCCAGGTCCGGGATTTCCAGGACGTACCGGGCGAGCTGGCGCAGTGAGAAGTCATCGGCCTCGGTTTCTTCGGCGATGACCTGGGCGAGCGTGGTTTCGCAGCCGGTCCACAGCGATCGGGCGTAGGCGCGCAGGGCCGGGGTGGCGACGACGAGGGCGGCGAGGCGGGTGTCCTGCCGGGTGGGGTCGGGGTCGAACGGGCCGCGCGTGGCGAGGAAGTCGTGCAGGGCCTGGAGGATCGACACGCCTTCGGGGCGTTCCTTGATCGCGGCGGTCAGCGACTGCTCGCGTTCGGTCCGGTCGCCGAGGACCAGTGCCTCCTTGCCGCCGGGGAAGTGCGCGAACAACGTCGACACCGCCGTGTCGGCCTCTTCGGCGATCTCGGCCACCGTGACCTGGTCGAACCCGCGCTCCAGGAACAGCCTGCGCGCGGCTTCGGCCAGGGCTCGGGTGGTGGCGGCCTTCTTGCGTTCACGGCGTCCGGTCGGAGTCATACCGAAATCGTAGCGACTTCGATTATTGTGCGAGTATGAGTGCTGAGGGGAAGACCTTTCTGGTCACGGGTGCCAATGCGGGCATCGGGTATCACGTCGCCGAGCAGCTCGCCGGTACCGGTGCCACGGTGATCCTGGGCAGCCGGAGTGCGACGAAGGCTGACGCAGCGATGGCGTCCATCCGTGCTGTGGTGCCGGGTGCGCGCGTGCGTCACCTACAGCTTGATCTCGCTGACCTCACGTCGTTGAAGGCCGCTGCGGGCGAGCTGGACAGGCTCGACGCGGTCGTGTGCAACGCCGGGGTCATGATCGACGACGCCGAGTTGATGTACACGACCAACCACCTCGGACACTTCGTGCTGGTCAGCTGGCTGATGCCGTTGCTCGCGGCCGCGCCGGAAGGCCGGGTCGTCACCACCGGCAGCCTCAGGGGCAAGAAGGTGAAGGACGGAGACGCCTACGCCAGGTCGAAGCAGGCGCAGATGCTGTTCGGCTTCGAGCTCGCTCGGCGCCAGAGCGCGGTGACGAGCATCGTCAACCACCCCGGCGGCGCACTCGACTCGATCACGTTCCCCGCGTCGCTCTTGTTGCAGGACAAGGCCGCCGGCGCGTGGCCGGCGGTCCAGGCCGTGCTGGACCCGGACGTGCGCAGTGGGCAGATGCTGGGGCCGCGCGTGTTCGGGCTGCGCGGCAAGCCTCGGATCGAACCCGTCCGCGGTCAGCTCGCGGACGAGGCGCTCGCTGCCCGCGTGTGGGAGGAGAGCGTCGAGCTCACCGGCGTCGAGCCAGCTTGAGGAACGCGGTCCAGGCTTCGCGGGAGACGGGCAGGTGGGTGGACGGCGCCTTGCTGTCCCGGATGCCGATGCCACGACCGACTTCCACGCAGTTGTCGCCGTCACCGCTGTAGCTGCTCTTGCGCCAGTGGGTCATTGGAGGCCCTCCAAGATGCTGTTGATCACCTCCCTCGATCCTGCCTCATCCAGCGCGACGGCCGCGAGCGCCTTCAGGACGTTCTCGTAGAGGTCGACGGTTTCCTTGTCATCGAAGAAGAGGGAGCACCTGAGGCTCTCGACGTAGACGAGGGGTGGGTACTTCGGAAATTTCATCAGCCTGAAGTCGCCTGAAGCACCTGCGTGGACACCTGCCGACCGAGGCACGATCCGGATCGTGATGTAGGGCCGCACCGACAACTGCAACAGGCGAACCAGTTGGGAACGCCACACCTCCAGGCCGCCGACCGGTAGCCAGAGAGCCTGCTCGTGCACGAGGAAGGTGAACTTCCTGCTGTGCTCGAGGATCTTTCCTCTGGCGGCCCTCGCGGCAATGGTCGCCGCGATGTTGTCGGGGGAGACGGTTTGCGCCTTGGCGGTGACCGCCTCGATGTACTCGTAGATCTGAAGCAGGCCGGGCACGAGGATCATCGACCAACAGAGGATCTCGTTGGCTTCCTTCTCGTGCTCGATCAATGTGCGGACCTGGTCCGGCACGCCGTCTTCGGGAATCTGGAGCCAGCCCTTCTCCCTCGACTCCCGGAACAACGCGATCAGGTGCTCGCGTTCCCTGACCGGGGTGCGGCAGTACGCGAGCAGTTCGCGGACTTCCGTCTCGCTGCAACCGCCTTTGCCTGCGAGCAGGTCGGAGATCTTGGCTTCCTGCCAGCCGAGCAGCTCGGCGAGCTTGCGCTGGGTCAGGCCCGTTCGTTCGATGACTTTGCGGACGCCGTTGCCGAACTCTCGCCCCACCACGCTGGATTCTCTCTTGGGCATGGAGGAACGCTAGGAGCGGAACCCGGTCGGACTCCATCGTTTCGCCGCAAATCTGCCTGAAGGTGGGAGCCTTGGAGAAGCTCTAAGCTGTTTCGCTGCGTAGGGTGGATGCCGTGCTTTCCGACGAAGACATCGCATTGCGTGCCCGGCTGCTCTCCGCCGCCGACCGGTACGGCCACACCAACATCGTCGTGAACCCGGACGCCGAGGGCGCGGGCTACGTGTTCTCGGTGGGGGCGTGGCGGCGGTTCGGAGTCGCGGAGGCCGTGGTGATCGGGCTGCCGCAGGGCATGGGCGAGAACCTGATCAACATGTACGTCAAGAGGGCGAGCGGTGGTGAGCGGTTCGTGCCGGGACAGCTCTACCACGACTTCTTCGAGGGCGTGCCGGTCACGTTCGAGCGGGTGTACAAGGGGTTCTACCCGGAGTTCTTCGGCAGCGCGTACCTGCTCTACGACGGGTCGGAGTTCGCGGCGTTGCAGATCATCGTGCCGACGCCGCAGGGGCAGTGGCCGTGGCAGCCGGACGCGCCGGAGGGGTTCCACGACCACCAGATCATCCTCACCGAGAGCGGGCTGCCGGAGAGCTGGACGCCGGGGGTCACCGGGCCGTGACCGTCCACATCGGACCACTCGCGCCGGGGCACGCCGGCGAGGTCATGACGATCCAGCGCGCCGCCTACCTCGCCGAGGCCAGGCGGTACGGCGCGTGGGAGCTGCCGCCGCTCGTCGAGACGGTGGAGGAGATCAGGAAGCACGTCGAGTCCGGCATGCCCGCGCTCGGGGCGTGGGACGGGCATCGGCTCGTGGGCAGCGTCCGGGGGAAGGTCGACGGCGCGCGCATGGAGGTCGCACGGCTCGCGGTCGCGCCGGACCAGCAGGGCAGGGGGCTCGGGCGGCGGTTGCTCGAAGCGGTCTGCGCGCTGGCGCCCGACGAGGTCGTCTGGCTGTTCACGGGGGCCGAGAGCGACGAGAACCTGCGGCTGTACGAGAGCGCCGGGTTCGTGAAGTCCGGCGAGCACTTCGACGCCGTGGGCATCAGGTGCGTCACACTCGAGAAGAAGGTCGCCTGACGTTCAGGGGCCGGAGACCAAAACGTTGTCCGGAGGTCGTTGTCCAGTCGTCACGCTCCGACACCGGACAACGATCGACCTGTAGAAATGCACTGCGGCCAAACCAGTCCGGGGGGATCTGAGAAGCCGCGATCGGGGGAGGAGCGCCCCGCCACGCAGGAGGCAGAGGGGGATGCGGGGCGGGGCGCTTCAAGCACTCAGTTGTTGTTGAGGAACTGCTGGGCCAGGGCCTCGCCGGTGGACGTCGCCTTCGCGTGGTCCTCGATCGGCGACACCTTCGAGTTCTTGAAGTAGATGTAGTGCACCGGGCCGTCGGTCCCGCCGTTCTTCGGGTCGGGGTTGATGCCCAGGCTCGCGGCGGTGGCGTAGGACGCCTCACCGATGATGTTCGTCGGGCCCGTGTCGCCGACGACGGCGTACGTGACCTTGTTGTTGTAGATGACGGCCACGACGCCACCGCCCTGGATGCCGAACTTGCGGTAGTCCCACGTGCCGCTGGCCGACGGCACGACCACGTACGGGAGCTTGTCCGCGACCAGCGGCTTGCCCTTCGAGTCGTGGAAGGCGGTGTCGGACTGGAACCACGGGTCGGTGTTCTTGTTGCACTTGCTGGTGACCTGACCGTCGCAGTCGACGTCCAGGTCGGCCTTGTACCAGACCGCGCCGTTCTTGCCGCAGACCGGGATGTTCGCGGCGGTCTCGGTGTCGCTGCGGTACTTGCCGTTCGAGATCTGCTGGCACGACGTGAGCTTGGCGAGCAACTGCGAGGCGCTCGGACCGGCGGCCTGGGCGGCGGGGGAGGCCAGGACGGAAGCCACGAGCGCGGACACGGCGAAAAGCCCTGGGGCGAGCTTGCGCATTGCCACCTCTTTCGACAGGTAACTTTCCTTACTGAAAGCGGCGGTGGCACTACTTTGCGCAACTTAAGCAACAGGCGTCAAGGGGCTACGGCTTACGTCCCAAGAGTCCTATTAGCCGGGTTTGGTCGTCGGCGTCCGGTGCGACCGGCACCGGTGAGTCGAACGCCGAAGTTCCGCTCCAGTCTTCGACATTCCGCTCCACGTAGGCCAGGACCGTCGAGGCGAGGTCCGGATCGATCCGCTCGTCGGCACCGATGGACCGCGCCAGGTCCCACGCGTGGACGGCGAGGTCCGTGGTCATCTGCCAGCAGTACTCCTCGGCGTCGATCGTCCCGGACGACACGCTCACGGTCCTGGTCAACGCCGACGGCTCCAGCCACGCCTCGCGCGCCGCCGCGGCCGCGACCACCCACGACACCAGCGGGTCGTCGCCCAGGTTGTCGTGGTCGAACCTGTCGCCGACCTGTTTGACCGTGCAGCCCGCGAGCAACTCCGGGGCCCAGAGCTGTTCGTACACCAGGTGTCCGACGAGGTCTCTGACGGACCACTCGCGGCAGGGCGTGCCGAGCACCCACTGCTCCGGTGCGATCGCTCGCACCCGCCGGTCGAACTCCGTCATGGCCAACCCGTGCGCCTGGATCAAGTCCATGTCAGCAGTGCATCAAATCCCGCTCAATCCCGCACCCCGGCAGGAGAGCTGGGCCACTTGGACGCAACCTCGATTTCCAGCCGTACGAGCGTTCGGCGTAATGTCCACCGAATCCGCCGTGACATCGTTGACACGAGAGGACGATGACGTGAGCGCACCCAGCGCCAGCATCTCCGCGCAGGACAAGGGCTTCTTCGGACACCCCCGAGGCTTGTCCACGCTGTTCTTCACCGAACTGTGGGAACGGTTCTCGTACTACGGGATGAAGGCCATCCTCGGCCTCTACCTGTGGACGGCCGTGTCGCAGGGCGGTCTGGGCGTCGACAAGGCGCTCGCGCTGTCCGTCGTCGCCATCTACGGCACCGCGGTCTACATGTCCGGGGTCGCCGGCGGCTGGCTCGCGGACCGCGTGTTCGGCGGCCAGCGCGCCACGTTCTACGGCGGCGTCCTGATCATGTGCGGTCACATCGCACTGGCGCTGCCGATCGGGATCGCGGGCGTGTACCTCGGCCTGATCTTCATCGTCTTCGGCACCGGCCTGCTCAAGCCGAACATCTCGACCGTCGTCGGCGGTCTCTACGAGAAGCACGACACGCGCCGCGACGCCGGCTTCACCGTCTTCTACATGGCGATCAACATCGGTGGCTTCGTCTCGCCGTTGATCACCGGCGCGCTCGCGAAGGGCATCGGCTTCCACGCGGGCTTCGCGGTCGCCGCGGTCGGCATGGCGCTCGGCCTGATCCAGTACCAGCTCGGCCGCAAGCACCTGCGCGGGTCCGCCGCCGTGCCGCCGAACCCGTTGCCGGCGCAGGAGAAGGGCCGCGTCTACGGCGTCATCGGCGGCATCGTGGCCGCGATCGCCGTGCTGGGCGTCGTGTCGTACCTGCTGGGCGGCGTCGAGGGCGTCATCCTGATGATCAGCATCATGTCGATCGTCCTGCCCGTCACGTACTTCACCGTGATGCTGCGCAGCAAGAAGACGCTGCCCGAGGAGAAGCCGCGCGTCATCGCGTACATCCCGCTGTTCATCGCGGCGGCGATGTTCTGGCTGATCTTCGAGCAGAGCGCGTCGGTCATCGCCGAGTTCGCCGACTCGCACGTCGACAACCACGTCCTCGGCTGGGAGTTCCCGGTCGCGTGGTTCCAGTCGATCAACCCGATCATGATCATCGCGCTGGCGCCGGTGTTCGCACTGCTGTGGGTGAAGCTCGGCGACCGGGCGCCGTCCACGCCGCGCAAGTTCGCGAGTGCGCTCGTGCTGGTCGGACTGTCGTTCGTGCTCATGTACTTCGCGAGCAACTCGGCCGCCGACGGCAAGGTGACGCCGCTCTGGCTGGTCGTGATGTTCCTGATCATGACGTGCGGTGAGCTGATGCTGTCGCCGGTCGGCCTGTCGGTCACGACGAAGCTGGCGCCCAGGGCGTTCGCGTCGCAGACGATGAGCCTCTGGTTCCTCGCGGTGTCGGCCGGTACCGGTGTGGCCGCGCAGCTCGTGAAGTTCTACACGACGAGCCCGTCGGCGTACTTCTTCACGCTGGGCGGTGCGGCCGTGGTGCTCGGCGCCGCACTGGCCGTGGGTGCACCGGTGATCAGGAAGTTGATGTCGGGCGTCGAATAGCACGGGAAGTCTTTCCTCATTGCTCGAAATTCGTCTGTTTCGCGCCTTTCGCTCCGTAACGTCGGTTGCGGGGATCGGCTGCGAGAAAGGCGGAGAAATGGGTCGGGCAAAGGTGTTGTTCGCGGCTGCGGCGTTGTCGGCCGGTGTGGTGGCGGTGACCGCCGGACCGGCCGTCGCCGAGGCCTGCCAGGCCGGTGGCCACACGGCCTGCGTGGCCGTCAGCTACCAGGTCGACTGGGTCAAGAGCATCCGGGTCAACGGGCGGTGCCTGATCGGCTCCTCCGGCAAGTACTCGAGCGTCGAGGTCGACCGGTTCGGCACGCCGGACGTGCTGACGTACGGCGGTAGCAGGTGTGAGGGCGGCACGCACAACTCGGCCCGGGTCACCTGGGGTTCGGAGGACCCCGAGGGCTACCGCTGGGTGTGGATCAGGTCCTGACCGCGAGCGATGAAGGGCTCCTTCATCCACCTCACGTGGATGAAGGAGCCCTTCATCGACAAAAGGCGAGAGGGAGGCCCGTCGCGGCGGCGGTGCGGCGGGTCTCCCTCTCTGCTTTCAAGCATGCACTACGGAGAAGTGTCATTGGGGCACGAACATTGCTCCAGCCGGGTGAAGTCGAGCACGTGTCGCGACGGATTTCGCCCCACGTCAGCTCTAGTTCACCGCCAGTGATCGTTTGGTTTCGTTCGCACGAACCGGAAGTCGCAACGCGCCGCGAATCAGCTTGGACTTCCTGCGCGCCACCGGGCCGTCCGGCGCGAGGTTCGGGAACCGCTTGAACAACTCGTGCAACGCGATGGCGCCCTCGATGCGGCTGAGCCCCGCGCCGATGCAGTAGTGGATGCCCGCGCTGAACGACAGGTGCTCGCGCGCGTTGGACCGCGTCGGGTCGAACTTCAACGGGTCCTTGAACACCCGCGGATCGCGGTTGGCCGCCGCGAGCATGAGCATCACCGGCATGCCCTTGGGCAGCGAGACACCCGCCAGCTCGAGGCGTTCCTTCGGCCAGCGGATCGTGTACTGCACGGGCGGGTCGAGCCGCAGGACCTCCTCGACGAACCCCTCGGCGTACTCGGGGCTCTGCGCGAGCGGGGCGACGGTGTGCGGGTTCTCGAACGCCTTCAGCACGCCGTTGCCGATCAGGTTGACCGTCGTCTCGAACCCGGCGAACAGCAACAACCCGGTGGTGGCGACGAGATCCTCGCGGGTGAGGTCGGCGTGCTGCGTGACGAGGTGGCTGACGATGTCGTCCTGCGGGTTGCGGCGGCGCTCGTCCATCAGGCCGTCGATGTAGTCGTTGTACTCGATGATGGTGGCGTGCAGGCTCTTCAGCTGCTTGTACGACCACACGCCGTCGAGCGTCTCGGCGAGCGAACTGCCCCAGCGGGCGAAGATCTCCTTGTCGCTGTCGGGCACGCCGAGCAGGTCCGCGATGACCTGGATCGGCACCTGCGCGGCGAACTCGCTGACCACGTCGAACCGGCCGTCGAGCCGGTCCAGGTAGTCGATGACGATCTTCTGGATGGACTCGGTGCGGTCCTTCAGGGCGCGTGGCGTGAAGAACGGCTGGACGAGCTTGCGCAGCCGGGTGTGGTGGGGAGGGTTCATCATCAGGAACGAGTCCTGCACCGGGTTGACGATCTTCTCGCCGTCCTTGACCAGCTTGACCGGCACCAGCGACGCCTCGTCGAACGTCATCGTGATGAACCGGTTGTCGCGCAGCACCGAGTCGCAGATCTCGCGGGACGGCGTGACGTAGGCGCCCATCCTGCTGCGGACCATGTCGCCCTTCGCGCGCACCTTCTCGTACAGGGGGTACGGGTCGCGGTCCGGCGGCGAGGCGATCACACCGGCGTACGGGTCACCGAGCAGCGCGTAGCCGCGGACGAGCGTGCGCAGCGCGAAGAACTGGGCGGCGGTCTTCAGCGTGGACATGGGTCCACAGTGCGGGCTACGTGAAGAAGCTTCAAGAGCTTCGGCGGTGTCTCCGCACGGTTTCTTCGACGAGATCGAGCACGGGTTCCATGTCGTCGGCCGGAAGGCCCATGGCGAGGTGCGAGACCAGTCCTTCGAGGACCAGTTCCAGGAAGTTCGTCAGGACGGTGACGTCGACGTCGTCACGCAGGTTGCCGGCCTCGCGCTGGCGGATGAGGCGCTGCCGGGTGGCCTGGGTGAGCTGCTCGCTGCGCTCGGCCCAGCGGGCGCGGAAGTCCGGGTCGGTGCGCAGCCGGCGGGAGACCTCCAGCCGCGTGCCGAGCCAGTCCGCCGCGTGCTCCTCGTCCCGCTTCTCCGGTTCGTCGAGGAGGTCGCGCATCACCTGGACGAGGCCCTGTTCGGCCACCACGTCGGCCATGCGCAGCGCGTCGTCCTCGGCGAGGGCCAGGAACAGCGACTCCTTGTCGCGGAAGTGGTGGAAGATCGCACCGCGGGACAGGCCCGTCGCCTCCTCCAGGCGGCGTACCGTGGCACCCTCGTAGCCGTGGCGCGCGAAGCAGGCACGCGCGCCGTCGAGGATCTGACGGCGGCGGGCGTCGAGGTGGTCCTGGCTCACCCTGGGCACCGGTAGATGGTCGCAGGGCGGGAGCGGGAAATCCAATCCGTACGTACGGATTGGACGGCTCCATCTGTGTGATCTTCGGCGTGATCTTTTCGGAGCGGACCCGTTCGTGTGGATCATCGGCCGGGCCTGCGCCGACGGCTGTGCCACCACCAATATCCTCCACCGCCATGGAGACGCAGGAGATCGTCAAGCTGTCGACGCTCGCGGAGCGCCTGGGGTGGCAGCGGCGTGAGTCCACAGGCGTCCACGTGGTCGATCTGCTGGTGAGCCGAGCGGTCTCCGACCTGATCGCCGCGCTCGCCCAGAACCGGGACCTGTAAGCGCTTTCCCGCACCTCGTGAGGGGATTGACAGCTGTTGTCATGCGATGGTGTGATCTGCGCGACAGATAGGAAAGTTTCTATCCAATAACTGAACCCGCCGCCGCATGGAGTGATCCCCCTACCCGTCTTGTGGGAGGCACAACAGTGGCACCGAGCAGAAGCCGGGCGTTACGCGCGCTCGGCGCGATGGGTGTTGCGTTCGCGACGGCCATCGCATTGATGTCGGTATCCGAGAGCGCCCACGCGGCGCCCGCTCTGGATCAGGAAGCGGAGAACGCGACGATCTCCCAGGGCGTCGTCGAGTCGAACCACGCCGGGTTCTCCGGCACCGGCTTCGTCAACTACGACAACGTGGTGGGCTCGTACGTCGAGTACACCCTCACCGCGGACCAGGCCGGTGAGCACGAGCTGACGTTCCGCTACGCCAACGGGACGACAACCGACCGCCCGGTCTCGGTGACCGTGAACGGCGGTGCGGCGCAGACCGTGTCGTTCCCCGGGACCGGCGCGTGGACGACGTGGCAGACGCGGACCGCGAAGGTCACGCTCAAGGCGGGGGCGAACAAGATCCGCGCCACCGCCACGACCGCGAACGGCGGCCCGAACGCCGACAAGATCTCCGCGGTCCGGCTCGGCCCGGTGGACACCGAGCCGCCGACCCCGCCGAAGAACCTGCAGTTCGTCTCCTCGACGGCCACCACGGTGTCGCTGAAGTGGGAGGCGGCCACGGACAACGTGGGCGTGACCGGCTACGAGATCTACCAGCACGGCCAGCACGTGCTGAGCGTCGGCAACGTCCTGGAGGCGACCGCCACCGGTCTGCAGCCCGACACGGACTACGACTGGACCGTGTTCGCCAAGGACGCCGCGAACAACGTCTCGCAGGCCTCCAACAACGTCCTCGGCCGCACCCAGCCGGCACCGCCGGACAACGAGGCGCCGACGGTTCCCGGCAACCTGCGCTCGACCGGCAAGACCGCGACCTCGGTCGACCTCGCCTGGAACGCCTCCACCGACAACGTGGGCGTCACCGGGTACGAGATCTACGTCAACGGTGAGGCCAAGCAGACCGCCGACGGCAACGCCACCTCGGCGACGGTGGCCGGGCTGACCGCCGGCACCGAGTACGCGTTCCGGGTGCTCGCGAAGGACGCGAAGGGCAACAGGTCCGGGCTGTCCAACGAGATCAAGGTGACCCCGGCGGCCGGTGGGCCGTCCGGCACGCCCGACCCCGGCACGGTGTCCACGATCGCGTCCGGTGTGGACGTGGCGTGGGGCCTGGTGTTCCTGCCGGACGGTTCGGCGCTCTTCAGCGAGCGCAACACGTTCAACATCTACCGGCTGACCAAGAGCGGGCAGAAGACGCTGGCGGGCAAGATCAGCCAAGCCGTCGGCACGAACGGCGAGGGCGGCCTGCTCGGCCTGGAGATCGCGCCGTCGTTCAGCACCGACCACTGGCTGTACGTCTACCACACGGCGTCCGAGGGCAACCGCGTCATCCGGATCAAGTACGAGAACGGCGCGCTGGTGCAGAGCTCGTACCAGATCCTGTTGCAGGGCATGGCGAAGAACCGCTACCACAACGGCGGGCGCCTGCGGTACGGACCGGTCGACGGCAAGCTGTACGTGTCCGTCGGCGACGCGCAGAACCCGGACAACAACCCGCAGAACAACAACTCGCTCAACGGCAAGATCCTGCGGATCAACCTGGACGGCTCGATCCCGTCCGACAACCCGTTCGGCAACGCCGTCTGGTCGAAGGGCCACCGCAACCCGCAGGGCCTCGACTTCGACTCGAAGGGCCGGCTGTGGGAGTCCGAGTTCGGCGACTCCACGCAGGACGAGGTCAACCTGATCGTCAAGGGCGGCAACTACGGCTGGCCGAACTGCGAGGGCACCACGGGCAGCTGCTCCGGCTACATCGCGCCGAAGAAGACGTGGTCGACCTCGCAGGCCTCACCGTCCGGCCTGACGATCATCAACGACTACGTGTTCGTGGCCACCACCGTGGGGCAGCGCGTCTACCGGATGCGGATCGACGGCGACACGCTGGTCGACCAGAAGGTGTACTTCCAGGGCACCTACGACCGGTTGCGCACGGTCGAGGTCGACCACGACGGTGACATCTGGCTGACCACGACCACGGACAAGGACGGCACCCCGAACAACGACCGCATCCTGCTGATCGACATCCAGTACTCGGGCGGCGGGGGCGGCGGCTTCAAGCTGACGTCGTCGGCGTTCGCGGACAACGCGATGATGCCCGCCAAGTACACGTGCGCCGGTGACGGCACGGCGGGCCAGGACCCGTCGCCGCCGCTGGCGTGGGGCGCGTCCTCGGGTGCGCAGGGCTACGCGATCGTGTTCGCCGACAAGGCGAACAACGGCAACAAGCTGCACTGGGCGATCTGGGACATTCCTGGTTCGACGACCTCGTTGCCGGAAAACCTCGGTGCCGGTTTCAACGTGCCCAACCAGGGCGGGGCGAAGCAGAAGGCCATGGGCAGCGGGGCGAGTGCGCTGAAGTACTTCGGCCCGTGTCCCGGCGGTTCCACTCACCCGTACACGTTCACGTTGTACGCGTTGAACACCGCCACCGTGCCCGGCATCACCTCGTCGTCGACGATGGCGCAGATCGAGACCGCCATCAAGAACGCCTCCACCGCGAACACGGTGCTGCGCGCTCAGTCGAACGCCGCGGCGTGATGAGTGGACGGTGAAAGGCGGGGCCTCCTGCGAGGCCCCGCTTTTTCACTTCTTGGGCAGGGTGACGGCCCAGCTGTCGAGGATTCCGACGTCGCCTTCACTGCGGTCGCGCACGAGCAGCTGCCAGGTGCCGTTCTTGGTTTCGCTCGAGAGGTCGACGGTGTAGTAGGGCTGGAACTCGGTGCCCGTGCCGTTGGCTTTCAACAGGTACGTGCGGCCGCTCGGCCCGGCGAGCTCGATCCGCACGTCGCTCGGTGCCGAGTGCCTGATCGTCACCTCGACCTTGGTGGCCTTGGGGGCGTTGCCCTTGCACCCCGCGTACCGGATGGCCGTGCCGACGTACTCGCCGGCGTCCGGGATCTCGACGTCGTTGTCGTTGGTCTTGCGGCCGCAGCCGGGCGTGGGCGGTGGCGGCACGATGCCGTGGTCGGTGTAGAGCAGCTCGTTGGGGGAGTTGGCTCCCGGGTTCGTGACCTTGCCGGGGGTGGCTTGGTGCACGAGGGCGTCGCGGACCTCCCGCGGGGTGGCCGCGGGGTGCTTGGCGAGGTAGAGCGCGGCGGTGCCGGCGACGTGCGGCGAGGCCATGCTCGTGCCGGACGCGTTCAGCGTGGCCGTGTCGGAGTCCTTCCAGCTGCTCAGGATGCCGAGGCCGGGCGCGAAGAGGTCCAGGCAGGTGCCGTAGTTGCTGAAGTAGGCGCGGCTGTCGTCCCGTGCGGTCGCGCCGACCGTGATGGCGCTCGGCTCTCGCGCGGGCGATTGGGTGCACGCGTCGCCGTTGCTGTTGCCCGCGGCGACCGCGTACGTGATGCCTGCCGCGATGGAGTTCCTGAGCGCCGCGTCCAGGACGTCGTCCGCGTCGCCGCCGAGCGACATGTTGGCGACGGCGGGCCTGATCGCGTTCTTCGTCACCCAGTCGATGCCCGCGACGACCTGCTCGGTGGTGCCGGAGCCCTTGCAGTCCAGGACGCGGACGCCGTGCAGCGCGACCTTCTTGGCGACGCCGAAGTCCTTGCCGCCGATCGTGCCGGAGACGTGCGTGCCGTGGCCGTGGCAGTCGTCGGGGTTCGCGTCGTTGTCGATGGCGTCGAAGCCCTCCTTGACCCTGCCCTCGAACTGCTGGTGCGTCGCGCGGATGCCGGTGTCGACGACGTACGCGTGCACGTTCGCCGCGTCCGTTGAGTAGTAGTAGGTCTGGTCGAACGGCATGTTGCGCTGGTCGATCCGGTCCAGGCCCCACGCCTGCGGGTTGTTCTGCGCGTCGCTGATGCGATGGATCTTGTTGCGCTGGACCATGGCGACGTTCGGGTCCTTGCTCAGCTGTGCGGCTTTTTGCGCGGTCATCGTGGCGCTGAACCCGTTCAGCGCCGATGAATACGTGTGGCGGACCTGCACGTCGTATTGAGATGTGACTTTTGTGCTGAGAATGTGCTCCCGCAGGACCACGACGAACGTGTCTTCAGCGGCTTGTGCGGGGATACCGATTCCTGTAAGCGCTACCGCCGCGGCGAGTCCGAGCCGGAATTTCGGCATTGTTCTCCCTTGTGAACGCGTCTCAAATGAGTGTTCACGCGCGACGGATACGCGAACTCGTCGTCGAGATTAGTTCAATTCCGCGGTGAGAACGAGCTGATCGGCGTGCCGGGTGAGCAGCACGAGGTTGCCCGGTTCGAGATCGACGAGCACGAGACCTCCTTCGCGCACGTGCCTCGCCCAGGCCCACGGGATGGTCGTCGAGCAGAGCGCGATGATCCGGTCGAACGGCGCGTGCTCCTCCAGGCGGTGCGTGAACACCCGGTCCGGGCCGAGCCGGTGCGCGAGCAGCGCGGCCAGGTAGCCGCAGCCGGTCGCCAGCACCCGGTGGCCGTCGCGCACGTCGAGGGCTTCGAGCATCCGCACCAGACGACTCGGCTTGGCCGAGGAGGACAGCGTCACCGGGTCGGTGACGAGCGGCTCGTTGCGGTACACCTCGGCGAGCCAGCCGTCGTCCGCGGAGGTCGTCTCCGCCCACGTGCCGTCTGGCCGCCGCAGGTAGAACCTCGGCACGAACGCGTGCCGCGGAGTCGCTTCCAGGGCTTCGCGCCACACGGAGGTGCGCAGAACGCCCTCCGCCGCGACCGCTCCGGCGAGGCCCTGGGCTCGTAGACGCCAAGTAGTCATGTGATCACGGTATGAGTTGGAGGTCTGCCAAGGAAGCCGCGCGGATTTCCCCCGTGCGCACGCGTGCGGGCAGCTAGATCCTTGATCTGTAAGGATTTGCGAGCGTGCAACTGTCAGACCCCGCGTGTAGCGTCGGACGCGCCATTCGATCACGGGGAGTGTGGCAGCGTGACTGCGTTGCGTGACCAACCGGCGCCGGCGATGTTCGCCGACCGCGCCGAGGCCGAGGCGTACGTGGCCTCGGTCTGTTTCAAGCACGGACCTCCGCGGCTTTACGGCGTGGAGCTCGAATGGACCGTTCACCACGCGGAAGACCCGGCCCAGCAGCTGGACCGCCATCGGCTGGCCGCGGCTCTCGGAGAGCACGCGCCGCCCACGCTGGTTCCGGACAGCCCCCAGCGGCCGCTGCCCAGCGGCACCCCGTTGACCGTCGAACCCGGCGGGCAGGTCGAGATCTCGACTCCTCCCTGCACCAGCCTCCCGGACCTCTTCCGGACGGTCGCGGAAGACATCTCCCAGCTCACCGCCATGCTGGCGGACCACGGTCTCGTGCTCGGCGACCGCGGCGCGGACCAGCACCGCAGCCCCACGCGCATGCTGCGGGTGCCCCGGTACGCGGCGATGGAGCACGCGTTCGAGCGCGTCGGCGGCGACGGCATCGCCATGATGTGCAACACGGCCGGACTGCAGGTGTGCCTCGACTTCGGCGAGGAGAAGCACCTGCGGGACCGGTGGGCCGCCGTGCACCAGCTCGGGCCGGTGCTGATCGCGCTGTTCGCGAACTCGCCGAGCATCGGCGGGATGCACCGCGACTGGGCGTCGGCCCGGATGCGGACGCTCTACGGCACGGATCCCGTGCGCACCAGGCCAAGCGCCGTGTGCGCCGATCCGGCGGCCGCCTACGCCCGGCGGGTGATCGACGCGCCGGTGATCGTCGTGCGCGGGCCGAGCGCCAGCTGGATTCCGCCGCGCCGGCTCTCGTTCGCCGACTGGGTCGACGGGGCGCTCGACCGCAGTCCCACCAGCGACGACCTCGACTACCACCTGACCACGATGTTCCCGCCGGTGCGGCCGCGCGGGTACATCGAGATCAGATACCTCGACACGCCCGCGCCCGGCGGGTGGATCGCGCCGAGTGCGCTGCTCGTCGCGCTGTTCAGCGATCCGTCCGTCGTGGACGGTGTGCTGGCGGCGACGGAACGGGCGGCCGGGCGGTGGCTCGTCGCCGCGCGGCACGGGATGGCGGACGAACGCATTGCCAGAGCGGCACGAGACGTCGTGGCGCTGGGCATCGAGTCGTTGCACCGCACCGGTCTCTCACACGATCAGATCAGCGCCATCAGCTCCGAGCTTGAGGGGAAGCTGTGACGGAAGAACTCCGCGAGCACGTTGCGGAGGAACTGTTGCGTTCGCGCGCGCGTTCCACCGCCTTGACCGATGCCGTCGACGAGCACGACCTCGTCCGGCAGCACTCGAAGCTGATGTCGCCGCTGGTCTGGGACCTGGCGCACATCGGCAACCAGGAGGAGCTCTGGCTCGTTCGCGACGTCGGCGGTCGTGAACCGGTCAGGAGCGACATCGACGAGTACTACGACGCGTTCAAGTACGGCCGGTCGGTTCGGCCCGAGTTACCGCTGCTGAACCCCCGCGAGGCCCGCCAGTACGTCGGTGACGTGCGCGGCAAGGTGTTCGACGTGCTGGAGAAGGTGCCGCTGCAGGGCCGCCGCCTCGTCGAGAACGGCTTCGCGTTCGGCATGATCGTCCAGCACGAGCAGCAGCACGACGAGACGATGCTCGCCACGCACCAGCTGCGCACCGGCGAACCCGTCCTGCACGCGCCGCTGCCGCCGCACGGAAACCTCGTTCCCGCAACGGAAGCGTTCATCCCGGGTGGACCGTTCGAGATGGGCACGTCGGACGAACCGTGGGCGCTCGACAACGAGCGCCCCGCGCACGCCGTCCACGTCGACTCGTTCTTCATCGACACCACCCCGGTCACGAACGCCGAGTACGCCGAGTTCATCCTGGCCGGCGGCTACGACGACCGTCGCCTGTGGACGGACGCGGGCTGGGAACACCGCACCACGGCCAAGCTGGTGGCGCCGCGGTTCTGGCGACGCGAGGGCAACAGCTTCGTGCGCACGGCGTTCGGCGTGACTGAACCGATCGTGCCGGACGAACCCGTTGTGCACGTGTGCTTCCACGAGGCGCAGGCGTACGCGACGTGGGTGGGCAAGCGACTGCCGACCGAGGCGGAGTGGGAGAAGGCCGCGCGGTTCGACCCGGACACCCGGACCTCGCGGCGGTACCCGTGGGGCGACGAGGACCCGACCGAGCTGCACGCCAACCTCGGCCAGCGCCACCTGCGCCCGGCCCCGGTCGGCGCGTACCCGGCGGGCGTGTCCGCGAGCGGCGTGCACCAGCTGATCGGCGACGTCTGGGAGTGGACCTCGACGGACTTCCACCCCTATCCGGGCTTCGAGGCCTTCCCGTACCGCGAGTACTCGGAGGTCTTCTTCGGACCGGACTACAAGGTGCTGCGCGGTGGTTCGTTCGGCACCGACTCCTCCGCGATCCGGGCGACGTTCCGCAACTGGGACTACCCGATCAGACGGCAGATCTTCGCCGGCTTCCGCTGCGCCAGGGACGCCTGACCCGATGTGCCGCCACCTGGCGTACCTCGGCACCGCCGTGCCCTTGGCAGGCTTGCTCTACGACGCACCGCACTCGTTGGAGCACCAGTCGTACGCGCCGCGCGACATGCGGGCCGGTGGAACCGTGAACGTCGACGGCTACGGCGTCGGCTGGTTCCCCGGCCCCGTCCGGTACCGGCGTGCGGGCACGTTGTGGAGCGACGCGAACCTCAGGCAGCTGGCCGGTGCGGAGTCGACGGCGTTCCTGGCCGCGGTCCGCAGCGCCACCGTCGGCATGCCGGTGGCGGACGCGGCGTGCGCTCCGTTCACCGACGGCACGTGGTTGTTCAGCCACAACGGTCGTGTCGACGGCTGGCCGCACACCGTCGCAGAGCTCGCGAAGACGTTGCCGGTGACCGATCTGCTCACGCTGGACGCACCGACCGACTCCGCGCTGCTGTGGGCGGTGCTGAGACGTCGCCTGGAGACCGGGAAGAACCCGGACCAGGCGCTTGTTGAACTCGTGCGAGAGGTGGCGGACGCGGCGCCGAAGTCGCGCCTGAACTTCTTGCTGACCAACGGAAGGGTGCTCGTGGGGACGACGTGGACACACGCCCTGTGGGTGCTCGACAGAGGACAGAGCGTGACGCTCGCGTCCGAACCGCTTGACGACGACCCGGGCTGGCGGGAGATCCCCGACCGGCACGTGGTCACCGCCGTTCCATCCACTGTGGAGGTTCGACCGATATGACCGAGCCGGTGCTGGACGTTCATCTCAAACCGGAGGACGCCGCACACGCGCTTCGTGCCGACGTGCGCGCGGGCCTCACCGCGGACCCGAAGTGGGTGTCGCCGAAGTGGTTCTACGACGCGGTGGGCAGCGCGTTGTTCGAGGACATCACGAGGCTGCCCGAGTACTACCCGACGCGTGCCGAACGCGAGGTGCTGGCCGGGCGCGCCGGTGAGATCGCGGCGACGACCGGGGCGCACTCGTTGGTGGAGCTGGGTTCCGGGTCGTCGGAGAAGACCAGGCTGCTGCTCAGCGCGTTGCGGGAGCACGGCACGCTGCAGGAGTTCGTGCCGCAGGACGTCTCGGTGTCGGCGCTCACCGAGGCCGCGCACGCGATCATGGCGGACTATCCCGGCCTGCGCGTGCACGGCGTGGTCGGCGACTTCACGCAGCACCTGTCGTTGCTGCCGGGCGAGTCGCCGCGCGTGGTGGCGTTCCTGGGCGGCACGATCGGCAACCTCATCCCGGAGGAGCGGGAGAAGTTCCTGCGCACGGTCCGCGACGTGCTGCAGCCGGGGGAGTGGCTGCTGCTCGGCACGGACCTGGTCAAGGACCCGGAAACCCTGGTGCGGGCGTACGACGACGCGCAGGGCGTTACCGCCGAGTTCAACCGAAATGTGCTGAACGTGCTGAACCGCGAAGTCGGTGGCGATTTCGACGTGGACGCGTTCGAGCACGTGGCGTTGTGGAACGCCGAGCAGGAGTGGATCGAGATGCGGTTGCGGGCCAGGCGGGACATGCGGGTGACGCTCGCGGACCTCGGGCTCACCGTCGAGTTCGCCGCGGGCGAGGAACTGCGCACCGAGGTGTCGGCCAAGTTCCGCGAGGACGGCGTGCGGCAGGAGCTGGAAGACGCGGGGTTCGCCCTGCACCGGTGGTGGACCGACTCCCAGGGGCGGTTCGCCGTCTCACTTGCTCAGGCGAGTTAGTTTCACAACCCTCCGAACGACGGGTACAACCGGCGAACTGTCGGTGGTGGGCTGTGGCGATGACGTCAACTCCCGCATTCACGCGTGCCGCGCGCGTGGCGCTGGCCGGAGCCCTCGCGCTCGGCACCGTCATCTCGGGCTCGGGTGCTGCCCAGGCGCAGCCCCAGTCCACCACCGTCAGACCCGCCGCGTGGGGGCCGTGCGCGGCCGACGTGCTCGCGGAGATTCCCGCGGCCCAGCGCGACAAGGTCAGCTGTGCTGTCCAGGAGGTGCCCGTCGACCACTCGCGCCCGCGCGGTGGCACGACGGGCATCATCATGATGAAGCGCCCGGCGGGTGATCCGGCGAAGAAGATCGGCTCGCTGTTCATCAACCCCGGTGGCCCCGGTGGCGCCGGCCTGATCTACAGCGCGTACGGCTCCAGCTTCTTCACCCCGGAGGTGCTGGAGAAGTTCGACCTCATCGGCTTCGACCCGCGTGGTGTCGGCCGCAGCGCGCCGTTGCGCTGCTTCCGCACCCAGGAGGAGGCCGACGCGGTCAACGACGGCTGGTACTCGTTGCCGATCACCGAGGACGAGATCGCGAGCTCGATCCGGCAGTCCAAGGCCTACACGGACTACTGCGGGATCAACGCCGGTCCGCTGCTGAACTTCATGTCGACCGAGGCCGTCGCCCGTGACCTCGACATCATGCGCGAGGCCGTCGGCGACAAGCAGCTCAACTACGTCGGGTTCTCGTACGGCACGCTGCTCGGCGCCACCTACGCCAACATCTTCCCGCAGCGGTCACGCGCGCTGGTCCTCGACGGCAACGTCGACCCCTTCCTGCGTCTCACCAACGGGACCGAGTACGACCGCGAGCGCGCCCGGGGCTTCGAGATCTCGCTCGACGCGATGCTGAAGCGCTGCGACGCGGTCGGTGTGGCGAAGTGCGCCTTCGCCGGTGGCGCCCGCAAGAAGTTCGACGACCTCCGCGAGTCGCTGCGCAAGGCCCCGACGACGTTGCCGGACGGCACGAAGGTCACGCTGACCGACGTGGTCAGCAGGACGTCCAGCAACCTGTACAGCCCGTCGACGTTCAAGGCCCTCACCGCGTGGCTGCAGTCGATCCACGCGGCCCAGCACCCCGGCGCCCTCAGCGTCCAGTCCGTTGTGGACGCTCCGAAGCCGGTCGGCAACAACGGTGGCAAGGCGGACGTGCGAGCGCTGCCGGACACCCCGTACACCGCGGACGACTCGTACTACGCGGTGAACTGCACCGACAAACCGTTCCCGCGGACGACCCGCGACTGGGCGGGCACGGCGGCCAGGTGGGAGAAGGAGTCGCCGACGTTCGGCCGCTACCAGGCCGCCTCGGACCTGCTGACCTGCGCGACGTGGCCGACGCGTCACCCGGACCGCTGGATCGGTCCGTGGAACCGCAGGACGCCGAACCCGGTCGTGGTGGTGGGCAACTACTACGACCCGGCGACGCAGTACGCGTTCGCGCAGCGCATGGCCAAGGAACTGGGCAACGCGCGGCTGATCAGCGTTGACGCGTTCGGTCACTGCATCCTCGGCGACTCGGCCGGGGCCGACGCCGCGGTGACGAGGTACCTGGTCGACCTCACCGCGCCCGTGCACGGCGCGGTGTTCCAGCCGAACGCGCAGCCGTTCGCCTGATTTGGGTGAAACGCGGTGGCGGCGCTGGGAAAGTGCCGCCACCGCGGACACAACCCTCCGAACGACGGGTACAAACGGTGCACCGTCAGTGATGGGGTGCATCCGTGATGTCATCCCTTGCCTCCGCCCGCCTCGCACTCGCGTCCGCGCTCGTGCTCGGCACCCTCGTTTCCGGTCTGGGCACAGCGAGTGCCCAGGCCGAGGCCGCCGCCGTCAGACCCGCTGCCTGGGGGCAGTGCGCGGCCGACGTGCTCGCCTCCCTGCCCACCTCGGTCACGCCGGAGGAGCGGGCCAGGCTCACCTGCGCCGTGCAGGAGGTGCCCGTCGACCACTCGCGTCCGCGCGGGGAGAAGACCGGCATCGCCATGATGAAGCGGCCCGCGAACGACCCGGCGCACAAGATCGGTTCGATCTTCCTCAACCCCGGCGGCCCCGGTGGTTCCGGCCTGATCCGCGGCGCCGTCTCGAAGAACTACTTCCAGCCGCAGGTGCTCGACCGGTTCGACGTCATCGGCTTCGACCCGCGCGGTGTCGCGCGCAGCGCCCCGTTGCGCTGCTTCCGCACCAAGGAGGAGGCCGACGCGGTCAACGAGGGCTGGTACGCCCTGCCCAGGACCACGGAGGAGATCACCAGCTCGATCCGGCAGTCGAAGGCCTACACGGACTACTGCAAGATCAACGCCGGTCCGCTGCTGAACTTCATGTCGACCGAGGCCGTCGCGCGCGACCTCGACATCATGCGCGAGGCCGTCGGCGACAAGCAGCTCAACTTCGTCGGCTTCTCCTACGGCACGCTGATCGGCTCGACGTACGCGAACATCTTCCCGCAGAAGTCGCGGGCGATCGTGATCGACGGCAACGTCGACCCGCAGCTGCGCCTGAACAACGGCACCGAGTACGACCGCGAACGCGCCCAGGGCTTCGAGATCTCACTCGACGCGATGCTCAGGCGCTGTGACACCGCCGGTGTCGCCAAGTGCGCCTTCGCCGGCAACGCCCGGCAGAAGTTCGAGGCCATGAAGGTCGCGCTGGCCAAGGGCCCGGCCACGCTGCCGGACGGCTCGAAGGTCTCGCTCGCCGACATGATCGGCCGCGTCTCCGGTGACCTGTACTCGGTGCCGCGCTTCGCGGCCCTGGTGGCGTGGCTGCAGAGCATCCACAACGCCCTCAACCCGTCCGCCGCGACGACCTTCTCGGTTCAGTCCGTTGTGGACCTCCCGGCACCGCTGAACAACGGCGGCGGCCGCATGGACGTCGACCCGCTGCCCGAGACCCCGTACACCGCCGACGACTCGTACTACGCGGTGAACTGCACCGACAAGCCGTTCGCCCGCACGAACCGCTTCTGGGCGCAGACGGCCGCCAAGTGGGAGAAGGAGTCGCCGACGTTCGGCCGCTACCAGGCCGCCTCGGACCTGCTGACGTGCCCGACCTGGCCGACGCACAACCCGGACCGCTGGATCGGCCCGTGGCACCGCAAGACCCCGAACCCCGTCGTCGTGGTGGGCAACTACTACGACCCGGCCACGCAGTACCGGTTCGCGCAGCGCATGGCCAAGGAGCTCGGCAACGCACGGCTGATCAGCGTCGACTCGTTCGGCCACTGCATCCTGGGCCGCTCGGCCGCCACCGACGCGGCGGTGGCGAAGTACCTGGTGGACCTCATTCCGCCGGCTGAGGGCTCGGTGTTCCAGCCGAACGTCCAGCCGTTCGCCTGATCGACAGCGCGGTGGCGACCAGGATCAGGACCGCCGGGCTCAGCCGGCTCGACTGAACGGGCACCTGATCCTGGGACAGCCACTGCATGCCCGTCTTCGCCGGCGTGGGTGGCGCGGTGAACCAGGCCACGCCGACGACCGCGGTGGCGACGGCGAGCCCGAACCAGGCGCGCCGCCTGACCAGTGAGGCGGCCAGCAGCACTCCCGCACTGAGGAACGGCGTCAGCGAGACCGAGGCCAGCGCCACCAGCGCCACGGCACCGTTGACGCCGTCCTTCTCGACCAGTGCCCAGATCCCGAGTCCGAGCGTGGCCGCGATGGCGACGATCGTGACCATCAACGTCCACGGTCCCTGCGGGTGCACCAGCGCGAGCGCCATGATCCCGACACCGGCCAGGTAGCGGATGTCCCTGCGCGGTCCCGCAGCCGCCGCCGCGGCAGCGAACAGCACGATCGGGGCGTCGAACGGCAGCAGCACCACCGCGAGGCCGTACCCCGCGCCCGCGACGGCCGTGCGCCAGCTGCGGCGCCGGATCGCCCAGCCCAGCACGCCTGCGACGACCAGCCAGGCCGGGACGATCGGCAGTTCCAGGAAGAACTTGGTGACACCAGGGGAGTAGAACGGCTCCGCCGGGTCGTACCAGTCAGGCTGAGTGCCGCTGCAGATTGCGCTGCCGTTGAGACAGACGGCGTCTATGTGCTGGAAGTCGACTATGAGGAACACCCAGCGCACCAAGTGCGCGGCGAGCCCGGCGATCAGGAGCGCGACCCAGGCCGGACGAGGTGCCACGACGACCAGCAGCACCGCGATCACCAGCGCGGCGAACTGCAGCGGTGGCAGCCAGTGCATCTGGTCGTTGATCAGGGCGAGTGCGGCGAGCACCGCCCCGAAGACGATCTTCCCCCAGTTCACAGCAGTGCACTCCTCACGATCAGCACGACGGCGCTCGCCCCGGCCACGACCAGCATGGGCGTCCGGATGCCGCCCGCGTCGACCTTCCGGCGCAACGGCCCCGAAAGCAGGAAGCCCGCCACCAGGAACGGGATCAGCGCGAGCCCCGTCCACAGCTGGTGCGCGGTGACGTGCCCGGCCGCGACCAGTCCGAGCACCGAAACCCCCGAGCCGAGCACGAAGAACGCCGCCAGCGTGGCCCTGACCTGCGGGCCCGTCTGGTTCTGGTAGAGCAGCGCGACCATCGGGCCGCCCACCGACGTCGCCGTGCCGAACGACCCGCTCGCGAACCCGGCCGTCACCAGCGATCTCGGCCGGGGCTGCGGGCGCCACGCGGTGATCGACAGCAGCACGCACCCCAGCACCGAGCCGCCGACCACGAGCCCGAAGCCCTTGGGGTCCAGCGCGTCGACGATCCAGATGCCGACCGCGGTGCCGGGAAGGCGGCCGAGCATCGCCCAGCCGACGCCGCGCCAGTCGACGTGGCCGAACTCGCGGGCGAGCGACATCGAGGCGTGTGCGGTGGCGACCATCAGCACCGGGACCGGCAGCAGCGTCGGGTCGAGCAGTGCGATCAACGGCACCGCGATCAACGCCAGCCCGAACCCGATCAACCCCTGCAACAACCCACCGAGCGCCACCACCAGCCCGGCAACCGCCATCCCCCAATACATAGTTAGCCATGCTATCGAGTACGCGGGGAGCTTTCGTACTCTCCTGGAGTACGCGGGGGCCCCGCGTGCGCTCCAAGCGAACGAAAGCTCCCCGCGTGCGCTTTGCACGGCGCAGGGTTCGTTCGGTGTTCGCCTGGTGTTGGTAAAGCTTGCTTACGCTCCGCGCCATGACTGCGTCCCGCCGTTCTTTTCTGCTCGGCACCGGTGCGACCGCCGCCGCTGCTGCCCTGGTCAGGCCCGGTTCCGCCAGCGCTGACATCGTTGTCGGGGGAGGGCGGCCGGATCCCGAGGCACGGCGGTTCACGCTCGCCGTGATCCCGGACACGCAGTACATGTTCGACCTCGACCGCGGCGACTCCGCGCCGATGAAGGCGACGCTGCAGTACCTGATCGACCACCAGCGGTCCGAGAACATCGTCTTCATCAGCCACCTCGGCGACCTCGTCGAGAACGGGCAGACCAGCGAGATCGACGACATCAGCGCGCGGTTCGAGGTGCTCGACCGGCGCCGGGTCGGCTACAGCGTGCTCGCGGGCAACCACGACCTGCCGGACTCGCGCACCGACGACCAGCGCGGCCGCACGCCGTACCTCGACAAGTTCGGGCCGCAGCGGTTCCGGCACTCGCCGACGTTCCGCGGTGCGAGCGCGGACGGCTACAACTCGTTCCACGTCTTCCGGGCCGCGGGCAAGGAGTGGCTGGTCCTGGCGCTGGACTGGCGCATGTCCGCCAAGGGGTTCGTATGGGCGCGCGACGTGCTGAAGCAGCACCCGAAGCTGCCGGTCATCCTCACCACGCACGAGTTCGTCTACGACGGCGGTGAGGGCAACGCGACGATGTCCGACTACGGCCGCAAGCTGTGGGACGAGCTGATCAAGGACAACGACCAGATCTTCCTGACAATGAACGGGCACTTCTGGCCGCCGGCGCGGGCGACGATGCGCAACGCCGCCGGCAACGACGTGCACGTGCACATCACGAACTACCAGGACCGCTACTACGGCGGCGGCGCGATGATCCGGCTGTACCACTTCGACCTGGACCGCAAGACGATCGACGTGCGGACGCTGTCGCCGTGGCTGCTCGGCAAGAGGACGCTCAACCCGTTGGAGCGCAAGGAGATCGAGCTGACCGGACCGGCGGACCGGTTCAGCGTGCCGATCGACTTCGAGCAGCGGTTCGCCCGGTTCGACCCGCCGGTGCTGCCTCCCGTCCAGCCCGCGCGCGAGGTCGTGATCCCCGGAACGGTCGCGTACTGGCGGCTCGGCGAGGGTCTGAAGGACCTGTCGGGCAACGGGAACGACCTCAGGCAGACCGGCACGCTGACCGCCGGGGACGACCACCACCGCTTCGCGCCGTCACACCGCTCGCTCCACTTCGGCAAGAACGGCTATCTGACCACCGTGGACGGTGCGCCGATCAACGGGATGTCGTTCGAGCGCGGCTACACGATCGAGCTGTTCCTCAAGCTGCCCAAGGACTTCGACCACCCGTGGTGCGGCCTGTTCACCAAGCTCGCGCCCGGATCGGCGGCGGGCAAGACCGGCGACGACCCGAGCGAGCCGATCGCCACGCTGAACCTCGCGGGCGGTGGCTCGCTGCAGTGGGCGGTGTTCCCGCGCAACCAGTCCGGGCTGTCCACCAACTGGGGCCACGAGATGGCCTACGAGACGTGGTGGCACGTCGCCGTGGTCAACGACGGCGTGCACACCACGTTGTACGTCGACGGCTCCCGCCTGCTGCGCAACCCGTCCACCCCGGCGCGCGGCATCTCGACGGCCGGTGACCCGTGGCTGGTCGGCGCCTACGCGTACAACAAGAACGTGGAGAAGTCGTTGTACGGCTGGATCGGCGACCTGCGGGTGGTGAACCGGCCGCTCGGCACCCGTGAGTTCATGCGGTCGAAGGGAGCCCGAACTTCGGGAACAGACTGAGGTCGAAGAACGACGAGACGTGCGTGATCCGGTCGTCGCGGACCTCCAGCACCTGGAGGTTGAACGGCCGGAACACGCCGTCTTCTTCTCTCAGATACAGCCCGTACGCGGCTTGTCCGTTCGCTTCCACGGCGATCATGCGCGCGCCGTGCGGGACGGCCGGGCACTGGTTCGTGAGGTGCCACGCGACCATCTCCGGTCCGCGGTACCACTGCGGGTACGGCGGCATCTCCCAGACGACGTCCTCGGTGAACATGCCGATGATCGCCGGGATGTCCTTGGCCTCGAACGCCTTGACCCACCTGTCGAGCAGCGGTTTGGCGTCCGCGGGCTCGGTGACCTGGTCCTCGCTGAGGTCCTTGAGCTGCGCGTGCGCTCGTTGCAGGGCGCTGTTGACCGCCGCGACGGTCATGTCGAGCTGGTCGGCGGTCTCGGCGGCGGTCAGCTTGAGGACGTCGCGCAGGATCAGCACCGCGCGCTGGCGTGGCGGCAGGTGCTGCAGTGCCGCGACGAACGCGAGCCGGGTGGACTCGCGTTCGGTGACGATCGCGGCCGGGTCGGTCGGGAACGGCTCCAGCCACGGGACCTCGTGGTCCTGGGTGAGCGGGTCCTCCTGCGTCGAACTGGTGGACAGGCCGAACGGCAGCGGCCTGCGCGTGCGGGTGTCGAGCGCGGTGAGGCAGACGTTCGTGGCGATGCGGTACAGCCAGGTGCGCACCGACGAACGGCCCTCGAACCGGTCGTACGCCTTCCACGCGCGCAGGTACGTCTCCTGCACCAGGTCCTCGGCGTCGTGCAGTGAGCCGAGCATCCGGTAGCAGTGCGCGAGCAGTTCCCTCCGGAACGGGTCCGCCGCGGTCTCGAAGTCCACTGTCACCCTTGCACTCTAACGGCGTTCTGCAGCCGTCCGATGATGTTGTGCAGATGGTCGCGGAGCTCCGGCGGTTCGTGCACGTCGAACTCGAAGCCGAGGAACATCAGGTGGAACACGATCCGGTCGAGCGCGTCTGCGCCGGTGCGCATGAGGCAGGAGCTGTCGTCGATCGGTTCCAGCGACGCCGACACGGGCGTGGTGCGTTCCGCGACCGCCCGCAGAGGTGCGTGGATCGTCAGCACCGCCTGGTAGGTGTACACGTTCGACGAGACCTGCCGTGACACGAACTCGCCCAGGGACTCCGCCGGTGGCTCGCGCGGCGTGAAGCGGGCGGCGAGGGTGGGCTCGGCCGGGATGCGGTCGACGCGGAACGTGCGCCAGTCCTCTTTGGACACGTCCCAGGCGACGAGGTACCAGCGGCGGCCGGTGTGCACGAGGCCCTGCGGTTCGACGAGCCGTTTCGCCGGCTCGCCCTGCAGCGGCGCGTAGGTGAACCGCAGCTGCTGGTGGTCGCGGCAGGCCGCGGCGATGATCGTGAGCGTCTCCGGGTCGACCGTCGGGCCCTCGTTGTGCAGGGCAGTGGTGTGGGCCTGCAGCGCCTGCACACGTCGTCTGAGGCGGCTCGGCAGGATCTGTTCGAGCTTCGTGAGCGCGCGGACCGACGTCTCCTCGATGCCCGCGATCGTGCCGTTGGCCGCAGTTCTGAGACCTACCGCCACGGCAACGGCTTCGTCGTCGTCGAGCAGCAACGGCGGCAGCTCCGCGCCGGCACCGAGCTGGTAGCCGCCGGTCGCACCGGGCAGCGACGTGACGGGGTAGCCGAGGCTGCGGAGCTTGTCGACGTCACGGCGAATCGTGCGGACGTCGACGCTCAGCCGCTCGGCCAGCTCGGGGCCCGTCCAGTCGCGCCGCACCTGCAGCAGGGACAGGAGCTTCAGCAGCCGTGCGGACGTCTCCAGCATGTGACGAAGTCTAGGTTCCATTGCGGACAACGGCCTCTGCTGGCTAAGGTTGACGACATGACTGCCGGGTCGGCCTTGTGCCGTGAGCGGAACGGTTGCCCGGCCCTGACTTGATCAGGGCCCCTCCGGATCCCGCGCTTCTCAGGTTGGAGATGCGCGTGGGAGAGGAGGTGATGCGCAATGCTTCCCAACGTTGGTGATGTCTTTTCCGGGAAGGTCGTCTCGACCGTCCCGTTCGGTTCGTTCATCGAGCACCCCGCCGGTGCACACGGGCTGCTGCACGGTCAGCAGGCCGAGGTCGGCTCGACCGTGCAGGTGAAGGTCCTCATGGTGGACGCCGACAAGCAGCGGTTCAGCCTTGAGCTGGCCTAGAGCATGAGTTTCACCGGACAGAGGCGCCCTGTCCGGTGACATCTCACGCCTTCCGGTACTCCGCGCACTCCACGATCAGCCGGTCGTGGAGGTCTCTGCGATGCCCTTGTTCCTGCGGTGCCCGGCCGAGCGCGTTCGCCGGGCTCGTCACGTCGTGCAGCAGCCGGTACAACACGACATCCGTTGCGGTGTAAAGCCAATCGTCCGCCTTGCCGGGCGGTGCGGCCGGTCCGAGCATGTTCTCGAACCACGCCGGGAAGAGCAGGTCGCGCGCGACCGCGTCCTCGATGCGGGCGCGGATCAGCTCGCGTGCCCGGCCGACGGCCTCGTTGCCCGCCGACTTGGCGGCGGAGTCGCCGGCGTGCTCGTTCTCGTCCGGTGCCTCGGGCCGTTCCATGCTCCTGATCACGCGCCACTGCCGGTACTTCTTGCGCCACAACGCTTCCGCGTTCGGCGGCAACGTGGTGAGCGCTTCGGCGGCGTCGATCGCGGCCAGCGCGGCCCGGTCGTACTCGGCGACGGCCTTGCGGGTGTCCTTGGCCTCCTGCGGCGTGAACGTCTTGCGCGCGTAGGCTTCCTGGCCCGCGAGGATCCGGGCGAGCAGCGACTTCTCGATCTCCGGCCAGGTGTCGAAGTCGGCCTTCTGCGTCTCGCTCGCCCGCACCTTCCGGTTGAGCGCCACCAGCAGCCGTTCGAGCCGGTGCACGCTCTCGGCGAGCTCGGTGAGCCTGTCGTTGGTCTTGGCGATCTTGCGCGTCGTGTCGCGGATCTGGTTCGTGGTGCTCAGTTGTTGTTGAGCGGCATCGGTTTGCGCGTTGTCGACGCGCTCGCCGAGCGACCTGAGGTCTTTCTTGAGGCGCTCGACCTTGTCGTCCAGCGCCTTGACCGGATCGATGTTCATCACAGCAACGTCCTCCACGCCCACCACGCGACGCCCGCCAGCACGGCCAGCGCTGCCCAGCCGTTCGCCAATGGTGTCAGCAGGACGGCGAGCAGTGCCGCCGCGATGGCCGCCGTCCTGGCGCGCGGCTCCCAGATCCGGCGGCCGACGGGATCGACGAGGACGGCCGCCGCCACGGCGACCGCGAGCAGCACGGACAGCAGCGACCAGCCGTCGAACCAGCCGATGACGACGACGAGGGCCGCGACGGCGGTGCCCGCCGCGATCGCCCGGTTCGGGGCGGTCAGGCGGGCCGCCTCGACGTCGCGGCGGGCGCGCATGACGGCCTCGACCTCTTTGTCGGTCTCGGCCAACAGCGCGGCGAAGTCAGGGCTACCGGGTCCCGCCGCCTGCAGTGCTCGTAGTGCTGTTCGCAGTGCGTGCTGGCGGTCGGCCAAGCGGGCGAACGGTTCGGCTGCCATGCCCCGAAATCGTGATCAACGAGCCCTCTCCGCCGCCAGACCGGTGGGCGGAGTTGGTCCGGTTGCCGACGAACTTCCCTCAACCGGAGCAACGAGGTCACGAATCAGTCGCACAACGTCGTCCGGTGCCTCTTCGGCCACGAAGTGACCGGCCGTGGTGGTCGTGAAGCGCAGGTCGGTGGCCCACTTGCGCCAGAGCTCGGTGGGGTCGAAGCCGAGCTGACCACCCCAGTCCTGCTGCAGGACGGCGACGGGCATGGTGAGCTTGCGGCCGTTGTCGAGGTCCTCGCGGTCGTGGTCGACGTCGATCGTCGCCAGGGCGCGGAAGTCCTCGATGATCGACGGAATCGAGTCCCGTGCGGCCTTGAGGTACTCGGCCCGGACGTCTTCCGGGAACGGGCTCTTGGCCCAGAGGTCGAGGAAGTGGCCGAAGAACGCGTCGGAGCTGTTGGTGACGAGCTGCTCAGGCAGGTCGGTCGGCTGGGCCAGGAGGTAGAGGTGGAAGGCCACCGCGGCTTCGCGGCCGTGCAGGACGTTCCAGGTGTCGAAGGCCGGGACGCTGTCGAGCAGGCCGAGGTGGCTCACCCGGTCCGGGTGGTCGAGGGCGGCGCGGAAGGCCACGTGCACACCCCTGTCATGGCCGACCAGTGCGAACGTGCCGAGGTTCAGCTCGTCGGCCAGGTCGATCACGTCCTGGGCCATCGTGCGCTTGTCGTAGCCGGTGCGCGGCTTGCCGCTGGCGCCGTAGCCGCGCAGGTCGGGGCAGATGACCGTGTGGTGCTCGGCGAGCTTCGGCGCGACGTGGCGCCACATCAGGTGGGTCTGCGGGAAGCCGTGCAGCAGGATGACCGGGGAGCCTTCGCCGGTGACGACGGTGTGGAGCTTCATGCCGCCCAGCATCGGGCAGCCCGATCAGCAGGCGATTAGCATCCACGTCCGTGCAGATCAGGGTGCTTGGACCGGTCACGGTCGTCGGCACCGATGGGCGTGAAGTCGCCGTGGGCAGCAAACGTCGTCGTGAGTTGCTCGGTCGTCTCGTGGCCGCCGGCGGGCGTGTGGTCCCGCTTGACGTGCTGATCGACGACCTCTGGGAAGACCCGCCGGCAAATGCCGTTGGTGCGGTGCGGACGTTCGTGTCGGAGCTGCGTGCCGCGTTGGGGTCTGCCGCTATCGCGACGGTTGGTCGTGGGTATGCGCTGAAGGTCCCCGACGTGGACGTGTGGCGGTTCGAGGAGTCGCCTTCGTCGGTCAGCTGGGGTGAGCCCTACGCCGATCTCGATCCGTCGCCGTGGGTGCTGCAGGAGCGCGCTCGGTTGTTGGAGCTGCGTGCGCGCGCTCTGCTCGATGAAGGCCGTGGAGCGTCTCTGATCGGGGAGCTTTCGTCGTTCGCCCAGTCGCACCCGTGGCGGGAGAAGGCGCAGGTGCTGCTGGCGCACGCGCTCTTCCAGGACGGGCGCCAGGTCGAGGCGTTGACCGTGCTGCGCGAGGCCAGGGCTCGGCTGGTGGACCGGTTCGGGCTGGACGCCCTGCCGGATCTCGACCGGGCCGAGGCGGACATCCTTCGCCATGCCGTGGCACGGGGTGGTGGCTCGTACGCGCGGTTGCGGTCCGCGAGTGTGGTCGCTGGAGAGGCAGCGCTGACGGGCGGTCTGGCGCTGGCTCAGGCCCAGCGGTTCGCCGCGGTCGCCGAGGCCGAACGGCTGGGCAACCCGCTGCTGACCGCACGCGTCCTGACCGCCTACGACGTGCCGGCGAACTGGACCGTGAGCGACGACCCCGCTCAGTCCGCGGCCTTGGTCTCGACGGCCCGGCGCACGGTGCGACTCCTCCCAGAGGACGCTCCGATCGCGTTGCGAGCGCGGCTGCTCGCCACGATCGCGCTGGAGCACCGCGGGACGCGCGACCGGTGGGCTGAGGAGGCGGCCTTCGAGGCCGAGCAGCTCGCCCGCGAGCTCGGCGATCCGGCCGTGCTCGCGGTGGCGTTGAACGCGCGGTTCGTGCAGTCGTTCCAGCAGCCCGGCCGGTCCTCGGAACGAGCGCGGATCGCCGCTGAGCTGATCGAGGTGTCCGCCCGGCACGACCTCCCCGCCTACGAGATCCTCGGCCATCTCGTAGGGATGCAGGCCTGGTCCGCGCTGGGGGACTTCGCCGCGGCCGCACGTCATGCGGACGCGGTCGAACAGCTCGCCGAGACCCACGAGTCGCCGTTGGCCCGCGTGTTCACGGCGGGGTTCCGCTTGATGCTCGCGCCGGATGAGGCCGGTTACCGCGCGCTGGACCTCTCGGCCATGCCGGGGGTGGCGGCCGGGTTCCTGCCGCTGGCCCTGATGTCGACGGGACTCCCGCCCGACCCGACGCTCGACTGGGGCCCGTACCGGCCGTGGGCCGACGCGCTGGTCATGGCGGACCGGGAGGTGCCGACGCCGCGCGCGGACCACTACTACGAGGTGCTGTGGTGGATCACCGCACGGATCGCGGAACAGCGCGGCGACGAGGTGCTCGCCGAGACCGCGCGGCAGGCGCTCGAACCGGCCCGCGGCGAGATCGTGGGCGGCACCACGGCGATGCTCTCGTTCGGCCGGCTATGACCTGCGGCGCGCCTCCGGCGGCCACACCACGTGGATCGGCACGCCCGAGGCCCGTGCCTGCTCCACCACGTCCGCGGTCCCGCCCTTGCCCTGCGCCGGCACCCCGTCCCAGACCGCCACGAGCATCTCGACCGACGCGAGCATGCGTTCGTTGGCGGCCACGTAGGCGAGCCGTCCCGACGACATGTGCGGCAGCACGCTGACGACCGTGGCGGCCGCCCGCAGCTCGTCGTACTCGGCGAGCTGGTGCGGCTTGAGCTTGTCCCGGTAGTCCAGCGCGGGCAGCACGACCTCGACCTCGCCGCCGAGCTCGAGCACGGCCCGCGCGAACACCTGGTCGGCGCCCGGCGCGAGGCACGTCACGCCGACCAGCGGCCGTCCTAACTCCGCCAGCACCTCGGCGATCGCGGCCTGCACGGCCGGGATGCACTCAGGCACCAGGTTGGTGTGTCCGGTGACCCCGATCCGCATCAAGCCGTCCGGATCGCTCTGATCGCGTCGCGGGTCTCCTGAACGGCGCGGATGTGGCGGTGCCGTGCCGCCTCCTTGGCGAAGTCCTCCAGCTTGCGCAGCACGCGCCCCGAGGAGAGCTTCGCCGCCGTGGGCAGAACCTCGTTGATCAACCCGCACGCCGCCTCCGGGTCTCCCGCGACCATCTTGGTGCGCGCCAGTCCGATCACGTCGAACGCGCGGTTGCGCACCTTCGACGGGTCCCGCAGCTCCAGTGCCCGCCGGATGTGCTGCTCGGCGTACACGGCCTGGGCCGGGTCGTGCCTGGCGAGGTCGCGGCACCGCGCCCCGATCACGCCCTCCAGCTCGGCCTCGTCGAAGCTGTGCAGGTAACGCGGCTCGGTGTCCGCGTCCCGCTGCGAGAAGCTGTCCTGTGCCATGCCCACGACCTGGTGGAACTCGCGAACCTTGCCCATCTGCGCGTACGCCCACGCCTCACGCGTGAGCAGCAGCGCCTTGAGCGTCGGCGTGCCGGTGCGGCGGGTGCCGTACTGGCCGAGCTGCACGAGCTCCAGCCCGTCCTCCGGCCTGCCGAGGTCGAACATCTGCCGTGCCATCGCGGCGAGGCACAGCGCCGCGAAGCCGTCGTTGTGGCCCGCCTTCGCCATCCGGACGGCCAGCACGTAGTAGCGCTGGGCCGCGTTGTGCAGCCCCGCGTCGAACGACATGCTCGCCGCCACCTTGGACAGCTCGGCGCCGATGAAGAACGCGCGTTCCGTCGTCGGGCCCGCAGGCGCGCGCTGCAGCCGTTCGGCCAGCTCGTCGAGCTGACCCAGCACGGCCTTGCGCGCCAGTCCGTACCCGCCCCGGCCGCCCCAGCCGCGCAGCCCGTCCGCGACGCGCTGCAGGGCCAGCAGCTCCTCTTCGCTGATCGCCGCGTGCGACGACCACTTCGACAGGTTCTGCAGGGGGTGCAACCACCGCTGCAGCGGCTCGACCAGTGCGGATCCCACCGTCACCGCGGCAGCTCCGGTGAGTGCCGCTCGTCTGCTGATCGCCAAGTCGCTCCTCGCCGTCTCCTCGACCGAACGGGCAATGCTCGTCGCCTCCCAGGGGGCGGCGAGCACATCTGGCGGCCCCGTTTCGGGGGAGCCCACCTGAGCTGGGATGGCGACTCGGTCGAACCACAGTCGTTCGCCCGGTACACCGAGCACGAGCGCGAAGTGGCGCAGCCGGTCGAGCCGGTCGATCTGGTTCTCGCCCGACTCGTAACGCGAGAGCTGCGCCTGGCTGATGCCGAGCCAGCCCGCCATGCGGTCCTGGCTGATCCGGCTGAGGTGCCGCGGGTGGTGCCGGTAGGCGGAGATGAGCGCACCCATGTCGCGATCCGCGCAGGCCGCGGTGATCGCGGGGTGGTCCCAGAAGTCATCCGGGACGGCAGGGGGTCCGTGCACGTCGGAACGAGCGTTGCGGCGGCACCGGTGACACAGCCGGTCGGTGTTGTCTGCGGCGATGAACGCTCCACACGGGCAAGCGCGCCTGGAACTGGGTCTCGCTGTGTCCATCGGCATCGCCCCCGTCACTGAGCGTTTTCCCAGTGTACGGAGACGTGATCGTCAGTCCATCCATCTCATGCATAAGACGTAATGGATTCGCGTGTCGCAGTCCCGGTGCCTCCGTGCGGCGGATGAGCTTCATACGTCCGCTGCATGAAGCTCATGCAGCGGCCGAGTGGTGTTGGCGTGGAGCGCGACGCACCCTGCACATCGCAGGTCGCGGGCCGATCCCCGTGGCCCTGCCAGTGCCTGACCCACCACCGGGGAGGACGACCGCCGATGAGCATCACGACCGCGGAGACCGGCACAGGAAGTGCCGGAATCCCACAGAACAGGGGACACGATCGGGCGATCGGTGAGGCCGTGGCCGGCTACCGGTTGCTCGGTTGGCAGGTGAGCGTCACCGAGCAGGGTGTGTTCCTACCCCTGGGCCCCGCCACGACAGCCCTGGCGATGCCGGCGCGGATCGGGTCGCGAGTCCTGGCCGATCTGAAGTCGCGCATGCTCGCGGGTCCCGTGACCGTCATCCCCGGTCCCCGCGAGCACTGGATCTTCCTGGCCGAGCTGGTGGCGTTGCTTCCGACGCACCTCAAGGCGCCGCCGGAGGTCCAGTTCGTGCGATCCCCGCACCGGATCGCGCTGCCGCCCACGATGACCAGGTACGGATCGCTGCGGTGGGCCAACCCGCCGTCGCACTCGCGGCACTGGTTCCCGCCGTTCACCGCCGTGCTGGCGCTGGCCCGGACGGCCGCCGCGGAGGACCAGCGCCGATAATCGGTGCTCGTGGATCGACGTTCAGCGTTGTTGTTGTGCGGGCTCGCTGCTTTGAGCGCCTGTGGCGAGCCTGCTCCTCGCAAGACGGGCGGTGTCGGGACCGCCCGGCCGGGGGACCGCGTGGCTTCCGCCGCGTCCGTGCCGGTGGGCAGTGGCGTGCTGGTGGACATGCCCGGCAACGCCCAGCTGCTGGTGGTGCAGCCTCGATCGGGTGAGTTCCGCGCGTTCAACCCCTCCTGCCCCCACGTGGGCTCGCTGGTCAACCCTCCCGCGGGTGGTGTCATCACCTGCCCGCTGCACGGGAGCGCTTTCGACCCCTCGACGGGTGCCGTCCGCAAAGGACCTGCGACTTCCGGACTGACCGAGGTCGCCATCGCCCTTTCAGGTGAAGATCTGGTGTTGTCCTGAGACCTGTGAGGTTCCTGTGCATTGGGCCTCGCGCTGAACTCCCGCTGACCGCTTCGCGTAATGCTGTGGTGTGAACCCGGACACCCACCACCACGGAGGAACGGTCGTGAACACCGAAAGCCCGGTCAGCAGGCGGGCGGCGCTGTGCGGAATCGTCGTTGCCCTCGCCGTGCCCAGTGGCCTCGTGACCGCGTGCAGCTCCGGTTCAGCGGGCACCGGTTCCAGCGGCTCGACTCCTGAGAAGCAGAGCGGTTCCCAGACGACGGGATCCTCCGGCACCAAGCTCGTCGCGCTCGCGGACGTGCCGGAAGGCGGCGGCACCGTCGTCGACGGACCCGGTGGCAAGAAGATCGTCGTCGCCCGTGTTTCCGCCACCCAGGTCAAGGCCTACGACGCGACTTGCCCGCACCAGGGCGTGACGGTCGGGGAGCCCGCCGCCGGAACGATCACCTGTCCCGCGCACGGCAGCCAGTTCGGTGCCGCCGACGGCAAGGTGAAGAAGGGGCCCGCGACGTCGGGTCTGCGCGCCGTCGCCGTGAAGGTGGACGGCGAGCAAGTGGTGCTCGCCTGACCGTTTCCGTTTTTGTCGGACCCCGTCGTTAGTCTTGACGGCGTGGCAGATCCTTCGACGTACCGCCCCGCGGTGGGCACGATTCCCGAGGCTCCCGGCGTCTACAAGTTCCGCGACGCCGGTGGCCGGGTCGTGTACGTCGGCAAGGCGAAGAGCTTGCGCAGCAGGCTGAACTCGTACTTCGCGGATCTCGCCGGGCTGCACCCGCGCACCCGCCAGATGGTGACGACGGCGGCCTCCGTCGAGTGGACGGTGGTCACCACCGAGGTCGAGGCGCTCCAGCTCGAATACAACTGGATCAAGGAGTTCGACCCGCGGTTCAACGTCCGGTACCGCGACGACAAGTCGTATCCGGTGCTGGCGGTGACGTTGCACGAGGACTACCCGCGGCTGCACGTGTACCGCGGGCCGCGCAGGAAGGGCGTGCGGTACTTCGGTCCGTTCGCGCACGCGTGGGCGATCCGCGAGACGCTGGACCTGCTGTTGCGGGTGTTCCCGGCGCGCACCTGCTCCGCCGGTGTTTTCAAGCGGCACAACCAGATCGGGCGCCCCTGTCTGCTCGGGTACATCGACAAGTGCTCGGCGCCCTGCGTGGGCAAGGTCTCCGCGGACGAGCACCGGGCGATCGTCGAGGACTTCTGCGACTTCCTGGCGGGCAAGACGGACCACATGATCCGCCGCCTGGAGCGGGAGATGACCGCGGCGGCCGAGGAGCTGGAGTTCGAACGGGCGGCGCGCCTGCGCGACGACCTGGGCGCGCTGCGCCGCGCGATGGAGAAGCAGGCGGTCGTGCTGGGCGACGGCACGGACGCCGACGTGATGGCGTTCGCGCAGGACGAGCTGGAGGTGTCGGTCCAGGTGTTCCACGTCCGCGGCGGCCGGGTGCGCGGTCAGCGCGGCTGGGTGCTGGACAAGGTGGAGGCGGTCGACGACGCGGCGCTGGTCGACCAGTTCATCATGCAGTTCTACGGCGACAACACCGAGAGCACCCCGCGCGAGGTGCTGGTGCCCGTGCTGCCGGACGACGCGCCGGCGCTCGAAGACCTGCTGTCCGAACAGCGCGGCTCTCGCGTGGTTCTGCGCGTTCCGCAGCGCGGCGACAAGCGCGCTCTGATGGAAACGGTGGCGCGCAACGCCTCCGAGGCGTTCGCCCAGCACAAGCTCCGCCGCGCGGGCGACCTGACCGCGCGTTCCGCCGCCCTGCAGGAGCTGCAGGACGCGCTGGCGCTGGACACGGCTCCGTTGCGCATCGAGTGCATCGACATCAGCCACGTCCAGGGCACCGACGTGGTGGCGTCGCTGGTCGTCTTCGAGGACGGCCTGGCCCGCAAGTCCGAGTACCGCCGCTTCGCCATCCGCGAGGCCGCCACCGAGGGCGACGTGGCCTCGATCGCCGAGGTGGTCCGCCGCCGTTTCCAGGCGATGCTGCGCGAAACCGCGTCGGGCGGCCCGAACCCGGGCATCGACCCGGAGACCGGCAAGCCGCGCAAGTTCGCCTACCCGCCCAACCTCCTGGTGGTCGACGGCGCCGCGCCCCAGGCCGCCGCGGCCGCCGACGTCCTCGCCGAACTGGGCATCACCGACGTGGCGGTGGTGGGCCTCGCCAAGCGCCTGGAGGAGGTCTGGGTCCCCGGCGAGCCCGACCCGGTGATCCTGCCCCGCACCAGCGACGCCCTGTACCTGTTGCAGCGCGTCCGCGACGAGGCCCACCGCTTCGCCATCGCCTACCACCGCCAGAAGCGCTCGAAGCGCATGACGGCGTCCGAACTGGACGACGTGCCGGGCCTCGGCGAAACCCGCAAAGCCGCTCTGCTCAAGCACTTCGGCTCGGTCCGCAAACTCCGGCAGGCCACAGTGGACGAAATCAGCGGGGTGCCCGGCGTGGGCCGCCGCACCGCCGAGGCCGTGGTGGCCACACTCGCCTCGCCGTCTTCGTCGTCCTCGGAGGCGAAGTCCTGATGCCCCTGTCGCCCCGCGCGCACCAGGCCCTGACCGAGGACGCCGACCTGCGCCCGCTCCCCGCCGAAGCCGTTGCACCGCTGGAAGACCTGCAAGCGCCACCCCGCCTGGTCGCCCACCTCCGCGCGGTGCACGACGTGGCCTGCCAACTGGCGGACTGGGTCTCCCGGCACCACCCGGCCGCCACCTTCGACCGCGAAGCCGCCCTGTACGGCGCCGCCACCCACGACATCGGCAAGGTGCTGCACCCAGAAGAACTGTCCGGCCCCGGCTCACAGCACGAACCGGCGGGCCACGAACTGCTGCGCGCCCGCGGCGTGGACGAACGCCTCGCCCGCTTCGCCCGCACGCACGCCTCCTGGACCCCGGCGTCGAGCCTGGAAGAGCTCCTGGTCAGCCTCGCCGACAAGGTGTGGAAGGCCAAGCGCGTCGCGGACCTGGAGCAACTGGTGACCGCCCGCCTCGCGGTCGCGTCCGGCCAGGAGCCGTGGGAGGTCTTCATGACCCTGGACGACGAGCTGGACCGCCTCGCGTCCGGCGCCGACGCCAGGCTGGCGTTCCAGTCGAGCTACCCGGTGACGCCGTGACCGCCCAGCGCCGGCCGGCGGCACGACCGCGAGGGCCGCAGGATCCAGTTCCGCGCGACCAGCCGGACCCGCGTGCCGCGACCCCAGGCCTTCGCAGCGGCCACCCATCCCCACCTCCCGAGCGAGGAGCGGACCCGACCGGCCCGGCACCCGAGACGTCCACCCCCGCGGCGCGGACGTCTCAACTGCCGAACCTGCCGCGCGAACGCGCCGGATCGGTGGAGACTTTCCCGGGGAGACTCTCCCCCGGGGCGCGTCCGGTCGTGGCGCGGCCCCCAGCACAGCCCGAGAGCGTCAGCTCATGAACAGGTAACGGAGTCGTAGTCGTGAACGCGGAGAAGTCCGGCATCGAAGTCGCCGTGGTGACCGGGCTGTCCGGTGCGGGCCGCAGCACCGCGGCCAAGTGCCTGGAGGACCTCGGCTGGTTCGTCGTGGACAACCTGCCGCCGGAGCTCATCGCCACCATGGTCGAGCTCGGCGCGCAGGCGCGCGGGGCCATCACCAGGGTCGCGGTCGTCATGGACGTGCGCAGCCGCGCGTTCACCGAGGACCTGGCGGCCATCATCAAGGACCTCGACGCTCGCGGGTACAAGCCGCGGGTGCTGTTCCTCGAGGCCACCGACGCCGTGCTGATCCGCCGGTTCGAGGCGGTGCGGCGCGGTCATCCCATGCAGGCGGACGGGCGGTTGCAGGACGGCATCGAGGCCGAGCGGATCCTGCTCACGCCGCTCAAGCAGGAAGCCGACCTGGTGCTGGACACCTCCGCGCTGAGCGTGCACCAGCTGCGGGCGAAGATCGAGGACACGTTCGGCACCGAGGCCGCCACGCGCACCAGGGTCACGGTGCTGAGCTTCGGCTACAAGTACGGGCTGCCGATGGACGCGGACCTGGTCATGGACGTGCGGTTCCTGCCCAACCCGTTCTGGATCCCGGAGCTGCGGGAGCAGACGGGGCTCGACGGCGAGGTGCGCAACTACGTCCTCAGCCAGGAAGGGGCCGACGAGTTCCTCGACCGGTACCACGAGCTGCTCCGGCTCATCGGTGCCGGTTACCGCCGGGAGGGCAAGCGGTACCTGACGCTCGCCATCGGGTGCACCGGCGGCAAGCACCGCAGTGTGGCGCTGAGCGAGGAGCTGGCCGCGCGGCTGGCGAGCGAGGACGGCATGGCCGTCAAGGTCGTGCACAGGGATCTGGGACGCGAGTGACGAAGTTGAAGGCTGTTGCACTGGGTGGCGGACACGGGCTGCACGCGACGCTTAGTGCGCTCAAACGCGTCACCGACGACGTGACGGCCGTGGTGACCGTCGCGGACGACGGTGGCTCGTCCGGGCGGCTGCGGCGTGAGCTCTCCGATCTGCTGCCGCCGGGTGACCTGCGCAAGGCCATGGCGGCGCTGGCGGCGGAGGACGAGCAGAGCCGGCTCTGGACGTCCCTGTTCAAGCACCGGTTCGGCGGCACGGGTGCGCTCGCCGGCCACGCGGTCGGCAACCTGGTGATCGCCGGGCTGCTGGAGCAGCTCGGCGACCCGGTGGCGGTGCTCGACACGGCGTCGAGGCTGCTGGGCGTCCGCGGCCGGGTGCTGCCGATGTCGAACGAGCCGCTCGACATCGAGGCCGACGTCATCGGGCTGGACGAGGACGAGAAGGACGTGCGGCGCATCCGCGGGCAGGTCGCCATCGCGACCACGCCGGGGCTCGTGCAACGCATCCGGTTGACTGCCCCGAACGGGCGACCTGTCGGTTGTCCGGAAGCAGTACAGGCTGTACTTGATGCCGATCTCGTGGTACTCGGGCCCGGATCGTGGTTCACCAGCGTGTTGCCGCATCTGCTGGTGCCCGAACTGCACGACGCGCTCGTGCGCACGCGGGCGAGGAAGGTCCTGGTGCTCAATCTTGTCCCCCAACCGGGCGAAACCGCCGGTTTCTCTCCGGAGCGCCATTTGGACGTAGTCTGCGAACACGCACCCGAGCTGAAGGTGGACGCGGTGATCGCCGACGTCGACTCGGTCCCCACCCCGGACCGGCTGACGCGAGCCGCCTCGGCACTGGGCGCGCGGACGCATCTGGCCAAGATCGCCGCACCGGACGCCGCCGACCGGCATGATCCGGAGGCACTGGCCGGTTGCCTGAGGCAGGTGGTCGATGAGACCGGAGTGGGAGGGACAGGCCCGTGGCGATGACGTCGGCGGTCAAGGACGAGCTGAGCAGGCTCGCGGTATCCAAGACCTGTTGCCGCCGCGCGGAGGTGTCCTCTCTGCTGAGGTTCGCCGGTGGCCTGCACATCGTGTCCGGCCGCGTGGTCGTCGAGGCGGAGCTGGACCTCGGAAGTGCCGCTCGCAGGCTGCTCAAGGAGATCCAGGCTCTCTACGGTCACCACGCCGAGGTCTTCACCATCCAGTCGAACGGCCTGCGCAAGGGCACCCGGTACGTCGTCCGCGTGGTCAAGGACGGTGAGGGGCTCGCCCGCCAGACCGGTCTGCTCGACCCGCGCGGACGGCCTGTCCGCGGCCTGCCCGCGCCCGTGGTGTCAGGTGGCGTGTGCGACGCGGAGGCGGCGTGGCGCGGTGCGTTCCTCGCGCACGGCTCGCTGACCGAACCCGGTCGCAGCTCGTCGCTGGAGATCACCTGCCCCGGTCCGGAGGCGGCCCTCGCCCTGGTCGGTGCGGCGCGCCGGATGGGCATCTCGTCGAAGTCGCGCGAGGTCCGCGGCGCCGAGCGCGTGGTGATAAGGGACGGCGACGCCATCGGCGCGATGCTGACCAAGCTGGGCGCGCACGACAGCGTGCTGGCGTGGGAAGAGCGCCGGATGCGGCGTGAGGTCCGCGCCACGGCCAACCGCCTGGCCAACTTCGACGACGCGAACCTCCGTCGCTCGGCCCGCGCGGCCGTCGCCGCCGCGGCCAGGGTGGCCCGAGCCCTGGAGATCCTCGGCCCGGAGGCACCCGACCACCTGGCCGCCGCCGGTCAGCTCCGGCTCGCGCACCGCCAGGCGTCGCTGGAGGAGCTGGGCCAGCTGTCCGACCCGCAGATGACCAAGGACGCGGTCGCCGGCCGGATCAGGCGGCTGCTCGCCATGGCGGACAAGCGCGCCAAGGACCTGGGCCTGCCGGACACCGAGTCCGCGGTGACCGCGGAGATGCTCGAAGCCGAGGTCTGAGCACCCGGCAAGAAGCTCTGCACACAACTCGTCCAGGCGCGGCGCGCCTGCTGCTCGATGAAGGGCGCCTTCATCCACGTCAGGTGGATCAAGGCGCCCTTCATCGACAGCGAATGCCCGGCCGAGATCTAAGGTGCGTGGCGGCCCGCCCACACCGCGAGCTGCGCCCGTGACCGCAGGCCCAGCTTCGTGCGGGCGTGCGTCACGTGCCGGGCCACGGTGTGCGGCGAAATGCCCAGCCGCTGCCCGATCTGCCGGTTCGTCAGGCCTTCCGCCACCAACGTGGCGACGTGCCGCTCGCGTGCGGAGATCACGCCGTCGTCGTCCTCGGTGACGGGAGGCGCGGTCAGGGCGTAGGAAACGGCCTGCGCCAACGACATCCGCTCGCCGGTCGACTCCGCGGCGCGCAACCGCCCGGCCGTGATCCGGGTCCGGCAGACCGAGCGCGCCTCGTCCAGCAACGCCTGCCAGTAGGGTTCGGCGCGGAAGTCGAACCGGGTCCGCACCATGGAAGCCGCCGTGAGCAGCGACAGGGCGCGCTCGTCGTCGGAACCGACGCCCACCAGCCCGAGCGCCAGGCCTTCCAGCTCGTAGAACTGGTCCATCGGGTGCTCCGAGCCGGCCTCGAGGCTCTCCCGGAACAGGTCCACGGCCTCGGGATAGCTCTGCCGCGCCAACGCGATCGCGCCCGCGGTGTGCAGGGTCGGGTTGAGCAGGTGCGGCGCGCCCTCCAGCCGCACGAGCGTCAACGCCTCGCGCACCAGCGGGGCCGCGAGCTCCGGTTCGCCGTGCTGCAGCAACGTCCAGCCGTAGGAGTTCAACAGCACGCCTCGCGCGAGTTTGTCGTCGGAGCCGCGGAGGAGCTCGACGGCCTCGTCGAAGAGCCGCCAGGCCAGCTCCGGGTTGCCGGTGTGGGCCTCGGCCGACGCCAGCACCTCCAGCGCGCGGGCGAGCGTGCCGGGACGTGACGCGCCGGCGCGTTCGATCGCCACGGACTCCTGGGCGAAGCGTCGCGTCACGTGCCAGCCGCCGCGCACCCGGTGGTGCATGGCGGCCAGCACCGTCAGCACGCTGCGGTACGCGGGCGGCATCGGCTGGGACAGCGCGCGGTGCAGCAGCTCGGTGGGGGCGCCACGCGGCCCGCGCGGGGTCGACGTCCAGGCCGTGGCGACGATCGTGAGCGCGTGCCGCTGCCAGTCCCCGGTCTCCGCCGTGCGCGCCGCGGCCAGCTCGACCAGGCCGATGTTGCGGTCCAGCCGCAGCACGACCCGCGGTGCCGGGAAGAACGACGAGATCTCGGGCTCGACGACCGAGCACACCCAGTCCACCACCCGGTCGGCCACGACCGGGACGTCACCGTGCTCCGCGGCGCGTTCGCGGCAGTAGAGGCGGATCGACTCCAGCTGACGGAACGTGGTGTGGCCGGAGGACCGTTCGACCACCAGCAGGGACTTCTGCTCAAGGCTGGTCAGCAGCTCAAGAGCGTCCGGCACGTCGCACACCGCACTCGCGACGCCCAGGTCGAACGGCACGCCCAGCACCGCGAGGCGACGGCAAGCCGCCTGCTCGTCCTCCGACAGCAGGTCGTAGCTCCAGCCGATCGCCGCCCGCAGCGTGCGATGCCGGTCGTCGGACGCGCGCGGCCCCGCGGTCAGCAACGCCAGCCGGTCACCGAGCCTGGCCAGCACGTCGGCGGGGGACAGGACGGTGATGCGGCGCGCGGCCAGCTCGATGGCGAGCGGCATGCCGTCGAGCGACCGGCACACCGCTACGACGTCCGCGACGTTCGACGGGTCGACCTCGAACGAGCGGTCCACTGAGACGGCACGATCGCTGAACAGCTGCACCGCGTCGTAACGCAGGGCCTCGGCGACGCTCGCTCCGGCGGGCGGCAGCTCCAGCTCTCCCAGCGCGAAAACCTGCTCACCGGCCAGCCGCAGCGGCTCGCGGGACGTCACCAGGACGCGCAACCGGGGGCAGCAGGCCAGGAACTCGGACACCACGTCGGCGGCCTCGGCCAGCACGTGCTCGCAGTTGTCCAGCACGAGCAGCGGACGCCGGTGCTGGTCGATCTCGGCGATCACGGCGTCGCGCACCGAGCGGTTCGGCAGCGGGTGCGCACCGACCGCGTGGTAGATCTCCTGCACCACGTCCGACGCGGACGCCAGGGCCGTCCACCACACCTGATCTGCGCGTTTGGTCACGTGCTGGACCGCGAGCCTGGTCTTGCCCGACCCCGCCGGGCCGACCAGCGACACCAGCCGGTGCTCCGAGCACAGCCGCGCCAGTGCCGCGAGCTCCTCGCGGCGGCCCACGAACGTGTCGAGAGGCGCGGGCAGGGCCGCGTCATGTGGTGCGTCGCCGCGTGCCGAACTGCGCTCGCGATACGCGCGCTGACGGCACGCGTTGGAGCAGTAACGCCGTCCGGAGACCGCGTCGTCGAGCGGGTTTCCACATGTCAGGCAGGCGGCATTGGCCGTCATGGGGAATGACCGTACCGGTGCGTAACGGTCCGTAACACCCGCTGTTTCGGGGTATTGAAGGCTCCTTCGAAGGGCGGACATGATCCGGGCCGGTGCCGCCGCCACCAACCAGGAGGTCCGGTCATGACTGCACCAATCCGACAGCCGAACGTCTCCCTCGTGCCGCCGCAGGACCGGGAGGTGGTGGACGAGTGGATCACGCGCATCGTCGCCGTCGTCGGCAGGGACGCGCGCGAGCACAGCCCGGAGGCGTGCCGCACCGCCGCCGAGGCCGCGGAGGAACTGAGCGCGTACCTCTGGATGCTGCGCGCCCTGCGCCGCCGAACGGCCTAATCAGGGGCCATTTTTCTGGCTCGATCAAGAGATACGCACTATCCGTGTGACCAGCGGCGCAGTTCGACAGATAGGGTGGGCTTGTTCCTGCCAGTCGAACGCAAGGAGTCCGTCGTGACGGTTCGTGTAGGTGTCAACGGTTTCGGTCGCATCGGGCGCAATTTCTTCCGCGCCGTGAGGGCTGGCGGCCACGACATCGAGATCGTCGCGTTCAACGACCTCGGTGACGTCGCCACCATGGCTCACCTGCTGAAGTACGACAGCATTCTCGGTCGTCTGGACGCCGACGTGCAGGTCACCGACGAGGGCATCTCCGTCGACGGCAAGGTCATCAAGGCCCTGGCCGAGCGCGACCCCGGCGCCCTGCCGTGGAAGGACCTCGGCGTCGACGTCGTCGTCGAGTCGACCGGCTTCTTCACCGACGCCCCCGCCGCGCGCAAGCACGTCGACGAGGGTGGCGCCAAGAAGGTCATCATCTCCGCGCCGGCCAAGGGCGAGGACCTGACCATCGTCATCGGCGCGAACGAGGACAAGTACGACGGCTCGCAGACCGTCATCTCGAACGCGTCCTGCACCACGAACTGCCTCGCGCCGCTGGCCAAGGTCCTGCACGACAGCTTCGGCATCGAGCAGGGCCTCATGACCACGATCCACGCGTACACGCAGGACCAGAACCTGCAGGACGCGCCGCACAAGGACCTGCGCCGCGCCCGCGCCGCCGCGTTGAACATCGTGCCGACCTCGACCGGTGCCGCGAAGGCCATCGGCCTGGTGCTGCCGGAGCTCAACGGCAAGCTCGACGGCTACGCGCTGCGCGTGCCGATCCCCACCGGCTCGGCCACCGACCTGACGGTCACCCTCAAGCGCGAGGTCACCGTGGACGAGGTCAACGCCGCGTACAAGGCCGCCGCCGAAGGCCCGCTGGCCGGCATCCTGAAGTACTCGACCGACCCGATCGTGTCGGCCGACATCGTCACCGACCCGCACTCGTGCATCTACGACGCGCCGCTGACCAAGGTGATCGGCAACCAGGTCAAGGTCGTCGGCTGGTACGACAACGAGTGGGGCTACTCCAACCGCCTCGCGGACCTGGTCAAGCTCGTCGCGTCCAAGATCTGATCAGCGGGAACGGAAAGTCAGTGAAGACTCTCAGCGACCTGCTCGCGGAGGGTGTCGCGGGTCGGCGCGTCCTGGTGCGCGCCGACCTGAACGTCCCCCTCGACGGAGACAAGATCACCGACGACGGCCGCGTGCGCGCGTCGGTGCCGACGATCAAGGCCCTCGCCGACGCGGGTGCCCGCGTGATCGTCACCGCTCACCTCGGCCGCCCCAAGGGCGAGCCGGACCCCAAGTTCTCCCTGGCCCCGGCCGCCGCTCGCCTCGGTGAGCTGCTCGGCTCCGAGGTGGCGCTCGCGAAGGACCTGGTCGGTGAGTCCGCCAAGGCCGTCGTCGAGGCGCTCACCGACGGTGGCGTCGTGATGCTGGAGAACGTCCGCTTCGACGCCCGCGAGACCTCGAAGGACGACGCCGAGCGCGCGGCCCTGGCCGAGGAGCTGGCGGCGTTCGCGGACGCGTTCGTGTCCGACGGCTTCGGTGTCGTGCACCGCAAGCAGGCCTCGGTCTACGACGTGGCGAAGAAGCTGCCCGCGTACGTCGGCGGTCTCGTGGAGACCGAGCTCGGCGTGCTGCGCAAGCTCACCGACGACCTGGAGCGCCCGTACGTCGTGGTGCTCGGCGGCGCGAAGGTGTCCGACAAGCTCGGCGTCATCGCGAACCTGCTGACCAAGGTCGACAAGCTGCTGATCGGCGGCGGCATGGCGTACACGTTCCTCAAGGCCCAGGGCCACGAGGTCGGCACGTCGCTGCTGCAGGAAGACCAGCTCGACCAGGTGCGCGGGTTCCTCGCGGAGGCCGAGAAGCGCGGCGTCGAGCTCGTGCTGCCGGTCGACGTGCTGGTGACGGCCGAGTTCGGCAAGCCGGAGCACGAGGTCGTCGGCACCGACGCGATCCCCGCGGACAAGATGGGCCTCGACATCGGCCCGAAGTCGCGGGAGCTGTTCACGTCGAAGCTCGCCGACGCCAAGACCGTGTTCTGGAACGGCCCGATGGGCGTCTTCGAGATCGAGACCTACGCCGGCGGCACCCGTGCCGTCGCCGAGGCCCTCGTGAAGTCCGACGCGTTCACCGTGGTCGGCGGTGGCGACTCGGCGGCCGCGGTGCGCGCACTGGGTCTGCCCGAGGACGGTTTCTCGCACATTTCCACGGGCGGCGGTGCCTCCCTGGAGTTCCTCGAAGGCAAGGAACTCCCCGGCATCAGCGTTTTGGAGTCCTGATGGCAGCCCGGCTCCCGCTGATCGCGGGCAACTGGAAGATGAACCTCAACCACCTCGAAGCGATCGGCCTCGTGCAGAAGATCGCCTTCTCCCTGCCGGAGAAGTACTTCGCCAAGGTCGAGGTGGCCGTTCTCCCGCCGTTCGTCGACATCCGCAGCGTCCAGACGCTGGTCGACGGCGACAAGCTGCTGATCAAGTACGGCGCGCAGGACATCTCGCAGCACGACTCCGGTGCCTACACCGGTGAGGTGTCCGGCCCGATGCTGAAGAAGCTCGGCTGCCACTACGTGGTGGTCGGGCACTCCGAGCGTCGCGAGTACCACGGCGAGACGGACGCGCTGGTCAACGCCAAGATCAAGGCGGCGCTGAAGGTCGAGGTCACCCCGATCTTCTGCTTCGGCGAGAAGCTGGAGACCCGCGAGGCCAAGGGCCACCTGGAGCTGGTGCGCCAGCAGCTGGAGGACGGGCTCGCCGGCTTCACCGCCGAGCAGGTCGCCAAGATCGTGTTCGCCTACGAGCCGGTCTGGGCGATCGGCACCGGCCGCACGGCGTCCTCGGCCGACGCGCAGGAGGTGTGCTCGCTGGTCCGCTCGTTCGTGGCGGAGAAGTACGGCGAGGAGACCGCGGCCGTGGTCCGGGTGCTTTACGGCGGTTCGGTGAAGTCGTCGAACATCGGTGAGCTGATTCAGCAGAAGGACATCGACGGCGCTCTCGTGGGCGGCGCGAGCCTTCAGGCGGACGAATTCACCAAGCTGTGCGCCCTGGCCGCAGGCGGGCCTCTACCCTAAGTTGATCTGAATAAACCCGCACACCCAAGTGGTTGCACACGTTCGGCAGTCGAACAGGTACTCTATGGCGTCGGCTGCCTGTCAGTGAGGAAGAAATGGTCCTGTTCCTGCAGATCCTGTTGATCGTCTCCAGCGTGCTGCTGGTGCTGCTCGTGCTGCTGCACCGCGGTCGTGGTGGCGGCCTTTCTTCGCTGTTCGGCGGCGGCATGCAGTCGAGTCTGTCCGGTTCCTCCGTCGTGGAGAAGAACCTCGACCGCCTGACGCTGTTCGTCGGGGCGGTCTGGGTGATCGCGATCGTGGGCATCGGACTGCTGATCAAGCTGCCCGGCGCGGGCAGCTGATCTCCGTTCAGCGGCAGAAGCCCCTCGGGGCTTGGGGTAACCACTTGGTGGGGGTGTAACGGTCGATGTCCGGTGGTAACGCGATTCGCGGTACCCGCGTCGGCGCAGGCCCGATGGGTGAGTCGGAGCGCGGCGAGTCCGCGCCCCGCCGTCGGGTGTCGTACTGGTGCGCGAACGGTCACGAGTCCCGGCCATCTTTCGCGGTCGACGCGGAGATTCCGGAGAACTGGGACTGCCCGCGTTGCGGCCTGCCGGCAGGGCGGGACGAGCAGACGCCACCCGCGCCTCCGCGCAACGAGCCGTACAAGACGCACCTTGCGTACGTGAAGGAGCGGCGCTCCGACGCGGACGGCGAGGCGATCCTCGAAGAGGCTCTCGCCAAGCTGCGCCGCCAGCGCGAAGAGCCGTAGACCCGGCTCGGTCAACAGCTTCAACGCGAAAGGCCCCCTCGCCGCAGTGAGGGGGCCTTTCGCGTGCCTTTTTCGCGTTGTCAGAGGAAACGCGGGGCCCCCGCGTTCCGTCAGCGGCGCAGGCCGGTGAACTGGCGGCGCAGCATTGCGGCGCCGACCAGCAGGAAGAACAGCAGCACCACGAGCGTGCTGGTCGTGCCGCCGGACGAGCTGGACAGCGTCACGTCGACGTTGCCGACGAGCACGATGCCGCACTCCGCGCGCACGACGTGCCGTCCCGGTTCGATGTTCGCGAACTTCACCGGCGAGGTGAACTCGCCCTTGTCGTTCGCGACGGTCTTGCCGACCTCCTCGCCGAGCGAGTGCAGGGTCACGTCGGCACCGTTCGGGCAGCCCGTTCCGGTCGCGGTCAGGTCCTCGCCGGGCTGGATGTTGTCCTTGTCCAGCACCAGCACGCCGTCACCGGGGCCGGACGACGTGGTGGAGGAGGACGAGGTCTGCGAGGACGACGACGGCGTGTCCGTGGTCGTGGTGGTGGTCGGGGGAGTGGTCGTGACCGGCGGGCGCGTCACGGGCGGGTTGGTCACCGGCGGGTTCGTCACTGGCGGCTGGGTGACGGGCGGCTGGGTCGTCGTGGTCGTCGGTGGCACGACGACGCGAAACGCGGTGCCCGCGCTGCCGCACTTCAGGTTCGACGACTGGGCGGTGAGCTTGTGGCTACCCGCCGTGGTGCCCGCGGGCACGGTGGCGCCCACCGAGCCGCTCGCGCTGGAGGCCGCGGTGGCGATCTGGGTGCCGTCGAGCGCGAAGGCGATGGTGACGGCACGACACGTCGTGAATCCGCTCCAGGAAATGGTCACGGGGCCACCGGCTGTGGCAGGCTGCGGCGCCGCGGTCAGCACGGCCGGAGGTACCGGCGTGGTCGTCTGGGCTGCCGCCGGTGTGGCGCTCAGCACCGTAACACCGGCTGCAACAGCCACGAGTAAGTCTGAAGACCGCATTCCCTCTCCCCGGATCAGAACCTAAGGTGCGCTAGTGAGACGTCGCTTGGCCGGTGCAGGTTTACTGCTGTGCTGCGGAATTATGCTGCTGCCGTCAACGGCCTTCGCGCAGGACGGGTCCGTGCAGCTCGAGGCCGATGTGGACGGTAGGCCGGTCGGCGTAGGAACCCTCGTGCTCGACCCGGCGAAGACCGCCAAGGTCGCCATCACGGTCCGCAACAACACGAACACGCCGCAGCACGTGAAGACCGTGCGGATCAGCGGAACGGCGCTCGCGCTGACCTTCTTCTCCTACGACACAACGGTTCCGTTCGACGTGGCGCCGAAGTCGGAGCAGAGCCGCTCGTTCCCGCTGGAGCCGTCGGACCTGGGCACGCAGGCGCTCGGTCTCCTTCCGGTCACGGTTGAGGTCATCGATCAGCAACGGGAGACGATCGCGTCCCTGGAGACGACCGGGGACGTGCGAGGCTCGCTCTGGTCGGTGTACGGGGCGTTCGGGCTGGGAGTGCTGGTGCTGACGGGGTTGTCGTGGGCGGGTGCCCTGATCGCCCTGGCGCGCCGCCGGCTGCCCCCGAACCGCTGGCAGCGGGCCATGAGGTTCCTGCCGGCCGGTGTCGGGACCGGGCTGGTCGCGGTGATCTCGTTGTCGGTGCTGCGGTTGGTGGCGCCGTCGCCCACAGCCGAGATCCCGTTCATCGTCGGTGCGGCCGCTGCCGCGTTGCTTCTCGGCTACGTGACACCGCATCCGGGTGAGCAGCAACCGTCCGAAGTGGATACCGTGAGGATTCGACGTTGACTTTGTCGAGTGTGGTCGCCGCCCTGCCGCAGTACGCGATCGGCGAGCAGATCGGCGAGGGCGGGATGGGCGTCGTCTACGGCGGTGTGCACCGTCAGCTCGGGCGTCCCGTGGCGATCAAGCGGCTGCCGCACGCGGTGGCCGAGGACCCGCGGATGAGCGAGCGCTTCGAGCACGAGGCGCGGCTGCTGGCCCGGCTCGACCACCCGCACATCGTCCCGGTCTACGACTACGTGCGGCAGCAGGGCGAGCACCTGCTGGTGATGGAACGGCTCGACGGTGGCACGGTCTGGTCGCGGTTCTCGACCGACGGTCTCACCGCGCAGCAGTCGTGCGCGATCGTGCTGGCGACGCTGTCCGGGCTGCACGCCGCGCACGAGGCCGGCGTGCTGCACCTCGACGTCAAGCCGAAGAACCTGCTCTTCACCTCCAGCGGGCTGGTGAAGGTGGCGGACTTCGGCATCTCGCAGGTCGTGTCGGAGGGTGCGACGCTCGTGACGCACGGCGGCGCGGTGCTCGGCACGCCCGCCTACATCGCGCCGGAACAGGCGATGGGCAACGCGCTCACGCCCGCCGCCGACGTCTACGCGACCGGCACGGTGCTGTACGAGCTGCTGTCCGGCGACCTGCCGTTCGAACGCGGCGGCGGGCCGATCGCGATGATCCAGAAGCGGGTGTACCAGGATCCGCGGCCGTTGCGGAACGTGCCGGAACCCCTTGCGGGCGTGGTGATGCGCAGCATCGCGCGGGACCCGGACGCCCGCTACCGCAACGCCGAGACGTTCGCGATCGACCTGGCGGCCGCGGCGGGTCATCTCTTCGGGCCGGACTGGCTGCCCCGGCTCGGCATGCCCGTGCACCTCGCGCCGCAGGTGTCGGCGTCGTCCACCCGTCCGTCGCTGCGGCCGGTCGAGCGCGACACCGTGTCGCTCACGCAGCAGCCGATCCGGGCCACGCTGGTCGACCCGGTCCCGGCCGCGCGGCTGAGCGGCAGCAGCACGCTGGTGCCGGCCGCGTCGGTGCTCAAGCCGCCGTCCACGCCGTGGGCGCTGTGGCTGGTGGCCGCGCTCGCGTTGCTGGCGCTCGCGGTCGTGCCGTTCGTGGCGGGCGGTCAGCTCGGCAAGGTCATCACCCAGGACCTCGCCGACCCGGTGAACGTCGAGGGCACCCGGCTTTCCGTGACGCTGGCGGGGATTCCGCTCGCGGACGTGACCGAGCGAGGGCCGACGGGCTTCGTGCTCCCCGGCGCCACGCGGTGGATCGTCGGCGGCGTGGTGACGGCGAAGGTCGACGGGCCGGACGGGGTGTTCCTGCTCGGGTCCAACCGGACGCCGTGGCTCAGCCTCATGGGCACCGGCTCGGCGTTGCTGCTGCTCTTCACGCTCGCGTACCTGGAGTCGAACCTGCGGGCGTTGCGGCGCCGGCAGACCGGCGTGGCCGCGGTGATCGCGTCGGTGCCGCTCGGGTTCGGGTTCGGCCTCGCCGTGTGGCTGCTCATCTCCGTGTTGCTGAAGCACGAGCCGACGATGCCCATCGCCCTGACGTGCGGTGTGCTCGGCGCGGCGGCGGCGATCAGCGCCTCGCTCGCGTCCAGGCCCCGCTGACTCGCCGTCTGGTGAGGTGGATGAAGGGCTCCTTCCTCCACCTGGTGTGGATGAAGGAGCCCTTCATCCACGTAGCTGCCCGGCAGACGGGGTTACGCGGACAGGCAGCGCTCAGTTCGAACCAGAGCGCTGCCTCGGGAACGACGCCATCACGACGAAGCCGCCCTCTTCGGTCGGCCCCGCGGAGAACTCGCCCCCGAGCAGCGTGGCGCGCTCGCGCAGGCCCACCAGGCCGTGACCTCCGCTGGGCAGCGACGGCTGGGCCGGCGAGGGCGTCCCCGCGGTGTTGCGCACCTCGACCAGCACGTCGTCGGAGTCGGCGTCGACGAGGACGGTCGCGCTCGCTCCGGCGGCGTGCTTGCGGATGTTGGTCAGCGCCTCCTGGACCGTCCGGTAGACGGCGCCGGCCACCGGTGCGGCCAGGTCGTCGACCGGGCCCTTGACCTGCATGGACACCTCGAAGCCCGCGTCGGCGGCGAGCTCGGGCAGCTCGTCGACGCCCGGCTGGCTGTCCTCGGTCGTGCGCAGGACGGACACGAGCTGACGGAGCTCGTCGAGAGTGCGGGTCGACAACGTGCGGATGGTGCCCGCGACCTGCTTGTGCTCGGCGTCGGCCACGGCCATGCGCAGCGCGCCCGCCTGCATCGCGATGAGGCTCACCTGGTGTGACACCACGTCGTGCATCTCGCGGGCGAGCTTTGCCCGTTCGTCGGCTCTGATGGCGTGCGCGTGCAGCACGCGTTCGCGTTCCCGCGACTCGGCGAGCTCGGTGATGCGGTCGGCCAGCTCCTGCCGGGCGTGCGCCAGCAGGGCGATCGCGATCGGCAGGCCGATCACCAGGAAGCCGTAGATCGCCGAGTGGAAGTGGCCGGAGATCGGGGTCTTGGTGAACTCCGACGGCGGCCAGGTCATGAAGCGGCACGACCACACGAGCACGCCGGCCACGACGGTCTGCCAGCCGGTGATGTACCGGCGCGCGACCGTGTAGAGGGCGATCATCGCGGCCATCTGCGCCCAGCCGGTGAAGAAGCCGGGGATGGTCAGCACCAGCACCACGAACGGGAAGCGGCGGCGCCCGACCAGCGCGGCGACCGCGAGCCAGTTGAACCACTCCTGGTAGGGCTCGACGGCGGGGAAGTTCGGGTCCGGCGGCAGCGCCTTGAGCCACTGCGACTTCAGCCAGACGTCGAGCAGCGCGACGAGGATCATCGCCAGGTCGATCAGGACCTGTCGGCGGTTGCCGCGCAGCGACCAGCGCGAGCCGGCCTCCGCGCCCTCGGCGCGTCTGGCCGGAAGCAGCGTGGCGGTCAGGATCCGACCTCCCTTGTGAGCCTTCCGGCCCTCACCGTACTGCGCGTATGTCGCGGTTGGCATAACTGCTGCCCCTTTGCCCCGACCTGCCCCGTCACACAGTGCAGACGGCCAGACACGCGGATTGGTACGGCGCTCGGCTCACTTATGTGCTACCGCACACGCATCGGGCGTGCGCGGTAGCCGTTCAGAGGCGGTTACGAGCAGTGCTTCCAGGCGAAGTGGTACGTCGTTTCGAGGCTGCCGTCGGTCGAGTCCATCGTCATGAAGCTCGTGGTCGTGGCGGTGTTGGAGGTGCCGCCGTAGACCCGGAGCTCTGTGTTGATGTTGAAGTTCCGCTTCTCGCCGCACGGGGAGTAGACGATCGCGGCGACCTCGGTCGTGTCGGTGGCCTGCCAGTCCTCGCTGACGGGCCCGTTGTACCGGTGGGAGATCTGCTCGGTCTGCGACATGCCCTGGAAGTAGTAGTTCGCCTTCTGGACGGAGTACGCACCCGGTTCCAGGTGCGCGAAACCTCTGTAGTCCGCCGAGGCGATGCCGTAGGTGAAGCCCTGCGGCACGTTGACCCGCAGGTTGAGCTGGCAGTTCTTGCGCAGGTCTGTCGGCTTCGCGCCGACGCCGACCTGGGCCAGGTAGTCGCTGTAGGTGACGGTGAACGCCTTGTTGTCCTCGGACACCGCGACGGCTGCCGTGCCCGCGGGGCAGCCCGAGCCGTTGATCGTGACGATGTCGATCGTGATGTGGTCGGGCGGCGGCGTGTCGTTCGGCGCGCCGGGCGGGATGACGATCGCTGAGGCCAGCAGGGCAGCGGCAACCGCGTTGATCATGGGACACCTTTCCAACGCAACTCGCAGGGTGGGTGGCGGCGGTTGAGCAGGGAGGCGGCGGCCTGTGCGGGAATCAGCAGCGCTTCCAGGAGAAGTGGTGCAGCGTGCGCACTTCTCCGCGCGTGTAGTCCATCGTCAGGAAACTGTTTTCATTGGCGTCCGAGGTTCCCTTGTCGACCTTCAGGGAGCTGTTGACGTTGAGATTCCGCTTCTCGCCGCACGGCGACCAGACGATCTCCGAGAACTCGGTCCGGTGGGTGATCGACCAGTTGTCGTCGAACGGCCCGGTGAACGAGTGCTTCCACGTGGTGGTGGCCGATTGACCCTGGAAGTAGTAATTCACCGACTGCGACCCGGTGGCGCCGCGCTCAAGGTGCCCGTAGCCCGCGTACTCCGCTTCCGCGATGCCGTACGAGTAGCCTTGCGGTGAGTTGATCTGCAGGGTGAGCTGGCAGTTCTTGCGGATCTCCGTCGGGCTGGCACCTTTGCCCGTCTGGGCGAGGTAGTCGCTGTAGATCACCCAGAACGACGTGTTGTCCCCTGCCACGACCACTTCCGCGGTGCCCTGCTTGCACCCGGATCCGTTCACCATCACCACGTCGATCGTCACGCGGTCCGAAGGAATCGCCTCGGCGGCGTGTGCGGGTGTGGACGACAATGTGAACAGCACGGCCAGAGCGGCTGCTGCCGTCGCTTTACGCATGAAGTTGGCCTTTCCTGGTGCCTCTTTCTCAGCGTGGAGCGGCAGCGGTGCCGCGAAGGTTAGCGCAGACCCACAACCAATGGTGTGATCCAAATGGACCATGTCATCCTGATGGAGCAGTTCGTGAAGAATTCCCGGAAATAGTTGTCGACCTGGTGCTGAGGGCACGAATAGTTTCCGGCATACTGACGCGCATGTCGCAAGCTGGGCTGGTGCTCGTGGTCGAGGACGAGGACCCCGTGCGGAGGTACACCGTGAGCCTGCTCGAAGAGCTCGGCTTCACAGTGCTGCAGGCCAGCGACGGTTCCGAGGCGATCGCGATCCTGCGCGAGCGCAGTGCGGAGGTCAGCGCGATGCTGCTCGACCACAGCATGCCGGGCCTGTCCGGTGAGCAGGTGCTGGCCGAGCTGGCGCGGGAGGGCCTCACCGTGCCGGTCGTGCTGACCAGCGGCCACGACCGCACGTCGCTGGAACGCCGGTTCGCCGGGCACGACATCGCGGGCTACCTGCAGAAGCCGTTCCGCATCGAGGCGCTGGACGAGACGGTCCGCGCCGCCGTAGCGCGTCGTGCTCAGGCGTCCTGACGCAGTGCCTCCCGCACGCGTTCGAGCAGCTCGCTCTCCACGTACGGCTTGGTGATCAGCACCTCGTCGTCGAGGACCTCGTCGGTCGTGTAGCCGGACATGTAGATGACGGCGGGCGCGGCACCGGTCGAGCGCAGCAGCCGGACCAGCTCGGGGCCGCCCATCTTCGGCATCACGACGTCGGTCAGCACCAGGTCGATCGTGCTGCGGTGGGCAGTGGCGAGCTGCAGCGCCTCCTGCCCGTCGCTCGCCTCGATCACCGCGTAGCCCGCGCTCTCCAGCGACCGGCGGGTCATGACCCGCACCTGGCTGTCGTCCTCCACGAGGAGCACCGTGCCCGCTCCGCGGTGCGAGGTCGTGCGACGCGCGCACGGCGCTTCCGGCGTGCCGTCGTGGTCGTGCGGCACCGGCAGGTAGACCTCGATGGTCGTGCCTTTGCCGGGCGCGCTGATCAGCTCGATCTGGCCGCCGGACTGCTGCACGATGCCGAACACCGTGGACAGGCCGAGGCCGGTGCCCTTGCCGACCGGTTTGGTGGTGAAGTACGGCTCGAACACCTGCGCCTGCACGTCCGGTGCCATGCCCGCACCCGTGTCCTGCACGCGCATCACGACGTACTGGCCGGGACGGACGCCGACGATGCGACCGGTGTCGCCGGGGCCGAGCGTGGCGTCCGCGATCGCGATGGTGAGCTTGCCGCCGTCGGGCATCGCGTCCCGCGAGTTGACCGCGAGGTTGAACAGGATCTGCTCGACCTGGCCCGCGTCCGCCCACACCCGTGCCACGTTCTCCGGCAGGTCCAGCTCCAGCTCGATCCGGTCGCCGACGAGCGTGCGCAACATCGAGTGGACCTTGGTGAGGTTGTGCTTGAGGTCGAGCGACTCGGGGTGCAGGACCTGCTGGCGGGTGAACGCGAGCAGCTGCCTGGTGAGGTTCGCGGCCCGTTCGCCGGCGTGCCGGATGTCCTCGATCGCCGTGCGGCGCGGATCGTCCTGCGGGGTGCGGCGCAGCAGCATCTCGCTGTTGCCGTTCACGACGGTGAGGATGTTGTTGAAGTCGTGCGCGATGCCGCCGGTCAACCTGCCGATGGCTTCCATCTTCTGCGCGTGCCGCAGCTGCGCTTCCGTCTCGCCGACACGTTCTTCGAGCCGTGCGCGCGCGTCCTTCAGCTCCTGCATCAGCCTGATGCCCCGCAGTGCGCTGCTTAGCTGCTGCTGCAACGCCTCGTAGATCCAGCCGGGTTCCGGGCCCTGCTCGAAGATCGCGTACCCGAGGTGGTCCTCGTCGGTGTAGAGCGGGACGCACATGGCGCTGAACGGCTGGCCGCGGTGGAACGGGTACGGCGTGAGGTTGATGGCCGGGAACGGCGTGCTGACGTGATCCTGGAGCTGGTTGTCCTCGTACCGCACGAGCGCGCGCGCCATGCCGGGGGAGTCGTACGCCATGACGTGACAGCCGGGGATGCCGAGACGCGGGAGTTCCTCGGTGAGGGCGGCCGTCAGCTCGTCGACGTCACGTGACGCGATGAGCCGTTGCCCGGCCTCGCGCACCGTCTGCTCGTGACGCTCGTGCGAGAGGTACTTGAACCGTGCCTCCGTGGCGAACGCATCGCCGACAAGGAGCTGCACGCGCAACCACAGGTCGTTGACGAGCGTGGCGTCACTGATGCGTGCCGTCACGAACCGATGGAGGTCGAACAGCGGCGGCCACCACCGTTCGGGCTCGCACCCGGCGCGCGCACTCGTGCGGATGTACTCCGCGAGCAGCTTGAGGAACTCCGCGCCTTCGACCTCCCCTCGGCCCGCCGCCATCAGCTCGACGATGAGCTGCTCGGCCCAGCCCTCCGGCAGCCTGGTGGACGGCGGCCCGAGCGAGCTGCGCAGGTGGTCGGCCACGGTAGCCGCGGTCGCCGACTCGGAGATGTTCAACCGGCCGTGCGCGGGCGCGTGATCACCGAGTCCGGACGGCAGGCAGCCGCACGACCGCCGGACGATCAGCTCGGTCGGCATGGTCTGCCGTGGCAGCGTCGGCCTGCCCTGCACGAGCGCCAGCGCCAGTTCCGCGGCCCGGACCCCCATCTCGTGGAACGGCGCGCGCACGGTGGTGAACGCGGGCGTCGCCGCGTCGATGTTCACCTCGCGCCGCACCCGGTCCGGCGGCCAGTCACCCGTGGCCGTGACGTAGCCGAGATCGTGCGTGCGGACGTTGGTGTGGTTGTCGTACCCGACGACCGCGATGTCCTCCGGCGTGCGGAACCCCAGCTCCTCCAACGCGGACACGACCCCGATGGCGTAGTCGTCGTTCGCGGCCGCGATGGCGTCCGGCGGCTCCTGAAGCCTGATGAGCATCTTGCGCACCGCGTCGGCCGCGCCGCTGGGCTCCCAGATGAACGAGCCGGGCATGGTGATGAGCTCGGGTTCGAACGGGATCCCGTGCTTGCGCAACGAGTCCAGGTACCCCTGGAACCGCTCCTGCGCCCCCGCATGCGTTTGCGGCCCCCGCACGAACGCGATCCGCCGCTTCCCGTGCACCTCGACGAGGTGGTCGACGGCCTGCTCCATGCCGTCCCGGTTGTCCATCATGATGGTGGGCCACTGCGCGAGGGACGTCTCCACACTCACCATCGGCATGGGCGCGTACCGCTTCACGAACTCCTGCATGCCCTCGGACCCGACGAGCTGCCCCACGCGCGTAGTCCACACGACGAGCGCATCGATCCGGTTGGGCGAGATCAGGTCGTACACCGTGTTCGCCCGCCGCTTGTGCAGGTCCGGGTGGTCCAACTCGTTGCCCACGAAGCACAGCAGGTCGCACCCGAGGTGCTGCGCGCCGTCGCTGACACCACGCCACTGCTCGCCCGCGAGCTCGATGAGCGGGCCCGCGGTGATCATCCCGATGGTGGGACGCCGCTTCGCACTGCCGTTCGCCACAAAACCCCCGCTACTGAACGCGATTCGGGATGATACGCGTTGTCGAGAGGAATGCCTGTCCTGTTACCTATGGGCTGCCCCAAAGGAAAACGGCCCCCAAAGCCGAAGCCTTGGAGGCCGGTCGAACCGGAACCGTCACGCCAGCGGCGGCTTGAACAACGCGGGCACCTTCGACGCGGCCGCGTCGTCCAGCAGCCACAACGTCCGCCGTCGCCCGGTCGCTCCCGCGGCCGGCAGCTGAACCTCGCCCGCCCCGGTCAGCGCCATGGCCACCGCGGCGGCCTTGGCCTCACCGGTGGTCATCAGCCAGACCTCCTGCGCGCACCGCACCGACGACAGGGTCAGCGAGACGCGCGTGGGCGGGGGCTTCGGGCAGTTGCGCACCGCGACGACGGTCCGCTCCTTCTCGTACACCGCGGGAGAAGCGGGGAACACCGAGGCCACGTGGCCCTCCTCGCCGACGCCCAGCATGCAGACGTCGAACGTGGGCACGTCGCCGTGGTCCTCCGGGCGCGCCAGCGCTGCCAGCAGTGACGCGTAGGCCTCGGCGGCGGCTTCCGGGTCGTCGCCGAACTTGCCGTCCGACGGCTCCATCACGTGCACGCGTGAGGGATCCACCGGCACGTGGTCCAGCAGGGCGGCGCGGGCCTGGGTCTCGTTGCGGTCCGGGTGGCCCGAGGGCAGGAAGCGCTCGTCGCCCCAGTACAGGTCGACGCGCGACCAGTCCACGGCGTCGCGGGCCCCGTTGCGGTTCAGGTGTTCCAGGACCGCGGTGCCCGTGCGGCCGCCGGTCAGCACGACGGACGCGTAGCCGCGGGCGGCCTGGGCGTCGACCATGCGGGTCACCAGGCGGGCCGCCGCGGCGGCGGCCAGGAGGTCGCCGTCGCGGTGGACCACAACTTGCGGGTTGCTCACGAGCTCGCCTTCGCCTTGGACTTCTTGGCAGCGGGAGCGGGAGCCGCGGCCTTGCCGTTGGAGGACTCGGGCGAGGTTTCCTCGGGCTTCGCAGCCGAGGGCGCGCGGCCCTTCGCGACCTTCGACAGCGACTTCAGCGCCGCGGCGTAGATCTCGTCCGGGTCCAACCGGCGCAGCTCCTCGGCCAGGCAGTCGCGGATGGAACGACGCTGCAGCGCCACCCGCCGCGACGGCTGGCCGGGCTGCGACAGCGTGCCCACCTTGCCGTCCGGGCGGATCAGCTCGACGGCGCCGGACGCGCGGTCCAGCTTGACCTGCACGATGCCCTCGCCGCTGGTCGCCTTGTAGCGCTTGGCCGGGACCTTCAGCTTGTCGGTCAGCCACGCGGCCAGCAGGTCGGTGGACGGCGAGTCGGCCTCACCGGTCACCTCGGCCTCGACGATCTTCTCGTACGGCGGCAGGTCCAGCGACGCCGCCAGCATGGCGCGCCACAGCGTCAGGCGCGTCCACGCCAGGTCCGTGTCGCCCGGCGCGTAGTGGGCGCGGCGGGACTCCAGGGCCTTGATCGGGTTCTTCTCGGCCGCCGCGTCGGTGATGCGGCGCTGGGCGAGCTGGCCGATCGGGTCCTTGGACGGCGACACCGGCGCGTCGAACGGCCACCACGCCACGACCGGGGTGTCCGGCAGCAGCAGCGGCATGACGCACGAGGCACCTTCCTTGGCCAGCTCTCCGTACAGACGGAGAACGACGACCTCGGAAGCACCCGCGTCACCGCCGACGCGGATCTGCGCGTCCAGCCGGGGCGCGGCCTGGCGGGCGCCGCGGGCCACGACGATCACGCGACACGGGTGCTCGCGCGAGGCGTCGTTGGCCGCGTCGATCGCGGCGTCGGTGCGCTGGCCGTCCTCGGTCACGATGACCAGGGTCAGCACGCGACCGAGCGTCGTCGCACCGCCCTCGTCGCGCAGCCGGACCAGCCGCGAGTTGATCTGCGAGGTGGTGGTCGAGGGAAGGTCGATGATCACGGACGCCTCCAGTGCCTTCCGGTCCTGGCGGTCATCGCGTCCGCCGACGGCGGACCCCAGGTTCCTGCCTTGTACTTCTCCAGCGGCGGCTCGTCCTTGCGAGCCCAGAAGTCGAGCACCGGGTCGAGGATCTCCCAGGAGAGCTCGACCTCGTCGTTCTTCGGGAACAGCGACGGCTCACCGAGCAGCACGTCCAGCAGCAGCCGCTCGTAGGCCTCCGGCGACGACTCGGTGAACGAGTGGCCGTAGCCGAAGTCCATCGTGACGTCGCGGACCTCCATCGTGTTGCCCGGCACCTTCGAGCCGAACCGGATGGTCACGCCCTCGTCCGGCTGCACCCGGACCACCAGGGCGTTCTGGCCGAGCTCCTCGGTGGCGGTGTCGTCGAACGGCAGGTGCGGCGCCCGCTTGAACACCACGGCCACCTCGGTGACGCGACGGCCCAGCCGCTTGCCGGTGCGCAGGTAGAACGGCACCCCCGCCCAGCGACGCGTGTTGATCTCGCAGGTGATCGCACCGAACGTCTCGGTCTTCGACTCGGGCGAGAACCCGCCCTCCTCCAGCAGACCGGGCACCTTCTGACCGCCCTGCCAGCCACCGGTGTACTGACCGCGCGCGGTGGTCTCCTCGAACGGCTCCAGCGGCCGCGTCGCCGAGAGGATCTTCACCTTCTCCGCGCGCAGGTCCGCCGGCTTGAACGAGACCGGCTCCTCCATCGCGATCAGCGCGAGCAGCTGCAGCAGGTGGTTCTGGATGACGTCGCGCGTCGCGCCGATGCCGTCGTAGTAGCCGGCGCGGCCACCGAGACCGATGTCCTCGGCCATGGTGATCTGCACGTGGTCGACGTAGTTCGAGTTCCAGATGGGTTCGTACAGCTGGTTCGCGAACCGCAGCGCCAGGATGTTCTGGACGGTCTCCTTGCCGAGGTAGTGGTCGATGCGGAACACCGACTCCTCGGGGAAGACCTCGTTGACCGTCCGGTTCAGCTCCTTGGCCGACTTGAGGTCGTGGCCGAACGGCTTCTCGATGACCACGCGGCGCCACTGGTCGCGCGAGGTCTGGGCGAGACCGGCGCGCTTGAGCTGGTTGATCACCGTCGGGAACGCGCCCGGCGGGATCGACAGGTAGAACGCGTGGTTGCCGCCCGTGCCGCGCTCGGCGTCCAGCGCCGCGAGGCACGAGGCCAGGTTGTCGAACGCCTGGTCGTCGTCGAACGTGCCCTGCACGAACCGGATGCCTTCGGCGAGCTGCGACCACACGTGCTCGTTGAACGGCGTGCGGGCGTGCTCCTTCACCGCGTCGTGCACGACCTGCATGAAGTCCTGGTCGGCCCAGTCGCGGCGGGCGAAGCCGACGAGCCCGAAGCCCGGCGGCAGCAGCCCGCGGTTGGCGAGGTCGTAGATCGCGGGCATCAGCTTCTTGCGCGACAGGTCACCGGTGACACCGAAGATGACCAGCGCGCTCGGGCCCGCGATGCGGGGCAGGCGCTTGTCCGCCGCGTCCCGCAGCGGGTTGCGCCACTTCTCGGATGTGGTCACGAGCCGTCCTCCTGGACTGCCTCGACGAGCTGGGCCAGACCTGCGATGCGGTCGGTCAGGTGCAGCCGCAGCACCGGACGACCGTGCTCGGCCAGCACCTGACCGTCGCCGAGCGCCTGCGCGAGCTGCAGCTGCGCCAGCGTGTACGGACGGCCGGGCACCTCCAGGTCGTCGCCGGACTCGCCGGTGATCTGGATGAACACGCCGTTCTGGTGACCGCCCTTGTGGTACTGGCCGGTCGAGTGCAGGAAGCGCGGACCCCAGCCGAACGTGGTCTGCAGGTGCGTCCTCTTCGCGATCTCCGCGCGGAGCAGCTCGAACGACGCGTCGTCGATCCTGTCCAGGTACGCCTGAACCGAGATGTAGCCGTGGTCGGGCGCCACTTCGACCAGCGCCGCCAGTGCTTCGGCGACGGTGTTCACCTCGCGCGGGGCCCAGTCCGTGCCGTGGCCCTCCACCGGACCATCCACAAAGGACGGCTCGGACGACGACGCGACCGGCGCGTCCAGCAGCGCGCGGGCGGCCTTCTTCGCGGCCTCCACGTCGGGCTGGTCGAACGGGTTGATGCCGAGCACCCGGCCGACGAGCGCGGTCGCGTACTCCCACAGCAGGAACTGCGCGCCCAGCTTGCCCTCGACCGCGACGTTCGCCGAGCCGGTGGCCGGTCCGATCGCGACGGTCGTGGCATCCGAGCGCGCGTCCACGAAACCGGGTGCGCCGGGGCCCTCGACGACGACCGGCAGCAGGCCGGTGCCGTTCTTGCCGGTCGACTCGGCGATCAGCTGCTCGGCCCAGTCGCCGAAGCCCTTGATGCCGGAACCGGTGTCGGCGAACACGACCTTCTCGGCACCGTGCGCGTGCGCGGCACCGAAGATCGCGGCCAGCACGACGGCGGGGTTCTCGACCGAGTCCTGCGCGAGGACCTTGGCCTCCTCGGCCGCGTCGTCGAGCAGCGACTCGACGTCGGCACCGGCGAGGTACGACGGCACGAGACCGAACGCGGTCAGCGCCGAGTAACGGCCACCCACGTGCGGATCGGCCAGGAACACCTTGCGGTAGCCCGCTTCCTCCGACGCCTTCTGCAACGGCGAGCCGGGGTCGGTGACCACCACGATGCGCGACGCGGCGTCGATGCCCGCGTCGGTGAAAGCCTTCTCGAAGATGCGCCGGTGGCTGTCGGTCTCGACCGTGCCACCGGACTTGGACGACACCACGATCACCGTGCGCTCGAGGTCACCGGCGAGCGCGTCGGCGACCTGGGCGGGATCGGTGGTGTCCAGCACGACCAGCGGGACGCCGGCGGTCCGCGTGATCACCTCGGGGGCGAGCGACGAGCCCCCCATCCCGGCGAGAACGACGCGGTCGACGCCCTCGGCGTGCAGTTCCTCGCGCAGAGCCTTGAGATCGGGGAGCAGTGCCCGGGACGTCTCGTGCAACGTCGTCCACGAGAGACGAATGCTCGCCTCGGACTCGGCTTCCGGCCCCCACAGGGTCGGGTCCTGCGCGGTCAGCTTGCTCGGCACCGAATCCGCGACCAGGTCAGCAGCGATGGTGCTGACCTGGTCGGCGTTCGGTGACCTCACGATTTCGACGGAGGTCACTTCGTGATCAGCCCTTCAGTTGAGCCAGTTGGTTCGTCACCGTCTCGAGCAACTCTTCCCAGGACTTCTCGAACTTCTCGACGCCCTCGTTCTCCAGGACGACGAACACGTCCTGCAGGTCGATTCCCACGGCGGCGAGCTGGTCGAACACCTCCTGGCCCTCTGCGGCGCGTCCGGTGACCGTGTCACCGGTGATCTTGCCCGCGTCGGCGACGGCCCGCAGCGTCTTCTCCGGCATCGTGTTCACGACGTCGGCGACGACGAGCTGGTCGACGTAGAGGGTCGGGGAGTAGCTGGGGTCCTTGACACCGGTCGACGCCCACAGCGGGCGCTGCGCGTTGGCGCCGTCGGCCTTCAGGGCCTCCCAGCGCTCGCCCTGGAACGTCTTCTCGAACGCGCCGTAGGCGATCCACGCGTTGGCGAGAGCCGCCTTGCCGCGCAGCGCCTTCGCCTCGTCCGAACCGATGGCGTCGAGCCGCTTGTCGATCTCGGTGTCCACCCGGGACACGAAGAACGACGCGACGGAGTGGATCGAGCGCAGGTCGTGGCCGTTGGCCTTGGCCTGCTCCAGACCGTCGAGGTAGGCCTCCATGACCTTCCGGTAGCGCTCGACGGAGAAGATCAGCGTGACGTTGACCGAGATGCCCTCGGCGATCGTCTTCGTGATCGCCGGCAGACCCGCCTCGGTGGCCGGGATCTTCACCAGCAGGTTGGGCCGGTCCACGGTCTTCCACAGGTCCTGCGCCTCGGCCACGGTCTTGTCCGTGTCGAACGCCAGGCGCGGGTCGACCTCGATGGAGACGCGGCCGTCCACCCCGTTGGTCGAGTTGTAGATGTCGCGGAACTTGTCGCACGCGTTGCGCACGTCGGTCGTGGTGACCTCGCGGATGGTCGCCTCGGTGTCGGCACCCCGGTTGGCGAGCTCGCGGACCTGCTCGTCGTAGGACTCGCCCTTCGACAGCGCGCCCGCGAAGATCGTCGGGTTCGTCGTGACCCCGACGACGTTCCAGTCGCGGATCAGCTCGTCCAGGTTGCCGCTGGTGAGGCGCTCACGCGACAGGTCGTCCAGCCAGATCGAGACGCCCGCTCCGGACAGAGCGTCCAGCTTCTCCTTGCTCACTTGTTACCCCTCACTCGCTCCAGCGAACGGCGCGCCGCGGCGACGACGTTCTCCGTCGTGAAGCCGAACTCCTTGAACAGGACCTGGTAGTCGGCCGAGGCGCCGAAGTGCTCGATCGACACGATCTCGCCGTTGTCGCCGACGTAGCGGTACCACGGCTGCGCGATACCGGCTTCCACGGCGACGCGTGCCTTGACCGACGCCGGGATGACGGACTCGCGGTACTCGGCGTCCTGCTTCTCGAACCACTCGATGGACGGCATGGACACCACACGCACTGCAACGCCCCCGCCCTGCAGAACCTTCCCCGCTTCGGCGGCAACCTGCAGCTCAGAGCCTGTTCCGATGATCACGATCTCGGGGTTGTCGTCACCGAAGAGCACGTAACCGCCGCGCTTCACGCCCTCCGCGGAGGTGCCCTCCAGCGTCGGCAGGTTCTGCCGGCTCAGCGCGAGGCCGACCGGGCCGAGCTGCTCGATGACGGCCTTCCAGGCGAACGCGGTCTCGTTCGCGTCACCGGGGCGGACGACCGCGAAGTCCGGGATCGCGCGCAGGGCCGCGAGGTGCTCGATCGGCTGGTGCGTCGGGCCGTCCTCGCCCAGGCCGATGGAGTCGTGCGTCCACACGTACGTGACGGCGGCCTTCATGATCGCGGCCAGGCGCACGGCCGGGCGCATGTAGTCGGAGAACACGAGGAACGTGCCGCCGAACGGGCGGGTCGGGCCGTGCAGCGCGATGCCGTTGAGGATCATGCCCATGGCGTTCTCGCGGACACCGAAGTGCAGCACGCGGCCGTACGGGTCGGCGCTCCACATGCCCGTGGAGATCTCCGCCGGACCGAACGACTTGGCGCCCTTGATGGTCGTCAGGTTCGACTCGGCCAGGTCGGCCGAACCGCCCCACAGCTCGGGCAGGTGCTTGGCGAGGGCGTTGATGACCTCGCCGGAGGCCTTGCGGGTCGGCAGGCCCTTGGCGTCCACCGGGTAGGACGGCAGGTCGGCGTCCCAGCCCTCGGGCAGCTCGCGGGCGACCAGGCGGTCCAGCAGCGCCTTGTTCTCCGGGTTGGCCGAGGCCCACGCGTCGAAGGACTTCTGCCACTCGGCCTTGGCGTGCTCACCGCGCTTGACGACCTCGCGGGTGTGCGCGAGGACCTCGTCGGCGACCTCGAAGGTCCGCTCGGGGTCGAAGCCGAGGATCTCCTTGGTGGCCTTGACCTCGTCGACGCCCAGCGCGGCACCGTGCGCGGCACCGGTGTTCTGCTTGTTCGGCGCCGGGTAGCCGATGATCGTGCGCAGCAGGATGAAGGAAGGCTTGTCGGTGACGGCCTTGGCCTTCTCGACCGCTTCGAGGATGCCCTTGACGTTCTCGCCGGACTCGACGACCTGGACGTGCCAGCCGTAGGCCTCGTAGCGCGCCGCGGTGTCCTCGGACAGCGCGATCGTCGTGTCGTCCTCGATGGAGATCTTGTTGTCGTCGTAGAAGACGACCAGGTTGCCCAGCTGCTGCGTGCCGGCCAGCGACGAGGCCTCGGAGGTGACGCCCTCCTCGATGTCACCGTCGGAGGCGATCACGTAGATGTGGTGGTCGAACGGGCTGGTGCCCGGCGCGGCGTCCGGGTCGAACAGGCCGCGCTCGCGGCGGGCGGCCATGGCCATGCCGACGGCGGAGGCGAGACCGGAGCCCAGCGGGCCGGTCGTGATCTCGACACCCCTGGTGTGGCCGTGCTCCGGGTGACCGGGCGTCTTCGAGCCCCACTTGCGCAGCGACTTGAGGTCGTCCAGCTCCAGGCCGTAGCCCGACAGGAACAGCTGGATGTAGAGCGTCAGGCTGGAGTGGCCCGCGGAGAGCACGAACCGGTCGCGGCCGATCCAGTCCGCGTCGGCGGGGTCGTGCCGCAACACGCGCTGGAACAGCGTGTACGCGAGCGGGGCGAGGCTCATCGCGGTACCGGGATGGCCGTTGCCGACGTTCTGCACGGCGTCCGCCGCGAGCACGCGCGCGGTGTCGACGGCGCGCTTGTCCAGCTCCGTCCAGTCGTCAGGCAGATCGGCCTTGGTGAGCCGGGTGATGTCGTCGGTGACGGTCACGGACTTACAGCTCCACTCTATGTAGCTCGGGCGGGCAGGCTTGATCGATCCCGAACGGCCTGACCCGCATCTCTCCCTCGTCCTCCGGCCAGCCTAGTCCTGAGCGATTCGGATGTTGCTCTGAAAGGTCCCAGGAAGCGTTACAGGTGGGTGTGTGCCGAGGCACACCAGCACCCGAACGGGCTGTGAATTCTTTGCGCGGTTACCATCAGTCGCTGGTTTTCACACCTCTGCGATGCGAGGAGCGTCCACACGATGAGTGCCGTCCTCGAGGCCCCCACCAGGTCGCCTCGTCAGGTAGTGGGCGCCTACGTGGCTCTCACCAAGCCGCGGGTCATCGAGCTCCTGCTGATCACCACGATCCCCGCGATGCTCCTGGCCCAGCACGGCCTCCCGCCGCTGTGGCTGATCGCCTGCACGCTCACCGGCGGCACCCTCGCCGCGGGGTCGGCAAATGCCCTCAACTGCTTCGTCGACGCCGACATCGACTCGGTCATGAAGCGCACGACGGCCAGGCCACTGGCGCAGAACGCCATCCCGCCGCGCAACGCCCTGATCTTCGGCATCGTGCTCGGCGTCGTCTCGTTCGCGTTCCTGTGGATCTTCGTCAACCTCATGTCGGCCGCCTTTGCGGTGGCGACCATCCTGTTCTACATCTTCGTCTACACGCTGGTGCTCAAGCGCCGGACCTCCCAGAACATCATCTGGGGCGGCATGGCGGGGTGCATGCCGGTGATCATCGGCTGGAGCGCGGTGACGGGCACGGTGCAGTGGCCGGCCCTCGTCATGTTCGGCGTCATCTTCTTCTGGACTCCGCCACACACCTGGGCGCTCGCGATGAAGTTCAAGGAGGACTACGCCCGAGCAGGTGTGCCGATGCTGCCCGTGGTGGCCACAGCTCAGCAGGTGACGCGGCAGATCGTCATCTACAGCTGGATCACCGTCGTCTGCACGCTCGCCCTCGCGCCCGTCACGTCCTGGATCTACGTGACTGTCGCGGCGGTGTCGGGCGTGTGGTTCGCGGTCTTCGCGCACAAGCTGCACAACGTTGTTCGCCGCGGCGGATCGACGAACACGATGAAGTTCTTCCACATGTCGAACCTCTACCTGATGCTCGTCTTCTGCGGCCTCGCCGTGGACGCCGTGGTCGGGTTGCCGGTGCTTGCCTGGCCGTTCTAGCTGCACTTCCAGGCGTACGGCTGTGGCGCCGGTTGAGTTCACCGTCTCCGGCGGCGAAGGCGCGCCGCTGGAGTTCGTCGCCGCTCTGACGCCGTCGAAGTCGTTGCTCGTCGTGACCGACCCCGGCGGGTGGGCGCAGGTCAGCGCGGGGCTCGCGGTCGGGCACGCGGCCTCCGCCGCGGTCACGACGTCCGTTCGGGTGGTTCGGTTCGCCGTGCTGGATCTGCGGCACTTCCCGTCGGCCGCGGACCTGCCGTCGATCACCGACGTGCCCGGCGACGTGGTGGCGTTGCACGACACGCGCTCGTGGGACACGGCACCGGTCGTGCAGGCGCTGCGCGGTCTCGGACGACCCGTCGTGCTGTTCACCGCCGTGCACACGTGGGTGCCCGGCGTCGACCAGGCCTCGGTGCTGATCGGGTGGAGCGCGCCGCACGTGGTGCTCGCCGAACCCCTCGGCACCGGTGAGGGGCGGGTCGAGGACGTCCTCTGGCAGTTCCGGGAGCTGGAACGGCGCCGGCTCGTCCGCTACACGACGCTGCCGGAGCCGCCCGCGCCGGACGACCGCGCGGTCACCGTCGTGGTCGCACTCCCCGGCGCCACCGAAGGCGTCGCCGGGGCGTTGCGGCCCGGTGCCGAGTACGAGGTGTGGGTGCACGTCGGGCAGCACCCGGCTCGCCTGCCGGGCGACCAGGAGCTGCGGGCCGTGCTCAGCATGAACGGCCGCGGCGTGCAGGCGGAGTCGTTCGTGCTGCCGGCGGAGGGTTCCAGCCCGTGGGTGAGCTTCCCGGTCACCACGCCGTACGCGTCCGTGCCGTGGAGTGGTGAGCTGGTCATCTACTCCGGTGTCGTGCCGGTGCACGTCCAGCGCGTGGTGCTGCCGGTGGGCGCGGGCGAGCCGAAGGCGATCACGCGGTTGCGGCTGTCCCGGACGTTCGCCGACCTCCAACCGCTGTCGTCGCGGGTCGCGTCGATCCTGGTGCTCGGGGACCGGGCGCTGGTCGCCGCCGGTGGCGTGCCGTCGTGGAGCAGCCTGGACCTCGGCGACCTGCCGCGGTCGTTCCCGGTCGCCTCGGGCCTGGATCCCTGGTACGGCAAGGACTTCCCGGCGTTCTGCGCGGATCTCGCCGCGCTCGCCCGGCAGGGTTCGGCGCTGTACTCGCGGCTGTTCCGCGACCGCGCGCTCGCCGACCGGATCCGGCGGCCGGCACGGGTGCGCCCGGCCGGACTGATGATCGCCGAGGAGACCCCCGGCCCGGTGCCGTGGTCGTTGATCTACGACCTGCCGTTCGCCGACGGGCCGTATCGGCTGTGCGCGTCGGTGGGGCAGTTCGGGCCGTTCGGCGCCGGGGGAGAGGTGCCCGCGCACTGCCCGGTGTCCGACCACAGCGGCAACGTGTTGTGTCCCTTCGGTTTCTGGGGCCTGTCGAGCGTGCTGGAGCAGCCTGTCGGGCCGTTGGTGCCGTTCGTGTCAGCACACCTGCGGCCGTTCGAGGTGTCGATGGCGGTCGACGCGGGCATGGACCGGGCGATGACCGAACGGCACGTGGCCGAGCTGATGTCGATGCTTCCGCCCGAGGTCTTGTCGTCGGCGTATGTCAGCCCGTCGGAGCTGGGACGCGCGTTGGCCGACGAGGTCATGGACGTCGTGCACCTGCATTTCCGCGAGGGGTTCCTCGACGCCGAGGAGATCGCACGCTGGGACCGCGAGGGTGTGTGGCCGCGCCCGCACTGGCCGGCGCGCAAGCCGGTCGTGGTGGGCACGTCACCGATGCCCGGTCTGGTGCGCCCGCTCGTCGACGGCGGCGCGTCGGCGGTGATCAGCCCGGAGGTGGCCGTGCCGCAGGACATGGCGGGCTGGGTGACCGGCATGGTGCTGGCACGGCTCGCGGCCGGGTTCAGCGCGGGCGACGCGCTGCGGCTGACCCGCTGGGAGATGCTGAGCCGCGGCAACGTCATGGGCCTCGCGTACACGTTGCACGGCAGCGCGGATCTGTGCGCACGTCCCAGCGCGCCCGCGGGCGGCTGACGCTGTCAAGAAGAAAAGGCCGCACTTTCCGCGAGGTCGACCTGGACGAGGTGGATGAAGGGCGCCTTCCTCCACGTCAGGTGGAAGAAGGCGCCCTTCATCCACGTCGCTCAGACCCTGGTGAGCAGCTCCTCCACGCACGGGTCGTCGAGGGACTCCACGATGTGCTGCCACAGCAGGAGGTTCGTCTCGGCCCACTTCGAGTAGGTCGCGGCGGCCTCGGCGTCGTAGAAGTAGTAGCCCTCGTCGGCCTTGGAGACCTGCTCGCCGACGATCTTGTGCGCGAGCTCGCGCAGCGTGATCCCGTTCTCCTGCAGGTACTTGTGCGCGAGGACGACCGGCGTGACCGGCAGCGCCTTGAACAGCGTGTCGGCGTCCGACAGCGCTTGGGCCTCCAGCGAGATGTCGCGGTGGCGGGTGCGCATCTCCGCCTCGACGACGATCCGTTCGATCCACTCGATGTCGCCGAGGCAGACACCGGAGATGAACAGGATCTTCCTGCGCAGTGCCTCGCCGTCGGTCGGCAGCGAGTTGCGGCGGACCATGTAGTTCAGGTCGTGCACCAGCGCGGCCACCTCGCAGATGTCCTCCGCGGCGCCGTTGCGCCGGGCGAAGTGCACCGCCTTGTCGCGGACGAAGCTCACGTGGTGCCAGCCGTGGAACTGCAGCTTCGCGGCCAGGTCCTCGCACAGCCGCCTCACGCGCTGCTCCACGTCCGCGATGACAGACCTCGGAATCGTTGTGCGCGTACGCATCATCAGCCCTCCCACCGGGTGGGCTGATGGTAGGCGTGTCACGCCCGCCCGCGCGGGGCTTCTACAGGTGGTTCGTCAGATCCTCCAGCCGGTCCTCGACCGGCACGTGCCGGTGACTGATCCCGGTGTCCGGGTCGTAGCTGAGGCTCCACGGCGTGACGGCACGTGACTTGACCAGGAACGTCATGGTCCCGTCCGCCGCGCGCGGGATGCGGTGGAACTCGTGCGCGAGCAACGTGCCCGTGGTGCCCTCGGTGCACTGGGTGCGGTTCGTGAGCTCGGTGCCGGTGACCGTGCGCCCGCCGACGCCGAGCCGGGCGTCGAAGCGTTCGTGCAGGTACGCGCCGCTCAGGATGGTGGTGCAGAAGTGGTACCGGTGGTTGTGCACCGAGTCCGCGTACCCGGTCCGCCAGTCCGAGAGCGGTTTGTACTCGTGCAGCCAGAACGTGAACGCCTCGTCCGGTTCGTCGCGCAGGCACCACGCGAAGTGCGTCGTGGTCTCCCGGGAGTGGGCGATCACCCAGGTCGCCTGCTGGGGCGTGAGCCCGTCGAGGTGCGCCCTGAGCTCCTTGCGCAGCTCGGGCCGGGCCGCCCACGCGCGGAACCACTCACCGACCTCGGTCCAGTGGTCGATGACGGGAAATTCGGCGCATTTCACCCGAGCGGCGAGCTCCTCGAGCGCGGACAACCCGGTGAACTCGGCTAGCAAGATCGATCAGCTCCTCAACTGAGCGGATGCGGAGAATTCGCGACGGAATGCGTGGAACTTGTCTTCGAGTTCGCGGTACCCGTCGTCGGTGAGAGTGTCACCGGTGATCTTCTCGAACAACGCCAGGAAGTCGTTTCGCGAAGTTCCCGGCGTGATGACGAAGTGATAGCCGGCCTTGGAATTGCTGATCCGCAGGAACTCGGCGCGTTCCATCGCGTACAGGAACGAGCTCTCGGTGAACCTGAGCGTCCTGGGATATGGTCTCGGCACTCCGGCGGTGTTGCTGTAGAGCGTGATCCAGGCGCAGTCGTCGAACAGTTCGAGCCGATCCAGCGGCGGGTCCGAAACGATCGTGACGTCGATCCTGCTGCACCGGCTGCGCGCCACGAACAGCCCGACGAGCCCGATGCGGATCTGTTCCTTGAGCTGTGCGGTGATCTCGTCGTAGTCGCCGTCCGCGCCCTCGTTGCGCAGCAGGTACCGCGCGCGCCCGCTGATCGCGTTGTCGTCGCGCGGGTCCGCCAGCACGGCCCTGAGCTCGCATTCCGTCTGCGACAGCAGGACTCTGCCCGCCGCGTACCGCCCGGCGAACCCGCGGAAGCAGTACAGCCGCGTCCGCTCCAGGTCCTGCATCATCAGCTGGTTGAAGACGGGCGACGGCTCGGCCGTCGGCTCGAACACGTGGCTGGGGAAGAACTCCCGGTCCAGCGCCCGGTACTGCTCGCTGAGCTCCTTGAGCGCCTTGCGGCTCTCCTCGACGACCGGCGCGAGCAGAGCCTTCTGCGCCGCTTTCGACGTGACCAACGTCTGCGTGAAGCTCACCACGGCCGATATGAGCGTGCCCGTGCCCAGCGCGGTCAGGATGTTTCTCGCTGTGCCGGAATCCATTTGACCGGAAATGGCCAGGCTGGTTCCGGACGTCACCACGAGTATGAGGAGGAGCAACCCGGTCCGAGTCCAGAACAACTCCTGGATCAGGTTGCTGCGGATGCCTCCGGCCTCCGCGGACACGTGTTCCACCTCCTGGCGGTCACCTCATCGGCCGCTACCCGAACGGACGAATGCGCTCGGTGTCCGATCAAGTGCGCGGAGTTACTGTACGCGTCGACCTAAACATAAGGAAGCTGCTATTCGTGCGACATTCAGAACCGGAATAACCGCCCTCGGAGGCGTGCGTCCGCCCGCATCCGTGCACTTCGGTGACGGCGCGTCGCGACCTGCCCCGGACGTGTCGGGTGAGGGTGACCCGCCCACCCGAACGCACCCACTGCCGGTGTTCTCCAATACGCTGCCCCACCATGCGCAACGTCCTGCTCATCGCGTCCCTGGCGCTCGCAGCGGTCACCGGCCTCTCCGGCTGCGGCAGCTCGGCCCAGCCCTCCGACCCGTCGGCTCCCTGCAAGGCCGACGACTTCAAGGTCAGCGGCGACTTCGGTGCGGCGCCCAAGGTGGAGATCCCCGCCTGCAAGCCCACCGACCAGCTCATCATCAAGGACCTGGTGCAGGGCACCGGCGCCGAGGTGAAGAAGGGCACGACGGCCACGGTGAACTACCAGCTCACCACGTTCTCGGACAAGAAGGTGCTCGACAGCTCCTTCGAGCGCGGCCAGCCGTTCGACGTGCAGAACGTCGGTCAGGCGCCGGTCATCGACGGCTGGAACGAGGGCATCGTCGGGCTCAAGGAGAAGGGCCGCCGGCTGCTCGTCGTGCCGCCGGCCAAGGGCTACGGCAAGGGCGGTCAGGGCATCAAGGCGAACGAGACGCTCGTGTTCGTGATCGACGGCGTGAAGGTCACCCCGGCGGCGTGAGACGTTGATGAACGGCGCATTTGTCCACCTGAGGTGGATCTGGTGTTTTAACGTCAGGTGAGTTTCCTTAGCGGGCCGTCGTGTCAGCGGCGGCCCGTTTCTTGTTGTGTGTCTTGGGTTTGGGTGAGCTGCGG